>NZ_JAMYMO010000143.1:0-525 GCF_040318575.1 Mesorhizobium sp. M1088 | reverse complement strand
CGTTTCATGATCCCGGTTCCGAGCCAGGTGCGGATCTGGTTGGCGGTCGGCCGGACCGATATGCGTCGCGGGATGCAAGGCCTCGCTCTGCAGGTTCAGGAGATGTTGGGCCGGGATCCGCATGCCGGCGATCTTTATGTCTTCCGCGGCCGCAGCGGCAATCTGATCAAGATTATCTGGCATGATGGGCTCGGCATGTCGCGGGCCGGTTTCTATGGCCGTCGCCGGCGGACGGTACGGTTTCCATATCACCGGCGCAGCTCGCCTACATGCTCGACGGGATCGATTGGCGCAACCCGCGTCACACGTTCCGACCGCAGCGCGCGGGCTGAGTTTTTCTTTGAGTTTGCGCCATTTTCCGCGAGTCAGCGGACGCGTGTTATGATTCACTCCAGGGCATGGTTGCCACCGCCCAGAATGCCGTTCCGGACGATATTGGCGCGCTGAGAGCAGCGCTGACCGCGGCGCTGGCCAGAGCCGAAGACGAGGCCGCGCGCGCTGCGCTGGTCGAGGCCGAACTGGCGG
>NZ_JAMYMO010000142.1:0-529 GCF_040318575.1 Mesorhizobium sp. M1088 | reverse complement strand
GTAAGCGCCAAGCTGACCCCATCTGGCGCGGCTTGAGGTGATGAGCGAGACATACTGACACTGAAGCAAGGAGCCGAGGAGCTTGCAGTGTCAATTTCTATGTCTGCGCCTATGCCTGATGATAGAAGTTTCCATGTTCTTGAAGCGGTTGCCAACCGACTGGAGGCAAGCCCGCAGCGTCCGCGGCGGCGCTGGTCGGCGGAAGCGAAGTCGCGGCTGATCGAGGCGACACTGAAGCCGGGCGCGAATGTATCGGCCATTGCCAGACAAGCGGGGATGGCGCCGGCCCAGCTGTTCGGCTGGCGGAGCAAGGCGATCAAGAGCGGTGCGGTCACGCCACACAGGGATGCGGAGCGGCTCGGCTTTGTCGAGGTCACGCCGACAGCGTCTGCGTCGGTGGAGATCGAGCTGGGTGGCGTGGTCATTCGCGCCGGTGCCGATATCAATGAGGAGCAGCTGGTGCGGATTATCCGGGCGGTTCGCCAGGCATGATCCCGGCTGGCGTGAAGGTGTTGGTCGCCAGTCATCC
>NZ_JAMYMO010000141.1:0-537 GCF_040318575.1 Mesorhizobium sp. M1088 | reverse complement strand
AGTACGCATCCGGTGAAGACCGCAGACGTGCGCATCCGGCAGCCAGGAGAACCTGAGCACCGGAGTGCTGGGGTCAAGCTTTCTTTGGGGAGACGCGATGATATTCTTCGAGGAGGAGTTTGACCGCCTCGATCCCTTCATCGGTGAAGGCCAAGATCCCGTCGTCATCGTTGGCGCCGTAGACCCAGATGACGCCGTCCTCGGGCTCGAGACCGAGGGTCAGGTCCTGGATGAGCGCTTCGCTGACGCCGAGGTCCCTGGCGACACGATCGACGGTGTAGACGTGATGCACCTTATTGCGCTGCATGATCAGGCCGCCGCTGGTTGGGTCCGCAATTTTGCGGATCTCCAATTCCACGGCAGCAAATCATCGATCCGATGGGCCGGATAGGCGGGCAGTCGGGCGAGGACGTCGGCGAGCCAGGCCTGCGGGTCGACATCGTTCATCTTGGCGCTGACGATCAGGCTGTAGAGAACGGCCGCGCGCTGTCCGCCGCGATCGGAACCGCAGAAGAGCCAGGACTTTCTGCCGAGAGC
>NZ_JAMYMO010000140.1:0-555 GCF_040318575.1 Mesorhizobium sp. M1088 | reverse complement strand
TCGACACCGATCTTCAGAGCGGCGTCCAGTTCGCGCTCGATGACGGATTCCTTCCTGCCCGACGCCGGAAACAGAAAGCCTTCGAGGCGGCGGAAATCACACGGCATGCCCTCCGCCTCCTGAATCGATCGGATACGGTCGATAGCGGCCGACTGGCTTTGGTAGTAGATCCGCGCCAGTTCCTCGCCACGCAATTTGATCAGTTCCGAAAAGTAGTCGTCGCAGATCGATGACAGATGCGCGGTGGTGCGGGCCGTCATGCCGCTTCCGATCCGGCCGCGATCGAGCACTGCCACCTTTTGCCCGGCGATGGCCAGTTCGAACGCGACCGACAGTCCGGCAATGCCAGATCCGACGACCACGACATCGACCTGTTCACTCCGCTCGAGCGGAACTGCATCAGGCGCTACTTCGGTTGCCGCCCAAAGGGATACAGTCCTTTCGTCGCTGACATTCATGGCGGAACTTTCCGGACGCGATAGCCGGTAAACGGCCGCGACGGTTCAAAGTTCCTCGATGGCTTTTTGAATGCCTGCAGGCTATCTGCGCCTCAAC
>NZ_JAMYMO010000139.1:0-574 GCF_040318575.1 Mesorhizobium sp. M1088 | reverse complement strand
TTCTTGGTGCGTTTCGATTCCCACAAAATGGCGCCGCATGGCTGGCCGGCCGGTCCGACGACGCGGTGCAGGACATCTCCGCCGAACTCACCCTTGGCAACCGGTTCAATGACGTCCATCGGGAACCGGCCGGCAATGAGGGCTTCCAGCTGAAGCTCCAGAACTTCACCCTGCAGCTGCTGGGAACCCTGTTCCGCACGGCGCTTCAGCTCCTCAATCTGACGCTGCATGCCTGCGATCTGTTCTTCCTTTTCCGCGACCTTCATTTTGAGCCCGTCTTCCGCTTCCGACCTCGCCTTGACGCGAACGGCGTCCAGCCCCTCCTGGATCTTCCTTTCGATGGTCAGCGCCATCTCCCGGCTTTCGTCGTCAAGCGCACGCTGCTTTTTCAGGAATTCCGCCTGTTGCTGCTGGGCCTCGGTGAGCTTTTCGTCGCGCGCCTTCAACGTCGCCTCCAGCTCGGCAAGCTTCTTATCCTTGTCCTCCAGGTCTACCGAAAGCAGCAATTTTGCCTTGCGGGCTTCCTCGACCGCGATTCCGGCACGCTCAAGCTTGATTTGCCCAGCCACCTGGT
>NZ_JAMYMO010000138.1:0-581 GCF_040318575.1 Mesorhizobium sp. M1088 | reverse complement strand
TGCGTATTCCGGTGATGCCGGACGGCTATTCCAATCTGAAGCCGGACAGGTATTCCGATTTCATGCCGGACACGATTCCGATTTGAAGCCGGACAGTTAGTGTGCCCCTGGGTCGTGCAGGTTTTTGACCTGAACCGGTTGTGTGCGTCAAGCCAGGGTAGTTTGATTGGTGGTCACGGCTTTCTGTTTTCGCAGGCTCTCGCCGCTGAGTTCGATGCGATAGGCATTGTGAACAAGCCGGTCCAATACGGCGTCGGCGATGGTTGGGTTGCCGATCATGTCGTACCAATGGTCCACGGGCACCTGGCTGGTGACGATCGTCGATCGCATTTCGTACCGATCCTCGATGATTTCCAAGAGGTCGCGACGCTGGTCGTCATTGAGCTTCTCCGGCCCCCAGTCGTCGAGGATGAGCAGATCGGTTCTGGCCAAGGCCTTGAGGACCTTCGGATATCGGCCGTCGCCGCGCGCCAGTCCAAGTGTTGCGAACAGCCTGGGGAGGCGATGATAGGCGACGGAGAGGTCCTCGCGGCATGCCTTGTGTCCGAGGGCGCAGGAAAGCCAGCTCTTTCCGACGCCGG
>NZ_JAMYMO010000137.1:0-592 GCF_040318575.1 Mesorhizobium sp. M1088 | reverse complement strand
GTGGCGGTCGACGGCGACGCCTTTCGTTGCGTACCGGCGGTTTGGGACTACTGACCGCTTGCCGGGTGACGACCAACCTAGCCAATCTCCGTCGAGAGCCACCGCGCCATGATCATCTGTTCATGCAATGTGTTGAGCGATCAGGATGTCCGCCCCGCCGTCGAGGCGGGGCGGACGCGCTCGATTAGTCAGGTCTATGGCTGTCTCGGCTGCAGTCCCAAGTGCGGCCGTTGCGTGCGCACCATCCGCCGCCTCATGGACGAGGCGCTCGGCGGAGCGTGTGCGGCATCCTGCAACGGCTGCGCGCGGTCCTCCAATCGTGACTCTGCTGCCGCAGGCCGGCTTTCTGGGAGTGACGACCGCTTGTTGGGTCAAGATCGAACCGCGACGAACACACGAGTTTGAACAACTGCTCGAGCGCCAAGGAGTCGCGGTTGACGAAGGGGGCACGGACGCTGTCGCGCTGCAAAATGCGCGAGGGTTCGATTAATAGAGCGTTACCGCTTCCCCACACTCGCGGATCCCTGCGATTTTTCCATGGACATGATGTATTGTCTCGCTGCTGCTAAAGAGCAGTGGCGAACGGGAAAGT
>NZ_JAMYMO010000136.1:0-595 GCF_040318575.1 Mesorhizobium sp. M1088 | reverse complement strand
GCGGTGTTGTACAACACGACGAGAGAACGCCCACGGGACCGAGGAACGCAAGTTTCTTTATCCATGGCATCCCTGGGCCGGGCGTTGTGTTCACGTTCATGAGGTGATCGAGAAGGCTGACCGGGAGGTTTTCCGCTGCAGTCTCTCTGGCCACGCCTCCGATCGGTGGCTGGAGGTTCCGGCCTGGATGTTTGATCGCGCGGTCTGCACCGCGTGGCGCATTGCCGCTGCCCCACATGTCGATCCCAGAACGCTTGGCGTCTTGGTGACACTGCTGCAGGACGCGACGGCCAATTCCCACACCCCATCGCAATTGGAGGTTTCGGGCGCAGCATCGGATCCTCACGACGCGAATCGGGGAGAGGTCCATGCCGCGCCAGCCCACGACATATCAGTTCGATCTGTTCTCCAACCCGCACGATGCGGAGACCGCGCAGATGCCACCATGGCAGGCGCTGCCGGAAGAGACGCGCCTGACGCTGACAAAGCTGATGGTGCGCCTGATCCTCGACCACGTCGACGGCGAGCGCGCCGTTCCACGGGAGGAGGCACGCCATGATGCATGAGAAGATCCGGCCCCACCATCTGGAGCGAA
>NZ_JAMYMO010000135.1:0-604 GCF_040318575.1 Mesorhizobium sp. M1088 | reverse complement strand
GCGCCACGGGATGTTTTGACCAGGCGAGGGTTGGCCGCATCAGCCTCCAGCTTTCGGCGCAAGCGCATGATTAGGACATCGATACTTCGATCGTACACCTCTTCTCCACGCACACGGCTCGCGAGCAAAAGCCGTTCTCTGGATAGCACGTTGCGGGGGTTCTCCAGAAATGCGATCAAGAGATTGAACTCACATGCGGTAAGCTTGACCTCGCCACGCTCCGCACAGATCAGTCGCCGCTGCTTCACGCTGAGCTTCCAGGCCCCAAAGCGAAATGAGCGCTGCTCTCTGGTTCGCGGACTAGAAATGCGCTGGCGTAGCGCTACTCGAATGCGGGCCAAGAATTCGCGCATCCCGAAAGGCTTGGGAATGAAATCGGTTGCGCCGAGCTCCAGTGCAACCACTTTTTCCGCCTCATCAAGCCGGTCGCCGCTGATCACTATGATAGGAACATCCGATTTTGTCGCCAGATTGCGGACGATCGCAAGTCCATCCTCCCGGCCTAGGTTAAGGTCAACAACCACGAGATCGACTGGCTCACGTGAAAGAACATAGTCAAACTGCTTGCTATCGTGGACTGCGGTTACCTTCAGGGCATGCATCG
>NZ_JAMYMO010000134.1:0-625 GCF_040318575.1 Mesorhizobium sp. M1088 | reverse complement strand
TTGCGGTCCGATCGATGCGCCCCAGCGCCGGAAACGATCCGGTGTCCATTCCGCATAGCGGCGGTGCGAGCTCGGCATGTGTGCGGGGTCCGTTCCATAGCGCTTGCCGCCATATCGGCGCTGATGCACAGCGATGCGTTCGCCGCGATGGAAGATCTCGATCATCCGTGCTGTCGCCCGGATATCGACCTGCTGACGGATGAGGCCGTGCGGCACGGAATAGAAGAAGCTTTGGAACTCGACATGGTAATCCGTCGAGACCCGCGCAAAGCGCCATTCGGCGAACTCGTAATCCTCGGCGGGCAGGCTTGCGAGCGCCGCGCGTTCGACCGCCTCGAAGAGCTGTCGGCGGCTGACGCCCAGCCGGCGCATGACATGATTGTTGATGCGCTCCAGCACGCCGGCGATCGCGGCATTGGCCTCGGCGAGCGAGAAGAACGTCTGTTTGCGCAGGCGCCCCAGAATGCAGCTTTGGGCGAAACGCACGCCGTTCTCGACCTTGGCCTTGTCCTTCGGTCGTCGGGCCGGGCCGGCAGGACGCCGACGCCATAGTGAGATGCCATTCTCCCATAGCTGCGGTTGATCTCGGGATCGTAGAAGCTTGCTCGGCTGACGCCGGACTTCA
>NZ_JAMYMO010000133.1:0-647 GCF_040318575.1 Mesorhizobium sp. M1088 | reverse complement strand
CTCAAGCGCACCTCGTAATGGTGAGCCGGGCTGGCGGCGACTGTCGCAAGAGCGTGATCAAGTCGTCGCCGACTCCCCATTACTGGATCTGCCCATAAGGCAGCTGTTATAGGCGATCCGCCATTGGCCGCAGTCCGCACAGGCTTCGACATGACCACCCAATGCAGCGGTGCGACACTGTTCGATCGCCGACATGACCTTGAGCTGCTGCAAGCTCAGATGCCCGGCGTGGGAGATCCGGTATCCGGGGCCGGCAGCACGGAAGATATCGGCGACCTCCAGGTCGGCGCGCACCGGTTCAGCCGGACGGCGTCTTGCCTTCCATCAGCGCCATCAGCCGGTCCAGCGGCCCTGCGACCGCGTGGATCGTCCGGGTCGAGACCTTGGTGTAGAGCGCTGTCGTTTCGAGCTTGCAGTGCCCGAGCAGCACCTGGATGACGCGAATGTCGACATCCTGCTCGAGCAGGTGGGTGGCGAAGCTGTGCCGCAGAGTATGCGGGCTGACGCGCTTGCGGATGCCGGCGACTTCGGCGGCTTCCTGAAGCGCGCGATGGAGTTGCCGCGACGAGATCGGATCGGTGCAACTGCGCCCCGGGAACAGCCAGCCATGCGGAAGCATCACCCCGCGACGCCTGCCTTCGCGCCAC
>NZ_JAMYMO010000132.1:0-665 GCF_040318575.1 Mesorhizobium sp. M1088 | reverse complement strand
GTCGATCTGACCATGGAGTTCCCTTCAACGAGAGGAACTCGCCATGGCTACCCTGTCGACCGATGCACCAATCTCTCCGCTTCGCCAGCGCATGCAGCACGACATGCTCATGCGTGGCCTGGGCTCCCATACCCAGCAAGACTACGTTCGTCACGTCCGGCGCTTCGCTGTGTTCCTTGGCCGCTCGCCCGACACTGCGAGGGCTGAGGACATCCGTCGATTCCAGCTGCATCAGCATGAGAGCGGCGTCGGCCCTGCGACGATCAATGGCGCGGTCTCGGCACTGCGGTTCCTGTTCCTGGTGACGCTGAAGCGGCGGGATCTGGCACGTGTGCTGGTGATCATGCGCCATCCACGCAAGCTGCCGGACGTGCTGAGCGTGGAGGAAGCGGCGCGGCTGCTCGAAGCAGCACCTGGCATCAAGTACAAGGCCGCGCTCGGTGTCGCCTATGGCGCGGGTCTGCGCGTATCGGAGGTCGCGCACCTCAAGGTCGATGATATCGACAGCACACGCATGCTGATCCGCGTCGAACAGGGCAAAGGACGCAAGGTTCGCAACGCCATGCTCTCGCCGCAACTCTTGGAACTGCTGCGGGTGTGGTGGCGCGAAGGCAGGCGTCGCGGGGTGATGCTTCCGCATGGCTGGCTGTTCCCGGGGCGCAGTT
>NZ_JAMYMO010000131.1:0-670 GCF_040318575.1 Mesorhizobium sp. M1088 | reverse complement strand
TTATCGAATCCCACAAACGGTCTGAATTGATTCGCAGATTCTCGCCGGGGGCGGCCATATTCTAAAACCTCATTGGTTGTGGCACGCCAGCGTCCCCCTCCCCCTCGAGGGGAGGGTGGCCGCGAAGCGGTCGGGTGGGGTCGGCTGACATGCGCGCGACCTTCTCCTTGACCACCTGTGCGACATGCCAAGCGCTGTTTATGACATCGGGCTCATCGACGCGAAAGATATCGAACCCGAGCGATCGCAGATAGGCATCACGGACGGCGTCGTGCCGTTTGCCCTTCTCCTGTTCGTGCAGATCACCATCGATTTCAACGACCAGCTTTACCGCAAGGCAAGCAAAGTCGACGATATAAGGCCCGATCGGACACTGGCGGCGGAATTTCATCGCAGCCGATTTCAATTCGCGCAGTTCATACCAAAGCAGCGATTCGCCTTTGGTCGCATGTACTCGAAGCGCGCGCGCCTTTTGGCGCATTTCGAAGCTCACGCGGGTCCGGGGCATCACAGACACCTATGCGGCCGAAGGTCAGGCTGGCGCACTGCCGCACCGACCCCACCCGGCCGCTTCGCGGCCACCCTCCCCTCGAGGGGGAGGGAAAGCTGCACCTGGTTCAATCCACGGCCCTCAGCACTTCGCGCACATGGTCGATCAATTCGTTGATCT
>NZ_JAMYMO010000130.1:0-706 GCF_040318575.1 Mesorhizobium sp. M1088 | reverse complement strand
CGGCGGGTCCAATCAACAGCAGGCTATGGCGCTGTCGGATCCAGTCGCAAGCGGCGAGCTTCAGGAAGAGATTGCGATCGAGGCCGCGGGCGGCGCGGAAGTCGACATTCTCGATCTGGGCGTCATGGCGCAGCTTTGCGGCACGAGCCCTGGCCTCGAAGCGTCTCTGGCGGCGCGTGGTCGCCTCGCGCTCGAGAAGCAGCGCGAGCCATTCGCCATGTTCGAGGCTTCTGGCTTCCGTTTGCATCTCGAGTTCCTGATAGGCGCTGGCCATGCCTGTCAGGCCGAGCTCGCGCAGCATATCGATTGTGGGATTGATCAGCATCGTTCGTTGTCTCCTCAATGAAAGTAACCGGGGCCGCGCAGATTGGCGTGCTCCATGACGGCGGCGGGTTCGGTGGACTGCCCCGCGCGCTTTTGGGTGTAGATGAGCGAGGCGATCGTCTTGCAGGTCAGGCCGCCGATCTCGACGGCGCGCGCCGAAACGGTCTCGGCGCGCTCGCGGCTGATGTCGCGATAAAGGCGCAGGATACCCAGACATGTTCTGAAGCCCTGCTCAGGATGCGGCCGGCTGGCGAGGATGGCGGTGATAAGCCCTTCGGTTTGCGGTCCGATCGATGCGCCCCAGCGCCGGAAACGATCCGGTGTCCATTCCGCATAGCGGCGGTGCGAGCTCGGCATGTGTGCGGGGTCCGTTCCATAGCGC
>NZ_JAMYMO010000129.1:0-708 GCF_040318575.1 Mesorhizobium sp. M1088 | reverse complement strand
TGACCTGCCACTGAATTTTGATCCGGCTGCAGTTAGAGCCTCGGCGGGTTTTACGCCGTATGGCGCGGGTTGAGCAACGGGTGATCGGCGGAGCTGGTCGGGGTTGCGCAGCCGATCGTCCGTTGCGGTGAGATTGGCGGCATAGGCCGCAGGCGTGATGTATCCGAGCGCCGAATGTGGGCGCGATCGGTTGTAGTCGTCTGCCCATTCGGCGATGGTTGTTCGGGCATGGTCGAGGCCGAAGAACAGGGTTTCGTTCAGCAACTCGTCCCGCATCCGCCCGTTGAAGCTTTCGCAGAAGCCGTTCTGCATCGGCTTGCCTGGCGCGATGAAGTGCCATTCCACCTGATGATCCTCGACCAGGCGAGGATCGCGTTCGAGGTGAACTCGGTGCCGTGGTCAGAGACGATCATGCCCGGCTTGCCGCGGTGAGCGATCAATTCCGTCAGTTCACGCGCCACCCGGCGGCCGCAGATCGAGGTGTCCGGGATCGCAGCCAGGCATTCGCGTGTCACGTCGTCGACGATATTGAGGACGCGGAAGCGCCGGCCGCAGGCGAACTGGTCATGGACGAAATCCAGCGACCAGCGCGCGTTCGGCTTCGCCTGGACCAGGATCGGTGCCCGCGTCCCTACCGCTCGGCGCCTGGAGCGTCGCTTGCGCACGGCCAGTCCTTCTTCGCGGTATAGCCGGTAGATGCGGTTGATA
>NZ_JAMYMO010000128.1:0-728 GCF_040318575.1 Mesorhizobium sp. M1088 | reverse complement strand
TGCGCGGCAATCCTGCTCTCGATCTCGCCGACACGCGTAAGCGCCCGGTTCCATCGCAACTCCAGTTCCGCCGCGACCAGCCGGTTCTGCGGATCGATGGCGTCGTATTGCCGGAACGCCCGATCGGCGTTGTAGCGTGCCGCCTCGCGATCGCGCATCAGAGCATCGCGGACCTGATCGCGGCGACTGGCCGCTTGCGCTTCGGCCTCGACGGCCGCGGCTATCGCTGCCGGCTCGACAACCCGCAGAAGAGCTTCCTCGATGGCGTCGTCGACGCGTAGTCCACCGAAGGCGATGCAACGCGGCTCGCCATTGTCAAGCAGACCACGCCAGCAGGAATAGCGCGGAATGTTGTGCTTGGTTCCCGTGTAGCGGACCGTCAGCTTGCGGCCGCAGCGCCGGCAGCGGACAAGGCCGGCGAGCAGAGCGTCGCCATGCTTGGGCGCCCCGTGATGCCGGCTCGTGGGCACGTTGTCGCTCACCATCTTGCGGATCGCTTCCGCCCTTTCCCAGCTGACGTAGCCTTCGTGTGCACCCGGGATCAGCGCCAGCCATTCATCACGCGCCTTACGGCGGCTGCGCGAACGAATGGCTGTTGCATCATATCCCGACGCAGCACGAGTCTTACCATAGGCGTAGGCGCCGCCGTAGATCGGGTTCTCGATCATTCGGTGGATGGTCGCATAGCTTGGCCTGCGCCAGACCACATCGCCATTGTTGCGCTTGGC
>NZ_JAMYMO010000127.1:0-738 GCF_040318575.1 Mesorhizobium sp. M1088 | reverse complement strand
GATGCCTCGACATCGGAGCCATCACTTCTGTCGCCAATACACGTCACCGCGCTCGCCGCCGATCTCAAGGCTGTATGGGCGGCGCCGACGACGGATGCAAGGCTCAAGAAGCGCATCGTTCGCACCGTCATCCGGGAGGTGGTCGCCGATATCGATGACGAAGCGTCAGAGATCGTTCTTCTGATCCATTGGGTTGGCGGCGTCCATACTGAACTGCGCCTGCCGAAGCGGCGCCGTGGACAGCGCAACAGCACGTCCGGCGATATCATCGCGGCCGTCCGCCAACTGGTGCTCATCGCCAATGATGATCTGATTGCTGGCATCCTCAACCGCAATGGACTGGTGACCGGCCACGGCAATCGATGGACACGCGAACGGGTCACCGCGCACAGGTCGCATCATAAGATCCCTGTCTTCCGGCCAGCGGCGGACGGCAAAGAGCCATGGCTTAACCTGAACAAGGCGGCGCGCCTTCTCGGCGTTGCACCGAAGACCCTCAGGCTCGCCGCCGAGGCGGGCGAGATCGAAGGCGTTCATCCTCTGCCGGATGGTCCATGGGTCTTCAGCCGATCAACGCTTGGCGAACCTGCGGCACAGCGCATCGTTCATCGCGCGCGGCAAAACCCAAAATACCCCACGGGATCGCATCCAGATCAGCAAAACCTATTCACTTCAACGACATAGACAGATGGGTGTTATGAAACAGGATTGTAGTCGGCGCGCCACAGGGCGATGGCG
>NZ_JAMYMO010000126.1:0-756 GCF_040318575.1 Mesorhizobium sp. M1088 | reverse complement strand
GCGACGACGACGGCGTCGGCGGCGCGCGCACCGGAAACTGCGATCAGTGCCGCAGCGGAGCCGAGAAGAAGGCTCTTGATGTTCATTTTCTGACCTCCAGTCAAAAGTTAAAAAACGGGTCTGGGTATTCTTTGCTGAAGGACAGCGTTCCCTGCCCCATCCCCACTACCGAAAAAGATGCGCACCGCGCCGCTCCTTCAAATCCGACATTACCCATGAGACGGCGGCGTTCAACCACGATCGTACCGGCAAAAGGTTTGTCTTGGCGCTATCCCCCAGCGTTGTTGCACAAATGACACGATTTGGCCTCACTCCGAAAGCTCCCGTTAACCAATGGCCCTCCGCAAGCCGTTGCAAACGGCGGATTCCGGCGACGGTCGGCCCGAAATGTGACCTTGGCCCGAGTCGCGAACCAGGGAATTGCCGCAGAATCGACACATCGCTGGGCCGCACCTTGGCAAAGGGTCGATTTTTCAAGGATAATAGCGCCGGCTTGTTGATTGTGCCGGCGCTTTTCTTTATCCACCGGCGCAACGGAGAGGTGGCCGAGTGGTCGAAGGCGCTCCCCTGCTAAGGGAGTAGAGGTCAAAAGCTTCTCGTGGGTTCGAATCCCATCCTCTCCGCCACCCTACACCCTGCGGGCTTCGGGTGGCAGGCGATCCTGCTTCGCGCTGTGCGCTTCGCAGGACAAGTCCAGCGAATCCCCTCTCCGCGCGAAGCAGGATGCCCTCCGAAGCCGTAGCGAAGGAGGGCCGC
>NZ_JAMYMO010000125.1:0-782 GCF_040318575.1 Mesorhizobium sp. M1088 | reverse complement strand
ACATGGCAGCAGCCGCGAGAACAGAGGATGAAACGGATGCGTGATCCGCACTAATTGCGTAACTGCGTTCGTAGAGTCTGCATTCCCAAGTGAGGTACAAGCGGCTGGATGAGGCGAAGTTCTGCTGGCCGCGGATCGGCCACCACCGGGTCCAGCTCAATCATGCTCAGCTCATGGCTCTGGTTGACGGAATGGACTGGAAACGGGTTCGAACGGAGACCGTCAGGCGGCCGCAATCGGTTGGGTAAAACCCTGCGGCATGATGAATCAGGGAGCTGAAAACGCGGGAAAATTGCCCGCGAATTGGAGTGCGCCCCTCGGACCGGACAGGGTCAAGCCGCAGTTTTGACCATCTGCCGGGCGTGTTGGTCCTCGAACTGTTGCGGGCTGAGATAGCCGAGCGCTGAGTGCAATCGGCGGGTGTTGTAAACCTCATCAATGAAGCGGGGAAGGTCCTCAGCGACGTCGGCGAAGGTTTCGTAGGCCATCGGATAGACGGCTTCGACCTTCATCGTCTTCATGAAGCTTTCCGCTTTCGCATTATCGTAGGGATTGCCGCGCCGGCCCATCGATCCAATAAGATCGTGCTCGGCGAGAACGTTGCGGTAGAGGAGTGCGGCATATTGCGACCCTCGGTCCGAGTGATGGACGCAGCCCGGCGGGGGTTTTCGTCGTTCGATTGCCGCCTTCAATGCTGCAACGGTCAAGCGCGCGTCGATCGACCGACCGATGGCGTAACCAACGACCTTGCGTGACCAGGCATCCAAAATGACCGCGACGTA
>NZ_JAMYMO010000124.1:0-817 GCF_040318575.1 Mesorhizobium sp. M1088 | reverse complement strand
CCGACGGCGCCGGCACGATCGAAGTCATGCGGCGGACCGGCAAGTCCAAGACCTGCGTGTGGCGCTGGCAGGAGCGCTTCGCCACTGAAGGCTTCGAGGGGCTACTGCGTGACAAGACGCGGCCCTCGCGCATTGCGCCGCATCTGGAAGGCGCACGGGCTGCAGCCAAACCGCTGGCGGCAGTTCAAGCTCTCCAACGATCCGAAGTTCGTTGACAAGTTGCGCGACGTCGTCGGCCTCTATGTCGATCCCCCGGCCCACGCCATCGTGCTGTCGGTCGACGAGAAGAGCCAGATCCAGGCGCTCGACCGCACCCAGCCTGGCCTGCCCATGAAGAAGGGAAGGCTCGGCACCATGACCCACGACTATAAGCGGCAGTGGCACGACCACCCTGTTTGCCGCCCTCAACGTGCTCGACGGCACCGTTATCGGCAAGAACATGCAGCGGCATCGCCATCAGGAGTTCATCTGCTTCCTCAACGCCATCGAGGCGCAAATGCCGGCCAGCAAGGCCGTCCACGTCGTCGTCGACAACTACGCCGCCCACAAGCACCCCAAGGTGCGCGCTTGGCTCGACCGCCATCAGCGCTTCACCTTCCACTTCACGCCGACCTCGTGCTCGTGGCTCAACGCGGTCGAGGGTTTCTTCGCCAAGTTGTCGAAGCGTCGTCTCAAGCGAGCCGTCTTCCACTCCGTCGTCGACCTTCAGACGGCAATCAACCGCTTCCTCGTCGAGCACAACCACAAACCCAAACCTTTCACTTGGACCGCCGACCCCGACAAAATCATCGCTGCCGTCAAACGTGGGCACCAAGGG
>NZ_JAMYMO010000123.1:0-825 GCF_040318575.1 Mesorhizobium sp. M1088 | reverse complement strand
TACCATAGGCGTAGGCGCCGCCGTAGATCGGGTTCTCGATCATTCGGTGGATGGTCGCATAGCTTGGCCTGCGCCAGACCACATCGCCATTGTTGCGCTTGGCAGGCAAATCCAGCCCATGTTCGAGGAACCAGAGCAGGGCCTGGCGGGCACTGCCGAGTTCCGCCACCTTGTCAAACACAAGGGTGATGGCCTCCTGCATGCGACGGTCGGGATCCTTCTCCAGCCGGTCGCCGACCTTCACGAAGCCGACCGGGGAAGCGACGACGAGTTCACCGCGCCGGGCCTTCTCATAGCGGGCCGACAAGGAGCGCTGACGCAGAAGATCGAGCTCATACTCGTTGAGACTGCCCTTCAATCCCAGCAGCAGCCGGTCATTGCCCTGGCGCGGTGCGTAGACCGTCTCCTGGTCGATCAGCACGGTATCGACGACGCGGCACATCTCGATGAGCTGCTGCCAGTCGCGGCTGTTGCGGGCGAAGCGCGATACCTCCCGCGCCGCAACCGCCCCAACCTTGCCGAGACAGACTGCTGCGACCATCCGATCGAAGCCCGCTCGCGCGACACCGCCAGCAGCAGAGCGGCCGAGATCGTCATCGACCGTCTCGATGCAAGACCAGCCGAGCGCGACCAGGCGATCGCGCATCGCATACTGCAGGGCGCTGCTCTCACGATTGTGCAGAACCTGATGGGCCGAGGACTGCCGCACATAAAGGATCGCCTTCGCTCCAGATGGTGGGGCCGGATCTTCTCATGCATCATGGCGTGCCTCCTCCCGTGGAACGGCGCGCTCGCCGTCGACGTGGTCGAGGATCAGGCGCACCA
>NZ_JAMYMO010000122.1:0-830 GCF_040318575.1 Mesorhizobium sp. M1088 | reverse complement strand
CCACACTCGCGGATCCCTGCGATTTTTCCATGGACATGATGTATTGTCTCGCTGCTGCTAAAGAGCAGTGGCGAACGGGAAAGTCTGACCGTAGACCGACTACGTTTTCCACGACGCGAACCGCAGCTTTGCGCTGCGCATCTCGGTCGAAGAGTTCGATTTTGCTATTTGGCCGAAAGTCGCCCTCTCCGCCGACCTCACGCTGCTGATGAATGTGCCCTTCTGATCGCTCCTTGGCCGCATGTCGGTTGGCCAGCAGATGAGACACTGTCTCCTTGCTGACTAGAGTCCCCAATCTACGGACTCCTGTTCGACAATGCGCGGGCGCATAAGATGCACTCAGGCATCTTGTAACTTGCGCGATTCCAGTGCTTGAGGCATTTGCGATCGATTGGATGCAGCTTAAGGCGATGCGGCCTCGACCACCGCAGCCCGATACCGCCCGTAGCCGATCTTCACAAGCAGACCCTCTTTGCACATCCGGGAAAGGTAACACCGGGGTATCCCTGCGCCCGTCAGATCACAGGTCCGCACTTCACCGCGCTTCCGAGCGAGAGCAACAGCTCGGTCCCGAAGTGTCGGTATGGGACCACCGGCACGGCGAAGTGCTTCCGCGCGGTCTCGGTCGCGTTTTCGCATCTTGGCTTCTTGCTGCGAATTTTGGCGAAGGGCTATGGAGAATTCGTAATTCGCGGCTTCGCCGATCCCGGCGAGCCAACATCTACGCTGTCCAACCCGGAGACATGGGTAACAGATTGTACTTAAGACATGGGTGACAACCTCGTGCCGAACGGGTTGTCGATGGTCTGCAAGGTCCTCTGTTCCAAGTC
>NZ_JAMYMO010000121.1:0-850 GCF_040318575.1 Mesorhizobium sp. M1088 | reverse complement strand
CGGCCGTTTCGATCCCGCGCTGACGATGGGCGTCGGCGACGATCATGCTGGCATCGACCGCAAAGCCTTCGCCGCCGACGAGCCCTTCAGCTATGCAGCGCCGGACGACGGTCTCGAACAGTTCGCGCAGCAGGTCGGCATCGCGGAAGCGGCCGTGGCGGGTCTTGGAGAAGGTTGAGTGGTCAGGCACATCACCCTCGAGGCCAAGCCGGCAGAACCACCGATAGGCCAGGTTCAGATGTACCTCCTCGCACAGCCGGCGCTCCGAGCGGATGCCGAAGCAATAGCCGACGATCAGCATGCGGATCAGCAGCTCAGGGTCGATCGAGGGACGGCCGATCGGGCTGTAGAAGGGCGCCAGATGCTGGCGGATGGCGGACAGGTCGACGAAGTGGTCGATCGCTCTGAGCAGGTGATCCGCCGGCACATGCCGCTCCAGGCTGAAGCCGTAGAACAGCTCCTCCTGCATCACACTTTGCTCGCCCATCATCGACTCAATCTCCTCTTACGACGAAGATTGAATCAGATGGGATATTCGGCTTGAGCCCCATCTTCGACGGTGATGGACGGAGGTGCTGCGCTCCGAGCTGATGATAGAACGTGGTCTGCAGCTACAGCCACAAGCATCAGGAAAGGAAACGCAGCATGAAGCATTATGCCGGATTGGATATCTCGGTAAAAGAGACCGCCGTTTGCATTGTCGATGAAACTGGCAAGATCTGCCGCGAGATCAAGGTGGTCAGCCACCCCGACGACCTCACCGCGGTTCTGAAAGGTCCCGCCTTGCGCATCGAGCGGATCGGGCTCGAGGCCGGACCGTTGTCGCAATGGCTGTTCGAAGGCCTGGCCA
>NZ_JAMYMO010000120.1:0-919 GCF_040318575.1 Mesorhizobium sp. M1088 | reverse complement strand
TGCGGATTCCAGGGAATGACCGGACGGGATTCCGATCAAAATCCGGACGGCATTCCGATTTGAAGCCGGACAGCATTCCGATCAATTACCGGACGGTTTTTCCGTCCTGACGATGCCCTTGGGTCAGCAACCTTGGCATGAAGCTCCTCTGTATTCACGAGGGGACTTTCATGCCGTCAAAGAGAAGGCTGACCATGCGACACATACGACAGATGCTGCGGCTCTCTGCCGGCGGGACAAGCGTACGCGAGATTGCGGTGATGCTCGGGATCGCCCGAAGCACGGTGCAAGATAATCTGGATCGGGCAAAGACCGCTGGGTTGATCTGGCCGCTGCCAGGAGAACTGACGGACGATGCTCTGGAGCATCGGCTTTTCAGCAGGGCTGGCGTCAAGCAGGGGCAGCGGCGACGTGAAGAGCCGAGCTGGGCTGAACTTTCCATCGAGCTCAAGAAGCCCGGCGTGACGCTGCTGATCCTCTGGGAGGAATATCGCAGCGTCCATCCCGATGGTTATGGCTACAGTCGTTTCTGTGAGCTATTCCGCGGCTTCGAGCAGCGCCTTTCGCCGACGATGCGCCAGGAGCATGCTGCCGGGGACAAGGTCTTCGTGGACTATTCCGGCAAGAAGGTGCCGATCGTCGATCGCAAGACCGGCGAAGTCCGCGAGGCGGAGTTGTTCCTCGGCGTTCTCGGCGCGTCAAGCTACACATTCGCCGAGGCGACCTGGACCCAGACATTGCCGGACTGGATCGGTTCGCATGGGCGGATGTTCGCCTTCTTCGGCGGCGTGCCCCGCCTGATAGTGCCCGACAATCTGAAGTCCGGCGTCAGCCGAGCAAGCTTCTACGATCCCGAGATCAACCGCAGCTATGGGAGAATGGCATCTCACTATGGCGTCGGCGTCCTGCCGGCCCGGCC
>NZ_JAMYMO010000119.1:0-957 GCF_040318575.1 Mesorhizobium sp. M1088 | reverse complement strand
TCCAGGTCCGATTGTCCCTGAGTAGTGCGTTTGCGAGGATGATGAGCTTTCGCATGATGGCTGTGATGGCGAGTTTTGAGGCTTTGCCGTCGGCCGTGAGCTGGTGGTATTTTGCCTTTAGATCGGGATTGAAGCGCATGGCGACGAGGGCGGGCATGTAGAGTGCCTGTCGGACATTGGCTCGCCCGCCGCGGATGAAGGCGCGGCCGATCCAGTTGCCGGACTGTCGTGCGACGGGAGCGAGGCCTGCGAGGGAAGCAGCCTGACCCTGACCGAGCGTGCCGAGTTCGGGCATTTCGATGAGAAGCGCGAAGGCGGTGATTGCCGAGACGCCCGGGATCGAGACGAGGATAGCGAAGCGACGGGAGAGATCGGGATCGGACTGGATGAGCGCCGTGATCTCCTTTTCGACAGCAGCCATTTGACGTTCGATCTGCCTGAGCTGCTGGGCATTGTGGCGCTTGAGGATGGGAAGGGTTAGCGCCTTGGCCCTGTTCCTCGCCGCCGTCCGGTTCTTCACCAGCGCCTCGCGCGCCATGTGCAGGTCCTTGAGATTATTGAGGATCGGGCTGCGCACCGGTCGTGCTTCGAGGTCGAGAAGAGCGCCCATGCGCGCCAGCATGGCGGCGTCCAGCCGGTCGGTCTTGGCGATCCTGCCGGTGGCCTCGGCGAAGCGCCGGGCTTGGCGTGGGTTGACCTTGACCAGCGCAAGGCCAGCCGCCGCCAGCTTCCGCTCAAAGGCCCGGTGATATGGACCTGTCGGCTCATAGACGATGCGTACGCCGGGCGGGTCCAACCGGCTCGGGCTCAACCAGCTCATGAACGCCTTGTGGCCGCGGCTGTCGTTGGCAAAACGCCGGCTCGCGCCGTCGCTCAGCCTGTGGGCGTCGAGATGGTCTTTCGATATGTCGATCCCGATGGTATCGTTGGTCATCTTTCACTTGTCCTGTGCTTGTC
>NZ_JAMYMO010000118.1:0-1026 GCF_040318575.1 Mesorhizobium sp. M1088 | reverse complement strand
ATCTGCCGCTGGACCCGGCCTATCCCTGCGCGCGGCTGCGGCAGGTTCTCGACGAAGCCGCGCCGCACCTGCTGCTGGCCGATGCGGCCGGACGCGCCGCACTCGGCGCCGAGGCGCTGGCCGATGTGAGGGTGGTCGATCTTACGACGGCCACGGCCTGGGCCGGGCTGCCCGCTTGCGATCCCGAGCCGCGCGCCCTTGGCCTCACCGCGCGCCATCTCGCCTATGTGATCTACACCTCAGGCTCCACAGGAACCCCAAAGGGCGTCATGGTCGAGCATGGAAGTCTGGTAAATTATTTGCATTGGTCGGATCGCAGCCATTACGAACGAGCCGGCAACGGCTCACCCATGCTGCTGTCGTTCAGCTTCGACGGCGGCATCACAACCTTGTTCGGGCCTCTGTTGGCGGGCGCCAGGCTCCGCATTCTAATAGACTGGCTTGGTGCTGTAGAGGATGGTCAGACCTATGATCTGATCAAGCTGACGCCTTCGCATCTAAGCATGCTGAACAAGCGGCTTGAAGCCTACAAGGGACCAGCCCCGGCCAGAGCGCTCATGGTCGGGGGCGAGGCCTTGATCCAGGCAGACATGCAGTTTTGGCAAGAGCGTTTCC
This sequence comes from Mesorhizobium sp. M1088, assembly GCF_040318575.1. Taxonomy (NCBI): domain Bacteria; kingdom Pseudomonadati; phylum Pseudomonadota; class Alphaproteobacteria; order Hyphomicrobiales; family Phyllobacteriaceae; genus Mesorhizobium; species Mesorhizobium sp. M1088. The sequence continues at coordinate 411 of NZ_JAMYMO010000118.1, read as the reverse complement.
CGAACGTGCGTCTGATCAATCAATTTGGTCCGACAGAAGCGACGGTTGGATGTGCCACATTCGAGATATCCGAAGCCGTCGAGGGGCTGGCCTCGATCCCGATCGGGCGTCCGATTGCGAATACGCGGGTGTATCTGCTGGACGGTCATGGTGCGCCCGTTCCGTTCGGAGCGGTCGGGGAGCTTTATGTTGGCGGGGCGGGGGTTGCGCGGGGCTACCTGAACCGGCCTGATCTGACGGCGGAGCGGTTCATCGCCAGTCCCTTTGTGGAAGGCGATCGGCTGTACCGGACCGGCGACCTGGCGCGTTATCTGCCGGACGGCAATCTGGAGTTTCTGGGCCGCAACGACGACCAGGTGAAGATCCGCGGCTTCCGCATCGAGCCGGGCGAGATCGCCGCGCGGCTGATCG
>NZ_JAMYMO010000117.1:0-1056 GCF_040318575.1 Mesorhizobium sp. M1088 | reverse complement strand
AGGGCTAGAGCCTTTCACGTTTTGATGGAAGCGTAGCCGGCGTTTGCGAAGTAGTTGTTGCATTCGGTTGCCTCGATCGTTTCAACGAGGTGGCCGATGTGGCGCCAAGTGTCCTCGACGGTACGTTTCTGAGCTTGGCGCATCCAGTGTTTGATTTTGGCAAAGGCCTGCTCGATCGGATTGAGGTCTGGGGAGTAGGGCGGTAGGTACCAAAGCCTGGCGCCGGCCGCCTTGATCATCTGCCTGATGGCCGCCGACTTATGACTTCCCAGATTATCCATGACGACGATGTCGCCGGGTTTCAGCACGGTGATGAGCTGCTGCTCGACATAGGCGCGGAAGCATTGGCCGTTGATTGGCCCGTCGAAGACGCAAGGTGCCGCGAGCCTATCGCAGCGCAGCGCGCCGAGGAAGGTCAGCGTGCGCCAGTGGCCGTGCGGGGCCAAGCCGCGCAGCCGCTCGCCCTTCGGCCCCCAACCGCGCAGCGGAGCCATGTTGGTCTTGATCCAGGTCTCGTCGATGAAGACCAGATGCTGCGGATCGAGGCCGGCCTGCCAAGAGCGCCATCGCTGACGCCTGCGGGCAATATCAGCGCGCGCCTGCTCAAGGGCGAACAGCGTTTTTTTTGAAGCTCAGGCCCTCGCGCCTCAAGAACATCCAGACCGCGTTGTGCGAGACCTTGACCCCGCGTGCGGCCAACTCATCCTTCAGACCATGCAGTGTCAGATGCGGCGTCTCACGCACACGCGCCTCGATGAAGGCACGGTGCGGCTCCAGCACCCTCTTGCGATGTCCGCCCATCTTGCCAGGCGCAACCGAGCCAGTCGCCCGATGGCGCTGCAACAACTTCACCGCCGCCGAAACCGAAATGCCGAACCGTTTCGCGGCCGACCGGCGGCTCTCGCCACCCAAAACCGCCGCTACAACACGTTCGCGAAGATCATCCGAAAGAGGTCGCGTCATCCGATGCTGGCCTCCACTCCAGCCAGCATCTTGAATCACAAAACCGACTGATCCGGAATCCCCTTCGATTCCGTCAAATCAGGAACCGCTCTA
>NZ_JAMYMO010000116.1:0-1088 GCF_040318575.1 Mesorhizobium sp. M1088 | reverse complement strand
GTATTGGCATGGATACGTCCAAGAGTGTTTTTCAGCTGCATGGTGTCGACGCTGCGGAGCGTTCGGTGCTGGTGCGTAAATTGCAACGGCGGGCGGTAGTCCCGTTCTTCGCCAAGCTTGCGCCGGTGAGGATCGGGCTGGAGGCGTGCGGTGGCTCGCATTACTGGGCGCGCACGCTGTCGGGGCTGGGTCATGAGGTGGTGCTGATCGCGGCGCAGCACGTGAAGCCGTATGTGCGGCGCGGCAAGCATGACGCGGCTGACGCCGAGGCGATCTGCGAGGCGATGAGCCGGCCCAGGACACGCTTTGTTGGGATCAAGAGCGGCGAGCAGCAAGCGGCGCAGATGCTGTTTGGGGTGCGCGAGCAGCTGGTGCGGCGGCGCACGCAGCTTTCCAACACGATCCGCGGCTACGCAGCCGAATTCGGCCTGGTGGCCGCACAAGGCCTTGCCCGCATCGAGCCACTGCTGGCCCGCATTGCCGGCGACGCGACGGTGCCGGCGCTGGCAAAGGAACTGCTTGAGACGCTCGGCGAGGAATACCGCGCGGTGTGCGCGCGATACGCGGCAATCGACAAGAAGCTGTTGGCCCATCACCGCAAGGACGAGACTGGACAGCGGCTGGCTGCGATGCCCGGCGTCGGGCCGGTCGTGGCGAGCCTGCTCGGCGTCAAGGTCACTGATGCGACAGCGTTCGGTTCGGGACGCGACTTCGCGGCGTGGCTGGGGCTGACGCCGAAGAACCATTCGACCGCCGGCAAGAACCGGCTGGGGGTGATCACGCGGGCCGGCGACGAGATGCTGCGGCAGGCGCTGGTGGTGGGCGCGACGGCCCACATCCAGCAGGTGCGTCGCGGCCGCGCCAAGGCCTCGCCGTGGCTGGCGGCGTTGATTGCGCGCAAGCCGCCGAAGCTGGCGGCTGTGGCGCTCGCCAACAAGACCGCCCGTATGGCCTGGAAGATGATGATCACCGGCGAGCCGTACCGTTGCGGCCTGGCGGGCAGCCTGACGCCTCCTCGCCGCCCTCAAGGCCGCTTCGCGCCGCCTACGGCGGTGGCCTGCGGCCAGCCCTGACCGCGGCTCAGCACG
>NZ_JAMYMO010000115.1:0-1166 GCF_040318575.1 Mesorhizobium sp. M1088 | reverse complement strand
AGATGCGAGCGCAGCCATTAACCATCGATTAACTATTCGGTCGCCTTTAATTCAATTTTGCAGCATACTGATTTGGGTAGCGTGGCTGCTCAAGGAGATTGGGACAAGAGAGGGTAATTCTCCTGTTCGCGCACCAGACTTTCACTCACGACATTCGAAATTGAAAAAGAAGCGACGGAACACCGTCGTGTCATGGGGAGGCGCCGCATCATGTTTGATGAGGAGCGCCAGAATGAAGATCGAAGACGCAGTTACCGCAGTGACGTCAGAAGCGAGCGCGCTCATGTCTTGCCTCGGCCAGCCCGTTGTCGCCTACCACGTCACGGAAATCATGAGAGAGACAGACCTGGCACACGCCCGCGAGATGCAGCTCGCGCTGGTGCGACGAACCATCGAGGCTCTTGTCGATGACGGCCTGGAAGGCGTCGCCGCCGAACATTTTGCATCCGAGTTCGATGGCAGCATCGGCTTGACCTGGAGACTTCTGCACGCATCCGACGGCGTGGCGCATTGATCAAGACCAGAGCGGTCTTGGTCAAGCTCTGGCAAGGTCAGCTTCTAGCGCTAAGTTGCCCGTTCCGGCGGCCAGCTCAAGCGGCAAAATCTGACCCCGTTGCCGACATCAGTCCGGACAAGTACCAGTTGCAGGGTCTTCAGGAAGAAAGAAGCTTCACCGCTCGCAAGGGGTGAGTTCGCGAGGGAGGTGCGCCGGGCGAAGTCAATGAGGTCGTTGGGTGTCTGGAAAACGCGAACGATACGGACCCTTTCTTCGCCGGAAATAATTGCGACTTGGGTGCCGTCGGAACTGAAAGCTGCGCGTGTAAGGCCCGGTCGGACGGTCACTTCGTCTGGCTGGCAAGGGCAGAGCCAATATCGTTCCATCGACCCCGGATGCGATCGCCTTCACGAGGACGCCCCAGGAAGTGCTTCGGATCGTCTATCTCGACCGACAAGGCCGGCGTCAGCAAGGGCGGCTTCTACCCGAACGGGATGAACGGAACGCTCAAAAGCACCTGACGTTTGCGATGGAGGAAAGGTGGAATTGAATGCAGAGTGATTGGCTGCACAGCGGATTCCAAAGCCGAGAAAGATTCGGGGATCGACCTACGAATTACCTGGCGATGGGGTCCATCGGGTGCCAGTGTCGAGCGGCTACCAAGCAGCAT
>NZ_JAMYMO010000114.1:0-1212 GCF_040318575.1 Mesorhizobium sp. M1088 | reverse complement strand
AATATGCTCTGATTTTGGCCATGTCGGCACCCGATCTCGCGCTCCCGGACGACGTTGACGCGCTCAAGGCGATGGTTGTTGCCATGGCCGAAAAAGCCGCCGGTCTGGAAGAGCGTAATGCCGATCTCGAAGTCCACAATACGCATCTCGAGTTGGTCAACAAGAGCGCCGAGGAGCGGATCGCACGACTGACGGCGGTGGTGAAGATGCTGGAGCGGTCGCGCTTCGGCAGCCGCTCCGAAAGGTTGCGGGCCGGTGCGCTGAGCGAGGAGCAGTACGCTCTGGTCTTCGACGAGATCGAAACCGGCGTGGCGGCCATCCAAGCGCAGATGGAGAAGTCTGCGGGCGGCTCGAAAGCGAAGCGCGCCCCGCGCCCTCGCAAAGGCTTTGCGGCCCATCTCGAACGGATCGAGGTGGTCATCGAGCCCGAGACGCCTGCTGGCTGCGAAGCGCTGGAAAAGATCCTGATCGGCGAGGACGTCTCCGAACGGCTCGATGTCACCCCGGCGAAGTTCCGGGTGATCGTCACGCGTCGCCCCAAATATGCCTACAAGGGCTGGGACGGCGTCATCCAGGCAGCCGCGCCCGCCCGCATTATCGAAAGCGGCATTCCGACCGAAGCGCTGCTGGCGCAGATCGCGGTGTCGAAATACGCCGATGGCCTGCCGCTCTACCGCCAGGAAGCGATCTATGCCCGCGATCAGGTCGAGATCGACCGGTCACAGATGGCGCAGTGGATGGGCAAGCTCGGCTTCGAGCTCGAGCCGCTCGCCGATTACGCACTGACCCGCATCAAGCAGGGTGAGCGGGTCTTTGCCGATGAGACCACGCTGCCAACGCTGGCGCCGGGATCTGGCAAGGCCAAGACGGCCTACCTCTGGACCTATGTCCGCGATGATCGGCCCTTTGGCGGCAGTGGACCGCCCATTGTTGTCTATCGCTTCGAGGACAGCCGCGCCGGCGAATGTGTCGCCCGTCATCTGGACGGCTATCGCGGCATCCTGCAAGTCGACGGATACGCCGCCTATAACCGGCTGGCCCGATCCGATCGGGGCAATGACGGCGTGACGCTGGCGGCGTGCTGGTCGCACGTGCGGCGCAAGTTCTACGAACTGCATGCCGCAGGCTCCTCCGTTATCGCCTCGCAGACGGTGGCGCAGATGGCCCCACTGTGGGCCGCCGAGGAGGCCGTACGCGGCCAGGACCCGGCAG
>NZ_JAMYMO010000113.1:0-1254 GCF_040318575.1 Mesorhizobium sp. M1088 | reverse complement strand
CCCAGACCCTCGAGCGCATCGCCAATGGCTGGCCAAACAGCGCTATCGAGGCGCTCATGCCTTGGAACTACCACCGCTGAACGGCATCAGCTACCCGCTTACAGCTCACCTAAAGCGCGTCGCGCCGAAAAGGATTCATGCGACGCGCTTTAAGTCTTTGTTTCTATGCATGTCGTTGTCTCAAAACCGGGGCCACTTTTGGGGTCAGACTCAATCTCGCTGCATGTGAAGGCTGAAGTCGCGATTTTTCCGAGGGGGGAATCAGCGCGATGGAACGGAGATCTGGGTCGACGAAACTGGCGCCGGCGGGCTTCGTCGTCGAGCATGCGGAGATCGACACGGATTGCGTATTTCTTGACGTGCGCGCTCCGGCGCTTTCGGCAACGTGCCCGTGCTGTGGGACCAGTTCACACCGGACCCAGAGCCGATATCTGCGGCAAGCCGCCGATTTGCCGATCGCCGGTCGGCGGGTTTTCCTGCGGGTGACGGTTCGCCGTTTCTGGTGCGACGCCGTTCTTTGCCGCCGCCGCATTTTTGCCGAGCGGTTTGGCGCCGATATTCTGGCTCCGTTATCGCGAAGGACCGGACGTCTTGAGACGATCGTTCATCACTTGGGGCTCGCGCTTGGCGGTAGGCCGGCTGCGGCCTTTGCCGATCGCCTCATGATGCCGGTGAGCAACGATACCTTGTTGCGTGTCGTGCGCCGCAGGGCTGAACAGCCGCGTGATGAGCTCGCCATCATCGGCATTGACGACTTTGCATTCCGGCGCGGTCAGCGATACGGGACGATTGTCTGCGATCTCGAACGCCGCAGGCCAGTGACATTGCTGCCTGATCGCGAGCAGGCGACATCGCAGGCATGGCTCATGGGCCATCCGTCCATCACGACCGTCGCGCGTGACCGAGGTGGTGGATATGGCGAGGCGATCGCCAAGGCGTTGCCGCATGCCGATCAGGTGGCCGACCGCTGGCACCTGATGGAAAACGCCAGCCGAGCCTTTCTCGACGCGGTTAGCAAATCCATGCGGCAGATCCGAAAGGCCGTCGGCAGCACCATCATAGATCCGAGGCTTCTCACCTATGCCGAACGACTACAGTATGAGGGATATCAGCGCCGGCAGGAAACCAACGAGGCCATTCTGGAATTGTCGGTAAGCGATGCGCCAAGGCACCTGTCCCGAAATCGTCTTGATGGTTAGATCGATCGTTGGTCGGCGCGCCGGCGCCGATCACTTCGGATCGTCGTAACGGGTG
>NZ_JAMYMO010000112.1:0-1255 GCF_040318575.1 Mesorhizobium sp. M1088 | reverse complement strand
GCTGGTCTCCGAGCACCGGGGTCGGATCGTCAAGCTCACCGGCGACGGCATGCTGTGTGAGTTCGCGAGCGTCGTCAACGCGGTGGCCTCGGCGATGGCGATCCAGCAGGCCCTGGCAGAACACGAGGCGCAGATGCCCGAGGAAGAGCGGATTCGCTTCCGCATCGGCGTCAATCTCGGCGACGTGGTCTGCGAGGAGGACGGCGACCTCTACGGCGACGGGGTCAACATCGCAGCCCGCCTCGACAGCATCGCCGACCCCGGCACCGTGGTCGTCTCAGGCACCGCCTACGACCACCTTCAGGGCAAGCTCGACTGCGGCTTCACGTCGCTCGGCAACCTGCGCCTCAAGAACATCGAGCGGCCTGTGCGCGCCTACCGCGTCGAGACCGACGCCGGCGCCTCGGTGGCTGCATCGCCTCCGCTGCCCGCGAAACCCTCGATCGCGGTTCTGCCTTTTACCAACATGAGCGGCGATCCCGACCAGGAATACTTCGCCGACGGGCTGGTGGAGGACATCATCACGGGATTGAGCCGGGTGAACTCCTTCTTCGTGATCGCCCGCAACTCGTCCTTCACCTACAAGGGCCGGGCGGTGGACCTGCGCCAGGTCGGGCGCGAGCTGGGCGTCCGCTACGTGCTCGAAGGCAGCATCCGCAGAGCAGGATCGCGGGTGCGCATCAGTGGGCAGTTGGTGGACGCGATCAGCGGACACCATGTCTGGGCCGACCGCTTCGAGGGCGACGTGAGCGACATCTTCGACCTGCAGGACAAGGTGACCGAGAGCGTCGTCGGCGCTGTCGAACCGAGCATCCGGCTGCAGGAGATCAAGCAGGCGCGCATGAAGCCGACCGACTACATCGGTGCCTACGACCTCTACCTTCGTGCGCTGCCGCGCTTCTACAGCATGACGCGCGAAGGCTTCGCCGACGTGCGCCGGCTCACCAACGAGGCGCTCAGCATCGACCCAGACTTCACCCTGGCGAAGGCACTCGGTGCCTATATCCGCAGCCTGTCGGTGAGTCAGTGCTGGCACGAGCCCGACGATATCCGCGTCGCCGTGCGCATGGCCCGCGAGGTGCTGGCGGACGCGCGAGACGACCCGACAAGCTTGCGTTTCGCCGCGCAGGTGATCGCCTACAGCGCCAAGGATTACGAGACGGCGCTGGACACGATCGAACGGTCCCTGCTCCTCAACCCCAATTCGGCGCAGGGCCATACGGGCAGCGGCTGGGTGAACGCCCATTCCGGCCAC
>NZ_JAMYMO010000111.1:0-1277 GCF_040318575.1 Mesorhizobium sp. M1088 | reverse complement strand
AATCAACCGCTTCCTCGTCGAGCACAACCACAAACCCAAACCTTTCACTTGGACCGCCGACCCCGACAAAATCATCGCTGCCGTCAAACGTGGGCACCAAGGGCTAGATTCCATCCACTAGGTACCAGTTCCCGTCTTCGCCAACCATTAATGGATCGGCTGTCCGCTTGCCGCGCGATGCAAAATCGGGCAACACAGAACCGACAACTGCGGAGACGACCACCAGCGATGAAGATATCCATTGTGACAGCTGTTTATAACCGACAAGGAACAATTGGAGAGGCGATACGCAGTGTGCAAGCCCAGAATTACAGGAACGTGGAGCACCTTATACAAGATGGCGGCTCGACCGACGGCACCCTGGAAATAGTAGAATCGCTCGCGAATTCTCTGACCTATGTTGTTAGTGTTCGTGACGCTGGAATTTACGATGCACTAAATAGAGGGATTGCCCGCGCCTCCGGAGATGTAATTGGGGTGATGCATTCCGACGACCTCTTTGCGTCTGACAACATCCTGGGCAAAGTAGCGCTCGCATTTGAAGACAATAAGATTGATGGGGTGTACGGAGATCTACAATATGTTTCCGCCTCCGATCCAAACCAGCTAATTCGGTACTGGCGATCCGGCCCATATGAGCCCCGCTTACTTGGTCGGGGCTGGATGCCCCCCCATCCGACCCTTTATCTACGGCGAAGCGTGTTCGAGCGCTTGGGGTGCTATGACACGAGTTACCAGATCGCGGCTGATTACGACGCGATATTGCGGTGGCTGAATTTTGGGAAGATCAGCCTCTGCTATATTCCTGAAGTAATGGTGAAAATGCGTGTCGGCGGCGAGAGCAATCGCTCAATAGAACGCGTCATACGCAAGAGCCTTGAGGACTACAGTGCAATCAGACGCAACGGCGTGGGAGGACTTGGCGTGCTGATACAAAAAAATACCAGCAAACTGAAACAATTCCTTGTACCGCATGATATAATTCCCCAATAGGCACAAAGAACCCACCGGCACAACTGACGTGCCTAGATGTTTGGTCCCGGCATTTGCTGGAGCGGATTAAGCTTGAAGCCTTCGGGCTGTGCGGACCAAACCTTGCAGATGAATTCATAGGATGTGAGGCCTTTGAGGATCTCCTTGGTCGTTCGGTGCTCGATGTCATTCGTGGCGCAAGTGACCTGCCACTGAATTTTGATCCGGCTGCAGTTAGAGCCTCGGCGGGTTTTACGCCGTATGGCGCGGGTTGAGCAACGGGTGATCGGCGGAGCTGGTCGGGG
>NZ_JAMYMO010000110.1:0-1305 GCF_040318575.1 Mesorhizobium sp. M1088 | reverse complement strand
TGTGCTGAAGGTTCTGCAAAAAGTTTTGGAGAGAGAACGGGGCTTGCTCTGAGGGGCGAGCGGCCATGGCACGGTGGTGACGTTGCGATCACCGATTCCCGTGGAAGGGGAAGTGCCATGACCAATCGAGACGTTAGACTGAGCAGAGGCGAGTTGAAAGCGTTGCTGTTGTCGGATGAGGACGGCTTTCGCCAGGCATTGCAGAGTGTCGTGCAGGAGGTTCTTGAAGCCGAGATGACGGAGGCGATCGGGGCCGAGAAAGGCGAGCGGACGGCGGAGCGGACGAGTTACCGGTCCGGCTATTACGAACGCAAGCTGGTGACGCGGGTCGGGGTGCTGGAGCTTCGCGTTCCGCAGGATCGGGCTGGCCGGTTCTCGACGGAGTTGTTTGAGCGCTACCAGCGTTCGGAGAAGGCATTGGTGTCGGCGCTGGTCGAGATGTACGTGCAGGGCGTTTCGACCCGCAAGGTGAAGGCGGTGACGGAGGAACTGTGCGGCCACTCTTTCTCGGCCTCGACGGTGAGCGAGGCGACGATGCGGCTGGATGAGGCGCTCAAGGCGTTCTTCACGCAGCGGCTCGAGGAAAGCTATCCGTATCTCATCTTGGACGCGCGCTATGAACGGGCTCGCGAGGCGGGCGTGATCGCCAGCCAGGCGGTGCTGGTGGCGATCGGCGTGGATTGGGAGGGCCGGCGCCAGGTTCTGGGCGTGGAGCTGGCCAACCGGGAGAGCCATTCGAGCTGGCGCGAGTTCGTGACGGGGCTCAAGAATCGCGGGCTCGCCGGCGTCGAGTTCGTCGTCTCCGACGACCATCCGGGGCTCAGGGCGGCAATCCGCGAAGTGCTGCCCGAAGCGGTCTGGCAGCGCTGCTACGTGCACTTCCTCAGAAACGCGCTCGACTACGTGCCGCGCAAGGTCGACGACGATTGCCTGATGGAGCTCAGATGGTTCTACGACCGGCGCGACCTTGCCGAGGTCAAACGCGACCTGGCGCAGTGGATCGCCAAATGGCAGGCCAAATACCCGAAGCTGGTCAACTGGGTGGAAGATAACATCGAGGAGACGCTGAGCTTCTATCGGCTGCCGCTAGCTCACCACAAGCACATGAAGTCGACGAACATGCTGGAGCGGCTGAACCAGGAGATCAAGCGGCGCACCCTGGTCGTTCGCATCTTCCCCAACCCGCGGAGCTGTCTGCGGCTGGTTCGGGCATTGGCGGTGGAGATCCACGAGAACTGGCTCGAGGCGACCCGCTATCTCAACATGGATCATCTGCGCGAGCACAAGAAGGAGAGCCTGAGGGCC
>NZ_JAMYMO010000109.1:0-1315 GCF_040318575.1 Mesorhizobium sp. M1088 | reverse complement strand
ATTGCTGAAGGGTTTCGGGTGCCGTCAGGCGTACGAAAGTCTCTGATGCAGGAACCCGCGGGCCGCAGGCGGTGAGCTATGGGGATTTGTGTTTCGGGGTGTGCCAGCGCCTGTCGCGAACTTCCGCATAGGACGCGGTGGGCATGTCGTGGAAGCGGCTTCCGGGCCAGGTCGCAGAGCCTGTAGCGTTGATTCCGACGGGATTGGTGTGCGTGACGACCGGCGTCACGGCAACGTGCACATAACATCCCGTTGACCGGCGCCAGCGTGGCGCGGCCGTGTGGACAAACGGTCCATGCCGGGTCATGGGGCGTTCTCCCGGTTCGGCGCCCTTGAGGCAGGCGGTGCACGAGGCTGGCACCACCGTTCGAACCTCTCGATGACGACCATGCGCCCGCCGCAGCAAGGGCAAGGCCGGCGGACGTCAGCCGGTTCTTCCGAAGTGTCGTCTTGGGGCGGCAGATCGACGTTCAGCAGTTCGCGCGCGAGTGCGAGGCTGGCCTTGCGGGCGGAGGTGGCGAGCAGCCCATAGTGACGGATGCGGTGGAACCCACGCGGCAGGACATGGAGCAGGAAGCGGCGGATGAACTCGTCGGCGGCAAGCGTCATGGCGCGCTGGCGCTCGACACCATCGCGGCGATAGTCCTTGTAGCGGAAGGTGACTCCAGCCTCGTCGAAGGCGATCAGGCGGCGGTTCGAGATCGCGACCCGGTGCGTGTAGCGCGACAGGTAGGCGAGCACCGCTTCCGGCCCGGCGAAGGGCGCCTTGGCATAGACCACCCAGCGCTTGTTCCGGACCGGCGACAGGTGCCGCAGGAAGGCCTGCCGCTCGATGAGACGAGCAAGGGTGCCGAAGAAGGCGAGCCGATCGGCGTCGTGCAGCGCGATCAGCCGGGTGAGGAACAGGCGGCGGAACAACTTGCCCAGTACTCTGACCGGGAGCAGGAAGGCCGCGCGCGACGATATCCAGCGGCTCCCGTCCGGCGCGATGCCGCCGCCCGGCACAATCATGTGGACATGCGGATGGTGGGTCATTGCCGAGCCCCATGTGTGGAGCACGGCAGTGATGCCGATGCGCGCGCCGAGGTGCTTCGGATCGGCGGCGATGGTCAGCATCGTCTCCGATGCCGCCTTGAACAGCAGGTCATAGACCAGCGCCTTGTTGTGGAACGCGATCTCGGCGACTTCGGCCGGCAGCGTGAATACGACATGGAAGTAGCCGACCGGCAGCAGGTCGGCTTCGCGCTCGGCGAGCCATGTACGCGCGGCCGCGCCCTGGCACCTGGGACAGTGCCGGTTACGGCAGGTAATGGGC
>NZ_JAMYMO010000108.1:0-1437 GCF_040318575.1 Mesorhizobium sp. M1088 | reverse complement strand
AATTTCAAACATGGGGTAATCGCGGAGCGAGTCGCCCTGAAGCCGGAAACGGTCACATATTGAAGAGCGGGTGGTTGTTCCCCGATAGGATGGAAGTACGGGCTCACGACTGGACGCCGGGCCCAAGCATCGAACGGAGAACAACCATGAGTGAATATATCGGTCTCGACGTGTCGTTGAAAGAGACGGCGATTTCTGTGCGGCGTGGCGGCAAAAGGATCTGGCGCGGCAAATGTCCCTCTGATCCGAGCTTGGTCGCGGACGTTCTCCGCAAGCGGGCGCCAGCGGCCAAGCGGGTAGTGTTCGAGACCGGCCCCTTGTCGGTGTGGTTCTATCATGCCTTGAGCGCCGAAGGACTTCCGGCGATCTGCATCGACGCCCGGCATGCCAAGGCCGCGCTGGACATGGCGCCGAACAAAACGGACGCAAACGATGCCGACGGCTTGGCGCATCTGGCCGAGGTCGGCTTCTACCGCGAGGTGCGGGTGAAGGGCTATGACAGCATGCTGAGCCGCACGCTGGTGGCCGCGCGGAGCCGGCTGGTCAGGATCACGACCGAGCTCTCCAACCAGATCCGCGGGCTCATGAAGACGTTCGGGCTGATCATTCCGCGAAGCAAGGGCAGCAAGTTCGAAGCCGACGTCCGGCGCCTGCTGGCCGGTCAGGAAGAGCTTGCCCGGATTGTCCTGCCCCTTCTCGAGGCTTGGCTCAGCATGCGCGCCCGCGCTGCTGAACTTGGACAGCAGCTCGTCGCCAACGCCCGGCACAATGACGCATGCCAGCTGTTGATGTCGATCCCCGGCGTCGGCACCATCACTGCGACTTCATTCATCGGCGCCATCGAGGATCCATCGAACTTCAAGACATCGCGCGCTGTCGGCGCATGGCTGGGTTTGACAACCCGACGCTATCAATCCGGCGAAGTCGATTATGATGGTCATATCTCGCGGCGTGGGGATCCTCATCTGAGAGGGCTTCTCTATGAGGCCGCAGTCGTGATTCTGACGCGCAGCCGGGCTGACAGCAGTCTGCGCACATGGGGGCTGAAGCTGCGTGAGAAGATCGGCTTCAAGCGGGCAGCTGTCGCTGTCGCCCGCAAGCTCGCTGTCATCATGCATGCGATGCTAAAATCCGGTGAGTTGTTCAACCGGGAAGAAGCCATCGTGGCCTGACCATAAGGAAGTTCGAATGCGCCTACCCGAGGCGTAACGAGGCGTCCCTGCCAGGACGTGGGCCGAGCCATTCCGCTGTGTCAGTTGCATCGTTGGCGTCACAACGCTCGCGATTGCGTTTCAAACCTTGGAAGGCTCCATCCCTCGCGAAGCCCATCATGCGGCGGCTTCATGTCGACCGCGAAGACGACCGTGCTCCCGGCAAACGACACCTCAATACAAATTTGGGCTTGCATTTCGGTCCGCGATTAGACGACTGAGACAC
>NZ_JAMYMO010000107.1:0-1467 GCF_040318575.1 Mesorhizobium sp. M1088 | reverse complement strand
GTCAGGCGCGAATAGCCGACCACGTCGCACACCATGATCGCTGCGAGGTGGCGCTGCGTGTTCATTGCACCGCTCGGCCAAGCGCCTGCACGCGGGCCGCCCCCCGTCCATGTCCTGCCAACTTCCTGACTCCCCGTGTGCATGGTATCCATCTCTCCTAACCGCCGCCCGTCGCCGATAGAGAACGGAAAACGCAGCTTGACTTGCCTTCACGAGATTTCGCTATCCCGCTTGCGAGGCGTGGAGCATTCCAGTCGCCCCGCTAACAGCCAACCGGCGACACGCCCACGCAGTCTCTGGGGACGCTGACACGCCACTCCCAGAAGGCCGGAGATATTTACTGCCCTTGGTAACCGGTTGACGCCACCGTGGCGGTGCTTTTGTCACCGCGATGTAACAGCGAGATGCCTACGAACGCGCATCGGGCATCACACCAGACGTTCGCGCTTTAGAGGTGCTGAGGTCGGAAAGTGGCGCGATCGAGGCGATGCGGACTTCGCCTACTCGGCAGCTGCCAGCGTGGGTCAAACGGCTTGGTTGGATAGAAACTTGCCGCATGGCGCGGCCTGTCGGAACAGCGTGATTGCGGCAAGGAGCCGACATCGAGTGGCCCCGCGTTGAGGCTTGCTCAAACTAGTCGCTCGCGGGCCGTTGAATCGAAATCACGAAGCCTAGACCTAAGGGCAGACGTTAGTCCTCCGGATTTCGGTGACAGTGCACTTTGTGTCGCGTTCGCCCGACCGTCGTGTGTCGATTGACTGCGTGGCGGCGCGCTCGCCAAAGTGCTGCGTAGGACTATCCAACGCGCGGCAAAAGAGCACTGGGCATGTTTTGCAAGCCGCTTCGCGAAGTTGCCACGGACGATGATCACCTAGGAGCCTTAGGACATCCGCCCGCAATCACCAAAATCCTCAATCAACGATCGGCACATGAGGTCGCCGCCACAAAGCTGTGGCTAACCGACCTTCCACGTTCTCGCCGATACCCTCGTCACACCAGTCGCTGGCTCAGGCACGCGTCGCCATCGCCCTGTGGCGCACCGACTACAACACCGCGCGGCCGCATTCCCAAATCGCCTGGCAGACACCGGCCGAGTTCGCCACCACCTTCAATCTGCGACGGCCGCTCGCTTTGCGCTGTGCCAAAGGCTCCGCGCCAGCGCCCGTCGCTTCACCCGCCCAGCAGGGCACAACCCACGCCGGAAACGAACTCAAAACTGGGATAGAAACTGGGGGCAACGTCACCTATTCTGCCGAGAAGCAATGCGCCGCTAACCGACATTCGCAGCAAATGCGGCATGCGCTAGCAGTCAAAAGTCCTGGTACCAATCGGGGAGCTTTGTCATCTCGACTTCTTATAGCCAGCCGCCCGAAAAACCGGCTCGGTGCAGTCCCGCGATGATGGCCGGCACGCGGCGCATCAGGCGCCACAGGAAGCCCGAGCGGTAGTTCTCTATCATCAGAGTGA
>NZ_JAMYMO010000106.1:0-1481 GCF_040318575.1 Mesorhizobium sp. M1088 | reverse complement strand
CGGCGCTGGCACAGATCTGGGCGGAGCTTCTCGGGGTCGAGCGGGTCGGACGCCACGATAACTTCTTCGAACTCGGCGGCCACTCGCTCTTGGCGGTGCAGCTACTCAGCCGAGCATCAGATCTTGGACTGAAGTTTAGCGCGGCTGATCTCTTTCATGCTCCTGTCCTGAAGGAGCTTGCATCGAAGGTCGAGATTGACTTTCACCGACATAGACCTGGCATTCTACCCGTTCGTGCGACGGGATCTCAACCGCCGCTCTTCTTTGTTCCCGACGGTTGGGGCGATTGTTCCTATGTCATTAGTTTGGTAAAGGAAATGAACATAGACTGTCCCGTCTATGCTTTGCCATGGCCGTCTTCCGATGAAGCTCGTTCACTGACCCTTGAAGCGATTGCTGACACGGTCATCCTGGCAATCAAAGAAATTCAGCCGCAAGGTCCATACCGCTTTGCAGGATACTCCTCGGGTGGCATCTTGGCTTACGCCATAGCCCAGCGCTTACTGGGTCTGGATGAAACCGTGTCTTTCATGGCGTTCATCGATGTTGCGCTATTTGCAAATCGATCGAGCATATCCCCCTCTCAGATCGTCCGAAATATCGTACTGGAAGGTTTCGAATCCTTGGATGATGAGAGCTTCGAAGTGTTGGAACGCTTTGCTGGACAATGTTCAATTGCTCAGCTGCTTGAAAAGGCACAGAAAATTGGGGCGACACCTCCGGATCGTGATCTCCACAATGACGTTCTGATGTTTGAAAGAATCGCCCAATTTCATAGGGCGCTGCAGTCGTATCAAGTTCCGTCCCTGCCAATTGAGATTCATCAGTTTTATGCAGCTGATCCTTTCCTCAGCCGTCGTGTGCGACTGGGCGAGAGCTCAATTGGCCCAGAGGCAAGATCGCTCATGCGCGGCTGGGACCGAATTTTGAGTGCAGCGGCCATCCATGCAGTTCCAGTTCCAGGCAATCACGACACGATGATGGTAAACCCAGAAAACCGCAAAGTGCTGGCACTCATGTTATCAAGAGCCTTAAACAGTTTCGCCGACAACACACGCTAAGGAGAGGTGACGATGACACGCTTGCCCCGCCCCAACTCTTACCTCCCATTAACTTGCTTGCTCCTTACCGCGGGAGGCGATGAGAGCATCCAACTGAATAAATACGGGCGCCAACCTACACCCGAAAACGGACTCTTTTCGTTTGGCTCTGCGACGGTATGCACGATCTCTGAAGCCGGATTTTGTGCGCCTGGTGCGGGCGATCCGGAGCAACTGGCCGAGCACCCGGATCCTGATCCGGGCCCACAGCCACTATTGCAGTCCGCAGATCATCGACTGGTGCCGCGCTAACGATGTCGACTTCATCCTTGGCGTGGTGCGTATTCCGGTGATGCCGGACGGCTATTCCAATCTGAAGCCGGACAGGTATTCCGATTTCATGCCGGACACGATTCCGATTTGAAGCCGGACAGTTAGTGT
>NZ_JAMYMO010000105.1:0-1729 GCF_040318575.1 Mesorhizobium sp. M1088 | reverse complement strand
TCTTCGCTGTTCTCGCAGCGAAGCCGATGTCCGAAATACGGGTGCCAACGGTAATGGACCTCGACCTCCTGCCCAACATGGGCAGAATGACCCCGAGATGGCGATGGGACGGATGGAGCGCTCGACCACGTTGCTGTCGATCTCGATGCGGCCGTCTTCGAGGAAGCGCGAGAGGCCTTCCCAGCGTGAGAGCGTGTAGCGGATCGCCTCTGCGAGCTTGGTCTTCTGACTGATCAGGCCGAGCTTCTCACGCAGCCATGGGTCGAATGCAGCTACGATTGGAGTACTCTTCTCCTGACGTGCGGCAAGGCGTTCGTCGGCCGATCGGCCGCGGATGGCGTCCTCGATCTTGTAGAGTTCGGCGATCCGTCTGAGCGCCTCGCTGGCAATCGGCGCGGGACCGGCTGCTGCCAGCTCATAGAATCGCCGGCGGACATGCGCCCAGCAGAAGGCGAGCGTCACGCCGCTCTTGTCGGCCAGCACCCGATAGCCGCCATAGCCATCGACCTGCAGGATTCCGGTGAAGCCTGCGAGATGAGCGATCGGACGCTCGGCCTTTCGGTCCGGCGCATAGACATAGGCGACGCCCGGCGGATCGCTTCCCTCCCATGGTCGGTCATCGCGGGCATAGGCCCAGAGTTGGCCCGTCTTCGTCTTGCCGCGGCCCGGATCGAGCACCGGCGCGGTTGTCTCGTCGGCGAAGAGTTTTGGAGAGGACTTCAGCTTGCCAAGCAGCCGCTCATGCACCGGACGCAGATGCCAGGCGGCGCGGCCGACCCAGTCGGCGAGCGTGGAACGATCGAGATTGATGCCTTGCCGGGCATAGATCTGCGCCTGACGATAGAGCGGCACGTGATCGGCGTATTTGGAGACCAGCACCTGGGCGACCGTTGCCTCGGTCGGAAGACCACCCTCGATCAGCCGGGCCGGCGCGGGAGCCTGAACGACCACATCCTCACAGGCGCGGCAGGCATATTTGGGCCGGCGCACGACGATCACACGCAGCTGCGCCGGAACGATATCGAGCCGCTCGCTCACATCCTCACCGATCCGGTGCAGGCCATTGCGACAGCACGGGCAGGTATGGTCCTCGATGTCGACGACCATCTCCGTGCGCGGCAGATGGGGCGGCAACGCACCGCGGTTCGCCCGGCGCTTGGCGACACGCGCCTGACGTTCGCCAAGAGCAGTCTGTGCCTGCTCTTCGTCACCGGCAGCCTCGATCTGTTCGGCCTCTTCGAGTCCCAGCAGCAACTGATCCTCGGGGAGCGTCTCAGCTTTTCGGCCGAAGCGATGACGCTGCAATTCCTTGATGATCTGGATCAGACGGGCGTTCTCGACGTCGCGCGCCAGGACCATCGCCTTCAGCGCGTCCGGATCGTCGGGAAGCTGGTCAGCCGTCATCGTCATGACCGGATCAGACCATATTCGCCGACAGCCCGCGACAGCGGAATCCAGCCTGATTCACTTCGTCGCGGTCAGCCCGCCTGAACCGGAACGCGGGTCCGGCGCGCCTCGTGGACCCGCCGCCAGTCCAGTCCTTCCAATAGCGCCGATAGTTGCGCGGCCGTCAGCCGCATCACGCCGTCCTGCACTTTCGGCCAGCGGAACTCGCCCCCCTCCAGGCGCTTGTACCTCACTTGGGAATGCAGACTCTACGAACGCAGTTACGCAATTAGTGCGGATCACGCATCCGTTTCATCCTCTGTTCTCGCGGCTGCTGCCATGT
>NZ_JAMYMO010000104.1:0-1851 GCF_040318575.1 Mesorhizobium sp. M1088 | reverse complement strand
GAGCCAGGTGCGGATCTGGTTGGCGGTCGGCCGGACCGATATGCGTCGCGGGATGCAAGGCCTCGCTCTGCAGGTTCAGGAGACGCTGGGCCGGGACCCGCATGCCGGCGATCTTTATGTCTTCCGCGGCCGCAGCGGCAATCTGATCAAGATTATCTGGCATGATGGGCTCGGCATGTCGCTGTATGCAAAACGGCTCGAGAAGGGCCGGTTTCTATGGCCGTCGCCGGCGGACGGCACGGTTTCCATATCACCGGCGCAGCTCGCCTACATGCTCGACGGGATCGATTGGCGCAACCCGCTTCACACGTTCCGCCCGCAGCGCGCGGGCTGAGTTTTTCTTTGAGTTTGCGCCATTTTCCGCGAGTCAGCGGACGCGTTTTATGATTCACTCCAGGGCATGGTTGCCACCGCCCAGGATGCTGTTCCGGACGATATTGGCGCGCTGAGAGCAGCGCTGACCGCGGCGCTGGCCAGAGCCGAAGACGAGGCCGCGCGCGCTGCGCTGGTCGAGGCCGAACTGGCGGTCGCCAGGGCCAAGGCATCGGATGATGCGGCGCTGATCGCGCATCAGCATCTGACGATCCGGAAGCTGCAGCGGGCGCTGCATGGTCAGAGTTCTGAACGCTCAGCCCGCCTGCACGACCAGATGGAACTCACCTTCGAGGAACTCGAGAGCACCGCGACGGAAGACGAGATCGCCGCCGAACAGGCCGCGGCCCGGACCACCGAGGTGGCGCCTTACATGCGCAAGCGACCGGCGCGCCAGCCATTTCCCGAGCATCTGCCGCGCGAACGCGTGGTCGAGCCGGCGCCGGCCGCTTGCCATTGCTGCGGCGGTCATCGGCTGCGCAAGCTGGGTGAGGATATCACCGAGACGCTGGAGGTGGTGCCGCGGCAATGGAAGGTGATCCAGCACGTGCGGGAGAAGTTCACCTGCCGCGACTGCGAGACGATCAGCCAGGCTCCGGCGCCCTTCCACGCCACCCCGCGCGGCTGGGCCGGTCCCAGCCTGCTGGCGATGATCCTGTTCGAGAAGTTCGGCCAGCATCAGCCGCTTAACCGCCAGGCCGAACGCTATGCCCGCGAAGGCGTGCCGCTCAGCCTGTCGACGCTCGCCGACCAGGTCGGCGCCGGCGCCGCGGCGCTGATGCCGCTGTTCAAGCAGCTCGAAGCCCATGTGCTGGCCGCTTCGCGTCTGCACGGCGACGACACGACGGTGCCGGTCCTGGCCAAGGGCAAGACCGATACCGGCCGATTATGGACCTATGTGCGCGATGACCGACCGTTCGGCGGCGCCGATCCGCCGGCGGCAGTGTTCTACTATTCCCGCGATCGCCGAGGCGAACATCCCGCGACGCATCTCGCCGGCTGGAGCGGCATTCTGCAGGCCGATGCCTTTGGTGGTTATGGCGATCTCTATGCGACGGGTCGTCAGCCGGCGCCTGTTCTGGAGGCCAGCTGCTGGGCCCACAGCCGGCGCAAAGTGTTTGAGCTGGCCGATGTCGAAGCGGCGGCGCGCAAGAAGGCGCACGGCGAGAAGCCCAACCTGGTCTATCCGCTGGCGGTCGAAGCCGTGAAGCGCATCGATGCCCTGTTCGATATCGAGCGCGCGATCAACGGCCTGTCGCCGGCCCAACGCCACGCCGTGCGCCAAGAGCGGAGCGCGCCGCTGGTCACCGAGCTCGAGCGCTGGATGATCAAGACGCGCGACAAGCTCTCGCGCGGGCACGACCTGACCAAGGCCTTCAACTACATGCTGCGCCGCTGGTCATCCTTCACCCGGTTCCTCGACGATGGGCGGATCTGCCTATCCAACAATGCAGCCGAGCGAGCCCTGCGCGGCATCGC
>NZ_JAMYMO010000103.1:0-2008 GCF_040318575.1 Mesorhizobium sp. M1088 | reverse complement strand
CGTGTGATTTCCGCCGCCTCGAAGGCTTTCTGTTTCCGGCGTCGGGCAGGAAGGAATCCGTCATCGAGCGCGAACTGGACGCCGCTCTGAAGATCGGTGTCGACGTCGAGAAAACCGTGGGAGTGCCGCTTGCTGGGTTTTCGGACGCGCCCGTCCTTCGTTATTCCAATCAGGCGACATTCCACCCGCTCAAATATCTCCGCGGGCTGGCTGCCGGCATCCGCGCGCGCGGCGGCGCGCTTTATGCGGATACCATCGTCGACAAAGTCGAGGAGACTGACGGCGGCGTGCGCGTAAGCACGGTCTCGGGCTTTGCCGTGTCTGCCAGATCGGCCGTTGTCGCCACCAACTCGCCGATCAACGATCGGGTGGCGCTCCACACCAAACAGGCGCCGTATCGGACCTACGCGATGGCATTCGAGATCGGGCGCGACATTTTGCCGGATGCACTCTATTGGGACACGCTGGACCCCTATCACTACGTCCGTCTGCAGCCTGGCGAAGGCAAGACCGACCTTCTGATCGTCGGTGGTGAGGATCACAAGACAGGGCAGGCCGACGACGCCGACGACCGCTTCGCTGCCCTGGCGGCCTGGACCAAAGGGTTGGTGGCCGATATCGGCGCGGAAGCCAATCGATGGTCCGGGCAGGTAATGGAGACCGTCGATTACGCCGGGTTCATCGGCCGTAATCCCGGCAACGGGCACGTCTTCGTTGCTACCGGCGATTCCGGTCAGGGCATCACCCATGGGGTTGTGGCCGGCCAATTGATTTCCGACCTGATCCTGAAGGGGGAAAGCCCCTGGCGGGAACTTTACGAACCCTCTCGCAAGACGGCACGCGCGATCGGCGATTACTTGGCGGAGAATGCGACAACGATCAGGAGTTTTGCCGAGTATGTCGCGCCTGGTGAAATTGATGCCGCCGATAAGCTGCGGCCCGGACAGGGCGCTATCGTCCGCCAGGGGCTTACCAAAGTCGCGGCCTTTCGCGATGAGGACGGCACGCTCTACAAGCGATCGGCCGCATGCACCCATGTCGGTTGCCATGTCCATTGGAACTCGTTGGAACGCTGCTGGGACTGCCCCTGCCACGGCTCGCATTTTGCCGTCGATGGCACGGCTTTGAACGGACCGGCCGTAGCGCCCCTGGCTGAGGTGGAATAGCCATGGCGACTCCCGTTGAGGCGAGATGCCGCAATGCCAGCTCAGGCGAAGATGCTGCTTGGTAGCCGCTCGACACTGGCACCCGATGGACCCCATCGCCAGGTAATTCGTAGGTCGATCCCCGAATCTTTCTCGGCTTTGGAATCCGCTGTGCGGCCAATCACTCTGCATTCAATCCACCTTTCCTCCATCGCAAACGTCAGGTGCTTTTGAGCGCTTCGTTCATCCCGTTCGGGTAGAAGCCGCCCTTGCTGACGCCGGCCTTGTCGGTCGAGATAGACGATCCGAAGCACTTCCTGCGGCGTCCTCGTGAAGGCGATCGCATCCGGGGTCCATGGAACGATATTGGCTCTGCCCTTGCCAGCCAGACGAAGTGACCGTCCGACCGGGCCTTACACGCGCAGCTTTCAGTTCCGACGGCACCCACCCAATCTCCTTGAGCAGCCACGCTACCCAAATCAGTATGCTGCAAAATTGAATTAAAGGCGACCGAATAGTTAATCGATGGTTAATGGCTGCGCTCGCATCTCGGGCATTCGGCGCATGAAACATCGGGCAGGTCCGCCTCGCGCCTCATGTCAGCCATTGAAGGCACTGTTGCCACTGCCTGAACGCAGACATTGTTGGCGATCATTTTGGAGGTCGCGGTTGCGCCAGGAGCAGCGGTGAGCCCAGCCAATCTGATTGGGAGCGTGACCTTGCCCTCTTATCTAATCCGGTTTGAAGTTCGTTCTGGCCCATCGAGAGGACCAGGACATGAAACGTAGCCGCTTCTCTGAAGAGCAGATCATCGGAATTTTGAAGGAACATGAGGCCGGGGTATCGGTTGCCGATCTGTGCCG
>NZ_JAMYMO010000102.1:0-2084 GCF_040318575.1 Mesorhizobium sp. M1088 | reverse complement strand
GCGCGGCAGGTCAACATCAGGCTGTAGATGACGGCGCTGGCCCTGGCTCCGTCGACGGTATCGCTGAACAGCCAACTTTTCCGGCCAGTGGCAAAGATTCTGATGTCACGCTCGAGAAGATTGTTGTCGATCGGCATGCTGCCGTCCTCGGTGTAACGAGTCAGATATCCCCATTGGTTCAGGGTGTAGGAGACGGCGTCGCCGAGCTTGCTGTCCGGCAAGACTTTTGGGGCGATGTCGTCGAGCCATGCCTTGAGAGCCTGGAGGATCGGGACACTATGTTGCTGGCGGAAGCGGCGAATGCAGTCATCTCGCGTTTCGCCGTCATCGGGGATTTCGTTCCGCGCCTGCCTTTCAACCCGATAGAGCTGTTCGAAGAACCGGAGCGCCTGTTCCGGCGGGCCGCCGCCTTTCTTCCTCGCCTTTAGGGCATCGACGAAGCGCCGCCTGGAATGGGCCATGCAGCCAAGATGCGTTGCCCCTTCCAGCGTGCGCCAGGCGGAATAACCGTCGCTCATCACGATGCCGCGGTAATCGCCCAAGAAGGTCTGCGGGTGTATCTGGCCGCGACCCGGCTGATAATCGAGCAGCACGATCGGCTCGTCACTGTCGTGGCCGCTCCGGTATGCCCACATGTACGAGGTGCTGGTGGCCTCTCTGTCCATTTCCTTCAGCACCTGGACCGTGGTCTCGTCGCCATGGATGAGGGGCTGCGATCTGAGCCGCAGCTTCAGCACCTCATAGATGCGGGCGAGATGCTTTTCGCTCGAGCCGATCACCCAGTGACCCAGAGCGCCACGGCTGACAGGAACGCCCGCGCGCTCGAAGGCCTGCGCCAAGCGGTAAAGCGGTGTGCCGTCGACGTATTTGTGAACGAGCGCGAAGGCCAGCGTCGAAGCCGTGGCGATGCTGCCCGGCAAGGGTTGCGCGGGCATCGGCGCGGTCACGACCGGCGTGTTGATGCCGGTACGGTCGCAATGACGGCAAGCATATTTGAACCGCACATTCTGCAGGACCTTCGCCTTCACCTCGATATGAAGTTGCTCGGTAACGGCCTCGCCCATGCGATGCATCTGGTGACGGCAGCAAGGACAAGCCTTCTGATCGTCGGGAAGGTCATACTCGACGCGCTCGCGCGGCAGGTTTTCCGGCAAGGCCTTGCGGCCGCGCTTCTTTCCCGTCGCCCCTTCGCTCGCCGGCAAGCCCGTGTCCGGCAGGACAACGACGCCGCCATCTTCGTTGTCGGCGGCGTCCTCATCCGCGGCCTGTTCGGCTTCATTGAAGAGGCGGTCAATGTGCTTTTCACTGCGCGGCGCAAAACGATGCAGTCGTGCAAGCGCCAGCTCTTCCTCGAGTTTGACGACGCGTTCGGTGAGTTGACGGTTCTGCGCCTGCAGCGCAGCAATACGCGCCATCAACGCTTCAACAGTCGGTTCGCCGGGTCGATTCATCAGATTCTTGAATCGAAAGCATGCCGCCGCGTCAACCGCTCAATTCGAGAGCCCTCAACCCGCAACCTGATATTGCCGCACCGGATGGCGGACCATCGCATCGATGTCGATGCCGTCGAGGATCCAGTGCAATTGCTCGGTCGTAAGCGTGACCACCGCTGCCTCCCGGCGCGGCCACCGGAACTTGTCCTCGGTCAGCCGCTTCAGGACCAGCACAAAGCCCGACCGATCGAAGAACAGGAGCTTCATCCGGTCGCGACGGCGATTGCAGAACGCAAAAACCGCCGGAGCAAACGGATCGAGCGCCATCGTCTCTTGGACCAGAACCGCAAGGCTGTTGATGCCGGCCCGGAAGTCGATCGGCTCGCGGTGCAGGTAGACTTTCAGGTCAGCGCCCAGTCTGAACATGACCCAGTGCTCCGATGGTCGCCGTCAACGCATCCACATCACCGCATTCCAGCGTCAACGTCACGCCGTTCGGCAGCGACGCGCTCACCTTGGCTGGAGAGGAAAAAGGCGCTGTCCTTTTCGATGCCGACCTACGTGCCCCATCGCAAGTCCCCGGCAAATCCACCGCAGCCATGCTGCTCTGTCGCAGCAAGGCCCGATCGGAAGTGCTTTCAATCTGAACCG
>NZ_JAMYMO010000101.1:0-2144 GCF_040318575.1 Mesorhizobium sp. M1088 | reverse complement strand
GCCATCTCGGGGTCATTCTGCCCATGTTGGGCAGGAGGTCGAGGTCCATTACCGTTGGCACCCGTATTTCGGACATCGGCTTCGCTGCGAGAACAGCGAAGAGCGCGCCAACGGCCGGATCATTCATCTCGTCGTCGCGCCCGGGCATGTCATTACCGCTCCGGCCTGGATGATCGATCCCGTGGCTTGCGCGGCGATGGACCTGGGCTCCCCGCGCGTATCGCTTGCCGCGCTGCTTGAGCTTCACAAGCTCTTGATCGAACGCCGTTTCCGGCGAGGCTGTCCGGATGGTTTCACCATCGCGGAGGCGCAACATGAGAACCCTGCCACCACCGACACGATCTCTCGTGGTCGTTCGCCAACTCAGCTTGCCGCTCGACTCGCAGAAGCTGAACGGGCTGAGTTCAGCGCAACGGACCATAGTGATCGTCCGGCTCGCCAACGTATTGATGGCCGCCGCCGGCGTGGCAACGGAGGAGGAGAGCTGCGATGACGAGCGGTAATCTGATTCCGACTGCCGTCCTCAAGCGCAAGGCTGTCGTCTATGTGCGTCAGTCCACTCAGGCGCAGGTCCAGCTCAACCTTGAGAGCCAACGTCGGCAATATGAGCTTGTCGACGTCGCGCGGCGCTGGGGATTCCGCAAAGTAGAGGTGATCGACGAGGATCTGGGACGAACCGCAAGCGGGGCTGTGGAGCGTCCCGGTTTCGAGCGCCTGGTCGACGATCTGTGCACCGGCCATGTGGGCGCCGTGCTTTGCCTGGAGGCGTCCCGCCTGTCGCGCAACGGGCCGGACTGGCATCGGCTGCTCGAGTTGTGCGGCGAAGTTGATGCACGCGTGATCGATCTGGACGGAGTCTACGATCCGGGATTGCCGAACGACCGCCTGCTGCTCGGTATGAAGGGCAGCATCAGCGAGTTCGAGCTCGGCGTGCTGCGTGCCCGCATGTACGAGGCCGCCCGCGCCAAGGCACAGCGCGGGGAACTGCGCATCTCCGTGCCTTTCGGCTATGTCTGGCACCGCGATTACGGTCTCGGGTTCGATCCCGACATGCGCCTGCAGGAGACCATTCGCCTGATATTCGCGCGCTTCCGCGAACTCGGCAGTGCGCGCCAGGTCCTGATCTCGATGATCGACGATGACGTGCATTTCCCCAGACCCTCCGACGGCAAGAAGATGGTGTCCTTCGACTGGGTTCCGATCCGCTACCGCAACGTGATCTCGATCCTGAAGAACCCATTCTACGCCGGCGCCTATGTCTATGGTAAGAGCGAGAAGCGTACTGAGATCGTCGATGGCCGCGTTCGCAAGAGCTATGGCCATTACAAGCCGGCTAGCGAGTGGGCGGTGGTGCTCAACGACCATCACGAAGGCTACATCGGATGGAGCGAGTACGAACGGAACCAGGAACTGCTCGCGGCCAACGCTTATGGCAAAGCCGGCGGCGTCAAGTCGGGCCGCGGCGGTCGCGCACTGCTCCCCGGTCTCATCTCCTGTGGTCGATGCGGGCGAAGACTGGTTGTCATGTATGCCGGACGCGGCCAAGGTTATCCGGTATATCGCTGCGAGCGCGGCAACCTCATGATGGCCCAGGCGCGATGCATGTCGTTCAACGGCTTTCGCACCGACGCGGCGGTGACCCGCGAAGCGCTGGAGGCGGTTGCGCCGATGGCGATCGAAGCGGCGTTGGAGGCTGAACGGATGCAGCTGGAGAGCGAAGCCAAGCGGCGGCAGATGATCGAGATGGACCTGCAGCAGGCGCGCTATGAGGCATCGCTCGCCGAGCGCCGCTATGCCGCTTGCGACCCGGAGAACCGGCTTATTGCGGCCCAGCTCGAGAGGAGTTGGGAAGCCACGCTCAGGCGCGTGGAGACCTGCGAGGCCCGGCTGAGCGAAGTCCAGCGTGTGGAGCCTGTCGACGCGGTTCCGGACTTCACGGGCCTCGCCCAGAATCTCGAGGCCACCTGGAACGCGCCGGGTGTCGACATGCGCTGTCGTCAGCAACTGCTGCGCGCGCTCATCAAGGACATCGTGGCGGATGTCGATGACGATGCGCGCGACGTGATCTTGACCATCCACTGGCACGGAGGCCAGCACTCGCAGGTACGGGTTCGCAAGCCCAAATCCGGAGAGCATGGCCAGCG
>NZ_JAMYMO010000100.1:0-2375 GCF_040318575.1 Mesorhizobium sp. M1088 | reverse complement strand
TGCAGAGGCAGATCAACCCGTGGCGGGACAAGGTGTTCGCCGAGCACTACGTCGAAGCGTTGGGTATTGCCGGCGTGCCGGAGTGATCGTCGCGGCTGCAAAGATGCCCTCTCCTGCGCGTCACGTCCGGCCAGGCGACGCGCCCCTTGATCCCGCGTCGCTTCTGGAAGGATAGTTCTCTGGCCGGCCTGTCCGAGGACCGAGCCCGTAGAGCAGCTGTGAACAGCCGGCGAGCTCTCTGTTGGGTTCGCGTCGAACTTCCGGTTTCCACCCTGACGAGACCTACCGACGGTCCAGACAAATGTCGGCTTCGGGTCACAACTTCTTGACCGGCGACCGTCGGCAAAGGTCCGAGAAAGATGGAAGACTGTCCTTTCAGTTGAGGCATCGAGAGGCTTACAGGAACAACGCGTTCATCGTTCCTTTGAGGCCCAAGTGCAGTTCGTCTACGGTGCCCTCGGAGAGAGTGACGATTTTGACACCGGCAAAGTGAAGTCGCTTGAAGAGGCCGGCTACGTCTTCCTGGTCGCGTGATAGGCGATCGAGTGCCTCGGTTGGAACAATCTCAAATTGCCCGCGTTGAGCGTTGGCGAGAAGCCGCTGGATGTCTGGTCGACGGATGATGCTTGCGCCGGATACGGCGGCGTCGGCATAGGTCCGAACGACAGTCCACTTCTCCCTGGCCGCGTGCTCTCGGCAAAGCCGCAGCTGATCCTCGATAGAGGCTTCGCGCTGGTTGTCGATGAGTGACGGGCATACAGCGCGACACGGGTCATGAACCGCTCCTCTTCCTCTCGTTGCTATTGTCCGCCGCCGTTCCCATCCTCCCCTTCTGACGGTGTTTTCTCAAGAGGTGGACATTGTTGTCGTTGGCCGCCTGTGCCATGAAGTCGCCGTTCGCTTTGGCGGCGCTCTGGGAGAATTGGCGCGACCTGCTGACCTGTGAGCCGAATCCGCTCATGGCGACTTTCCACAACCGTGTGCCGATCATACTGGCGCCCGAAGACTACATGACCTGGCTGACCGTTATCGTCTTCGACTATGTTGATGAGATGGTCCCAGTGCTGGCACGCATGGCAGCAAAACGGCGAACGGGATATCGGACGCTCGGCTATAGGGTTGAGTGATCCGCCGCCGGCCGCTCATCGGCTGAAGTCCAGTTCCGTTCCGGTTCGCAGACGTTCCATATAGGCGCGATAGGCGAAACTGCGGTCGCGCTTCTTTCCCGTCGTTTCCACGAGGATACCGATTTCGGCCAGCACCTCGATGGCGCGGGCTGCGGTCGGTTTGCTCGTGTCGAGCAGCTTCATCGCCGATGCGACGGTCACGATCGGATGCCGCGGAAGCCGCTCGAACAATCGAAGAGCTGAAACGGATACGGATTCGACACCCAGCAGCCGCGTGCGATCCACGCTGCCGAGGTTGAACAATTCACGCGCCGAGCCGACAGCTTCATCGGCGATCGTGGCGATGCCATCGAGAAAAAAATCGATCCAGCCCTCCCAGTCGCCCTCTAGCCGCACGAGATTGAGGCGCCGGTAGTATTCCTCGCGATGACGCTTGAAGAAGAGGCTGAGATAGAGAAGCGGAGCCCTCAAGTTCCCCAGTGTTCCAGCAGGAGGGCGATCATCAGGCGCCCGATCCGCCCATTGCCATCGAGATAGGGGTGAATGGTTTCGAACTGGGCATGCAAGAGACCCGTCCGCACTAGCTTCGGCAGCTGGTCGTCGGCGTGGATGTATTTCTCTAAAGAGCTGAGAAGCTGAGGGAGTTTCTCGGAAGGCGGCGGACCGGCAACCTGTGTCTGGCGCTGGCAGGAGCGCTTCGCTGAGGAAGGCTTTGAAGGGCTGCCGCGCGACAAGACGCGGCTCTCGCGCATTCCGCCGCCGCATCCGCCCATGGCGACGTTCCACAACCGTGTGCCGGTCATACTGGCGCCCGAAGGACCCCGAAACGGAACATCTCATGAAGGCGTTCCCAGAAGACCTGATGACGATGTGGAAGATTGGCCGCGACGTCGGCAAAAAAATCAGGCTCTTTCCCGTATTGCACCGCATGATCTCGTAGGGGTTTGCCGCGAGCTCGCGATACCCGAGAGGTATCCATGGCGTAGCGATCTGCCTCCACGCCACGCCC
The DNA here is from genome assembly GCF_040318575.1 of Mesorhizobium sp. M1088. Taxonomy (NCBI): domain Bacteria; kingdom Pseudomonadati; phylum Pseudomonadota; class Alphaproteobacteria; order Hyphomicrobiales; family Phyllobacteriaceae; genus Mesorhizobium; species Mesorhizobium sp. M1088. The sequence continues at coordinate 239 of NZ_JAMYMO010000100.1, read as the reverse complement.
GCGAACCCGGCCTGCATGTCGAGCATGGGGATGCGAAACCCGGCCGAAAGGCCAGAGCAACAACCGCGAACTGCAGATTTGATCTGGCGCAAACAGTGTCGTGATTCCGACCGGTAGGGTCACCCATGATTCTAAATCGTAAGCGCGATTTTCCCTGCACGTTGACGCCGGCGCTTTCGACGGATGGCCTTCGAATCGGGAACGGTATCTGGTCTGATCAGACTGCTGTTGCTTTGGCG
>NZ_JAMYMO010000099.1:0-2537 GCF_040318575.1 Mesorhizobium sp. M1088 | reverse complement strand
GCTGTGGAGTTGCACTGAGAAGCGCGCGTTGGTCGACCTGGCGAGCGCGGCGGGGTCGTCGGTGCCTGAGGTCGCGGAAGCGTTCGGCGTAGCTCCATCCCAGCTCTATGCGTGGCGCAAGCAGATGGCCGGCAGCGAACTCGAGGCCGATCGGGCGATGGCAGCTTTCGCGCGGATCGAAGTGAACGATCTGCCCGAGGTCGAGCGTCCCGTCGCCGATTGTCCGGACCCGGCCGGCAGGATCGTCGTGGCCTTTCCGAACGGCGCGCGATTGCGGATCGACGGGACCATCGATCCGACGGCGCTGCGTATCGTACTGGCGGAGTTGACCAGGTGATCACGGTGGTGCCGACCGACCGGATTTACTTGTGCTGCGGTGAGACCGATATGCGCCGCGGGATCAACAGCCTGGCGCGGATGGTGCAGCAGGTGCTCGCGCTCGACCCGCATTCCGGCGCGATCTTCTGCTTCCGTGGACGCAAGGGTCATATCATCAAGATTTTGGCGCATGACGACCAGGGGTTTTGCCTTTTTACAAAACGCCTTTCCGATGGGTGTTTCGCTTGGCCGACCACCAGGGATCAGGTGACCGTGTCGCTCACCAAGGCACAGCTTTCGCTACTATTGGACGGGATCGATTGGCGCCGGCCGAACAAGATTTATCGACCGCGTCTGGCCGGCTAAATTAGGCCGTTTCTCATTGATTTTGTGTCGATTTTGCTTCCGTAGACGAGGTCTTTCGGGTATGTAATTTGGGTGTCGGAACAAGCTCCCTCCATCGCTGATTTCCTCGCCCGGATCGCCACTCTGGAGGCGGCCGTTTGTGCCCGTGACATCGCCATTGCCGAACGCGATGAGCAGCTGCGAAGAGAGCGCGCCGAGGCCGCGCTTCGCATCCAGCGCCTGCAGCTGCAGATCGATCGCTTCAACCGCAAGGCCTTCGGCCGCTCCTCCGAGAAGCTTGGCCAGATGCGGCTCGAACTCGAAGATCTCGAGACCGATTTCGCCGCCAGCGTGCCCGATCTCCAATTGCCTATCGTCGCGGACAGCGACAAGGTCCGGGTGTTGCCGGTGCGCAAGCTCAACCCCAACCTGCCGCGCAAGCGGGTCGTTCGCGAGCCGTCTTGCGCATGCTGCCCGGGCTGCGGCGGCGATCTGCGCGCCATGGGCGAAGATAGCGAGGAGATCCTCGATCTGGTCGCCCAAGCCTGGCAGGTGATGGAGACCGTTCGACCCAAGTACAGCTGCCGGACCTGCGATAAAATCATCCAGGCGCCGGCACCAGCCAAGGCCATTGCACGCGGCAAGCTCAGCTATGCCGCACTTGCCCATATCATGATGGCCAAGTGGGGTTATTATCTGCCCTACTACCGTCAGGTACAGATGATGGCCGCCAAGGGCGTCGATATCGAGCGATCCACGCTTGCGCGTAGCGCCGGCTACGCCGCCGCCTTGCTCGATCCGATCTACAACCGCATCCGTGAGATCGGCCTTACTCGCAGCAAGATTCACACCGACGACACGCGGCTTCCGATCCTGGCGCCCGGCAACGGCAAGACGCACAAGGGTGCGCTCTGGGTTTATGTCGCCGACGACCGCAACTCGGGCTCGAAGGAGCCGCCGATCGCCTGGTATCGTGCCACCATGGGCCGCGCCGGCGAGAGCGTGATGAGCGAGCTCGCCGGATTTGCCGGCACCCTTCAGGCCGACGGATTCAGCGGCTATAACCAGCTCTATAAGGGTGGCGCAATTCGAGAAGCTGCCTGCCTGGCCCATCTGCGCCGCAAGATATTCGACGTTCACGACAGCCAGCCGACCGAGCTCAGCACGACGGCGATGGCCGGTATCCAGGCGATCTACCGGATCGAGGAAGAGATACGGGGGCTGCCGCCCGCCGAGCGATTGGCCGCACGACGAAGGCGAACCCGACCACTGGTCCGCGCGCTGCGACGACAGCTCATGCGCCAGGGCAAGGGTTTGTCGCGCCATGCCGATATCGCCAAGGCCTTCGCCTACGGCGCCAAGCGATGGCGCGCGTTCAATCGCTTCCTCTACGATGGCCAGCTCGAGCCCGACAACCTGATCGCGGAGCGCGCCATTCGTGGATTTACGGACGGAAGGCGCAATTGGCTTTTCTCAGGCAGCTTCGCCGCGGCAGAGCGGTCAGCGGTCGTGCTCAGCATCATCGAGACCTGCAAGCTCTGCGGCGTCGATGCCGAAGCCTACATGGCCGATGTCACCGAGCGCATCCAGAACGACTGGCCAGCCTCGCGATGGGACGAGCTGATGCCATGGAACTGGGTGCGCCGCCAAGCGATGCCGCTCCCGTTGGCGGCATGAGCGCGATCGATGACATGGCGCTGTCGGACGAGGCGCTGGAGGCCTGGATGGCCATCAAACCCGCCCCCCGCCCGCTGGTGCGGACGATGTCGGCGCTGGATGGCTTCGTAACGGCGGCGGTCACCGGGCCGCGGTTCGCGGACCCGCAAGACTGGATGTGCCCGCTCATGGGGTTGCGGCGCGACGTCGTGGCCAAA
>NZ_JAMYMO010000098.1:0-2582 GCF_040318575.1 Mesorhizobium sp. M1088 | reverse complement strand
GCCGGTCGGACTGGGCTCATAATGCCCGTTATCAGGATGGCGAGGCAAAGAAGATTGTCCGTTACGCCTTTCATCCACGTTCGGGCGGGGAGATTTTCGTCACAGGCCGTCAGCGTTATTGCGGTGAGCCGGCCTATGTCGGGCGACAACCGGATGGCAGCCTGGCGCTGATTCCGATCTGGATGACGGAAGAGATCGCCCTGACGATGGCGGTTCGCGAGGCGCCCCGTTTTCCCCTTTCATGCCTGCGCGACCTGCGCCGCGAGGTCGATGCATGTCTACGTTTTCTGCAGAGCGACTCACGCCAGCCAGGAGACGACCATGCAGCGCAGGCAATGCCGAACCGACCAGCCAGACCTGTTTTCCAAGAAGGCTCCGCCATCGAGTCTTCCAGGCGAAGTCCGGGAACGCACCCTCCCGCTGATCGAGACCTTGCTGAGGGAAGCGGTGGTGAGCCAGACGGGACGGGAGGCAGATCATGAAGATCACCGCTGAACATCTCGCGCGCGGTGCCTATGTCTATGTCCGGCAGTCGACGGCCGATCAGCTCGTCAAAAATCCCGAGAGCCGGCGACGCCAATATGGCCTTGCCGAGCGAGCGCGGTCCCTTGGCTGGAAAGACGCCATCGTCATCGATGAAGATCTCGGTCGTTCAGGGTCTGGCATCCGCCGTCCGGGCTTTGAGAAGCTTCTGGCGGCGATCTGCGAAGGTCGGGTTGGTGCGGTCCTCGCCATTGAAGCCTCCCGGCTGGCCCGCAATGGCCGGGACTGGCATACGCTCATCGAGTTTTGCGGCCTTGTCGGAACGCTCATCATCGATGAGGACGGCATCTACGAACCGCGTCATCCCAACGACAGGCTGCTGCTCGGCATGAAGGGCACGATGAGCGAACTGGAGCTTTCGATCCTGCGGGCCCGCTCGATCGAAGCCCTGAAGCAGAAGGCACGACGGGGCGAACTTTTCCTGACGGTGGCGATCGGTTACGTCAAGTCGGGCCGGAACCGGGTCGAGAAAGACCCGGACCTGCGGATCCGCGAGGCGATCGATCTTGTATTCCGGCGTTTCGACGAACTGCAGAGCATCCGGCAGGTGCATCTGTGGTTGCGCCGCGAGGGCATTATGCTCCCTGCCGTAAATTACACGCGCGCGGCGGACAGGGCGATCGTCTGGAAGCTGCCCGTCTACAATACGGTGCACCACATTCTCACCAACCCGATCTACGCCGGCGCCTATGCGTTCGGGCGAACCTGCAGCAAAGTCACCATAGAGGCCGGACGCAAACGGATTTTGCGTGGGATCAGGCGCGATCGCGCCGACTGGGAGGTCTTGCTCATCGACCATCACGAAGGTTACCTGAGCTGGCACGATTTTGAGAGGAATCAGCGCCTGATCACGGACAATGCCACAAGCAAAGGCCTGGTGCCGCGCGGTGCTCTTCGCCGGGGCGAGTTGCTGCTCGGCGGTCTCTTGCGCTGCGGCCATTGCGGCCGCAAGCTGCATGTCTCCTATTCCGGCAGCAACGGCAATACGGGGCGCTATCATTGCCGCGGAGCGCAGGTCAACCACGGAACCGACCCGTGCATCGGCTTCGGATCGTTGCGGGTCGATCAGGCGGTCAGCGCGGAGGTTCTTCAACGCCTTCAACCGCTCGGCATGGAAGCGGCGATCAAGGCCATCGAGACCTCCACCGTGCAGGCTGGAGAGAAGCGGCGCCATGTGGAGCTCGCACTCGAACAGGCACGTTATGAAGCCGCCCATGCACGCCGCCAGTATGACGCCGTCGACCCGGACAACCGGCTTGTAGCAGGCGAACTGGAGCGACGCTGGAATGCCGCGCTCGTAGCCGTCCGCGAGCGTCAGGACGAGCTTGACGCGCTCGACCGCCACAAGCCTGAGGCTCTGGGAGAAGAGGAACGGCGGAGCCTGCTGCGCATGGGCGCCGATCTCGAACTGGCATGGCATCATGCCAACGCCACCGCCATCACGCGCAAGCGGATCATCCGTGCCGTGATCCGCGAGATTGTCGTCGCCATCGAAGACGACCACATCAAAATGCTGGTGCATTGGCAGGGCGGCGACCATACCGCGCTTTCGGTCAGGAAGAACAAGGCAGGCCATCACCGTTGGGGCGCCCCGCCGGACATCGAGGACCTGATCCGTGCCCTGGCACGCCAATTGCCGGATAGAGCGATCGCATCGCTTCTCAACCGGCTCGGCAAAACCACGGGTCGTCTGAACGGATGGACGCAGTCCCGTGTCTGCACTTTCCGCAACCAGCACGACATCGCCGTCTACAAAAAGGACGAACGGTCGGAGCGCGGCGAGTATACATTGGAGGAAACGGCTGCGAAGCTCGGCCTGCGGCCAATGACCGTGCTGCGCATGATCCGCGCCGGCGATCTGAAGGCCGAGCAGTATTGCAAGGGTACGCCCTGGATCATCCGTCATGAAGATATCGAGCAACTCGATATCCAGCACCATTCCGGCAGGAGCGGACACAGTCCATTATCACAATCACAGGATCAGCAGATCCAGCTTTTTCAATAACATAGCGAGGTGTGCATTATGTCGTGGGATCGGC
>NZ_JAMYMO010000097.1:0-2641 GCF_040318575.1 Mesorhizobium sp. M1088 | reverse complement strand
GAACGTTGTTGCACTGAGCCATGCCGACGTCGGCGTGTCGCTGCCGATCCGCTTCGATGAGGAGCATAAGGACTCGCAGACGGCCCTAATAGCTCGAATCGCCATCGATTGAACGAAGAAAGCCTTTTGTTGTGTTGCGTGATTCAGAATTGGTAGCCTCAGGGCATGTTGGGTAAGACTGTATGTCGCCTCTGCCGATGAGGTGGCTCGTCCTCCTGTGGTGAGGATCGGCTCGGCCCGCCCCGAGCAACGCTCGGACGCGCACTGTAGGGCGAGCCACCTCAGACGTACGGTCTTACCATGATGAGTAGCGCCAAGGCTCACTATGAAGCCATCAGGGCCTTCTCACTGAGGATCTGAAGAAGATCACCGTGCCCACGCTGGTCATGCATGACGACGACGACAGGTCGTGCCGATCGAGGATTCGGGCAGGCTGTCGGTCAAACTTCTGAAGAACGGCACTCTGAAGGTCTATACGGGTTACCCGCACGGCATGCTGACGACGCACGCGGACGTCATCAACCACGACTTGCTGGCCTCCATCGAGGGCTGAACGTATCTTTGGGACGCGTTCGCGTTCGCAAAATGACGTGGCGGAATTTGGCCCGCCACGTCCACCTTTGCCGGCCGCAGGCGACGGCCACTGACTGAACTGCCTTTCCGGCCATCTGCTTTAGCTGTGGCGTTTGGCGTCGCTTTGCCCCGAGGTAGAGAAGTCGTGGATTGAGTGGCGGGCACAACCGGATCCAGCCGTGTCACTTTCGCCGTCGTGCCGGGTTCGAACCCGCACGGCACAGTGAACGATCGCATCGCGCCGCATTTCGGCCGTGGAGGGCGGCTTCGCCTTGGTTCAAGCAGACCCGTTTAGCGTGTCTCGGCCCGCCGCCGGAATTCCTCGGCGCTGTTCCGCATAGGATACGGCTGCTCCGGGATCGGGACGCCAAGATGGCGGCATAGCGGCTCCCATCCTTGCCCGAGTGCATGCACGAGCAGTCGGCCAGGCGGCACAGTGGTGAGTACGTCGTGCCGATGTGATTCGTAGACGGCTATCGCGTGAGCGCGATCGACGCGTCCTGCAAAGACCTTGCCGAAAACGAGGGTCTCCCCCAGAGAGTCCGGGTCGACCTGACCGCGGCGCGTCACCTGAAACGCGCTTTCCATACTTGTCCACCAGCTTTCGGCCGAGCGGTCCGTGTGAACGATCCGTGCTTCCGGATACGCTTCGATCAATTCGCGCCAATAATAAGAGGAGGGCCAGTCCACGCAGGATGAGTAGCCCTCAAACAGACTCTCCCAGTCTGCCGACGCACCTTTGGCTAAGGCCCTCCAGCGCTGCTTCTGAATGGCGCTCCCATCGACTTCGAACATGTGATGGCAGGGTCCGAAGCCCAACAGGTTGAGCGCCTCTCGCATGGAGTCAGTTCCGGTGCGCCCGAAACCCGTTCCGATGACCTTGAGCGGCATGACAGCCCTCCACCGTGCCTGCGCCGAACCGGATCATTTATCTCCGCCAGCCGAGCACTATAACAGCTGTTTTTGCGAAAGTCCGTCTTGCGCCACTGCCGGTCCTTCCTTGCGCGCCTCAGTAGCTGACCTTCAGGCACTGGCGGAGTCTGGCCTTCGCGGACCCCATGCGACTATTCTAAAACTCTAAAATTGGCGACACGGCAAGTCACGGGCATCGCGTCCTACACCTTTATCGGAAGAGCATTGATCATAGCTGTGGATACGGAATACGCCTCTGAACAGATTGGCGAATGTCGCCTGCATCGCGTGCCTGGCAGATCACGCTGCCACACCGGGTATACAAGGTGGTAACGGCAGAGCCGCCGCCGGCCGGCGTGTTGGTGGTGTGCGCCGGCCAAACGCGTCATAGGTCATGCCCGTCGCCCTGCCAGACTCTCCGGGATAGACGATGCCGATCAGCCGAGGTAGCACGCCACAACTTGAGACGGTTTTGATCGAGATGATTGTCCAAGCGGCAGATTTTCCGGCGGCCAGCTTCGATACTGTAGCAGGCGACTGCGCCGATAAATCTGGAGGCCGAATACTCTTCAATGTTCGCGTTGACAGCCACGTGGATGTTCAGCGAGTTGCCGCCATCGCGAGCAAATCTGACGAGGGGACGACTCCTTTGCTTTTGCTGTTGGATCGTACGGGGACGTCGATCAAGATCCATGAGGTGCCGGTTGAGGACTACTCGTTGGTAGTCTCCATCGCCCGTTGGGCCAATCAGCCCCTTCACTTGCAAGCCATCACCAGCGTCAATGTCGAGGTTACTCTGCTCCTGGACGCTGTCGCGTCGGAAGCACGGCCGGATTAGCTGAATGCGGACCCAGCCGATGTTAGCGGGGCCTACGCGTTAAGAACGGGTCCACTCCTCGTGCTGCTTTGTGCATTCCACATTGCCTTTTTATGCGGCTTCCAAGCACGAAGCGTGAACATCGACGCAGAATGGCTCTGATGTCCCACTCGCTTTAGGCAGCTTTGCGCCTAATGCACGAACCCGCTTCGCGGGAGGGGCGCCTCGTTCTGAGAGTAAGCGCGATTTTCCCTGCACGTTGACGCCGGCGCTTTCGACGGATGGCCTTCGAATTGGGAACGGTATCTGGTCTGATCAGGCTGCTGTTGCTTTGGCGAA
>NZ_JAMYMO010000096.1:0-2970 GCF_040318575.1 Mesorhizobium sp. M1088 | reverse complement strand
GGCCGATTTGGCGCGCAATACTCCGCATCGCATCCACGACGACAACCAGGAATCGCTGTTTTCCGCCATTTGAAAAGGAGGTGCATAATGAATCGGTCTTCGCCACACAGCGCATGGCGCGTTCGGCAATGTTGTTGTCGATCTCCAGGCGGCCATCAGCAAGGAAACGTGTCAGCGAGATCCAGCGTTTGTGGCCATATGCAATCGCCTTGGCCATCTCGGATTTGGGCGAGAGGCGCCGCAGGGCATCGTCGAGAGCCTGCTGAATTCCTGGATCAATGGCAAAGTGCGGTCCTGCCGACTTCGTCGCCGGACATCGGGTTGCTGGCCGCGAACCTCGGCCTCGATCTCATAAAGTTGGCCAATGCGCTCCAGCAGGTCTGTGGTCAGCGGTGTCGGCTTGGTGGCGTGGATATCGAATAGCTTCCGGCGAAAATGTGCCCAGCACGCGACCTCGGTGACACGGTTGGTGTCGTAGAGCTTGTCATATCCGGCATAGCCATCGGCCTGGAGATAGCCGGTGAAGCTGGCCAGCTGCCGTTGGAGATGTGCGCCGGTCCGGTCGGTGGTGAACTCGTACCAGACCAGTGGCGGCGTCGTGGCACCAGAGCCCCGATCATCGACCGCATAGGCCCAAAGCCTGCCGGTTGCCGTCTTGCCACGTCCCGGATCGAGCATGGGGACCGGCGTACCGTCGGTATGGATCTTCGAGGCTGTCAGCCCGACCTCGCGGATGCGGCTGATGATCGGATCGAGCAAGACAGATGCCTGGCCGACCCAGCGTGCCAGCGTCGATCGGTCGATCTCGATGCCCTGCGCAGCCATGATCTCGGCCTGACGGTACAGCGGCAGATGATGGTCGAACTTGGAGACGACGACATGGGCCAGCGTGCCGAAGGTCGCCTTGCCCCGGGCAATCGCCTTCACGGGCGCTTGCGCCTGGCCGCAGCGCGCCGCCACAGTCGGGACAAGTGCAGTTGCCCTGCTCAGGCTCGATCCGCTGTTCCTCGCGCGGCAGATGGGCGGGAAGCGCCCGAACCGGCGATGGCCGATCGACGGCTGCCGGATGAAAGCGAACAGCGCACCGGAATGCGGGCTCTGCTCCAGAACCTGCTGCGTCATCACAGCAAGGCCGTCGAAACCCTTGCGCATGTCCGTCGCGCCGCAAGCCAGGAATATCCGCGTCGATGGCGGCAGCGGGATCATCGTGCCAGCGCGCCGATCACCCGCGACAGGGCATCGGCATCGACCGTGGCGTCCACGGTCACCCTGATCCCCGAAGGCAGCTCGATCCCGATCAAGCCGGGGACCAACGGTGCAATGGGAGCAGGCAACGCGGGCGGCTCGCTGATGTGGACCTCGGCGAAGGCTGGCTCGGCCAGCTTGCGAACCCCGGCAAGCTCACCGGACATCGCTTGCCGCCGCCAGGTATAGATCGAGCCGCTGCCGACGTCGTGGCGCTCACAGGCCGTCCGCACGCAACCGTCGGGGCCGAATGCATCCCGCAGCACGACCAGCTTTTGTTCCACCGTCCAGCGCCGCCGACCGGACACCCGGGCAACGACCTCCATCCGACTACTCATACGATTACTTATATGAGAGCTCGATGCGCTGCTCGCTGAATCCTCGATCTTGCTCGACACCGGCCACCCCGTTCAAAGAGCGGCAATCATCCCGGCGAAGACCCGGCGTGCAAGGCGGCCGGCAGACCTCGCTTACGCCGTAGCTATCCGCGAAAGAAGAGCTGGACGATGCGCTATCTACGCTGGCTTCAGGAACAGCGGTTCGATCATCCCGCGCATCAGATCGCACTCCAGGAGATGGTCGAGGCGGTGCGCGTCTCGAAGGAGCGGGTCGAGCGGCTGGAGCGTGTGATCGAAGAGTTCGTCCCGGCCTGGTCGCTGGCACCGATCGTGTGGGCGCTTCAGACATTGCGTGGGGTAGACCTGATTGTCGCCGTGACGTTCGTCACCGAAGTCGGCGACGTCAGCCGGTTCGAAAGCCCACGCCAGCTCATGGGATATCTCGGTCTGGTTCCCGGCGAGCGCTCAACCGGGGAGACAGTCCGGCGCGGCGGCATCACAAAGGCAGGCAACGGTCGGGTTCGCCACATGTTGGTCGAGAGCGCCTGGACCTATCGACATCCGCCCAAGGTCGGGAAGGCGAAGCTATACCGATTGGAGCAGGCGCCACCGAAGGTGCATGAGATCGCCTGGAAGGCGCAGTCCCGCCTGACAGCCCGCTACCGCATGCTGAGCGCTCGGGGCAAACGGACAACGGTCGTCTGCACTGCTATCGCCCGTGAACTGGTCGGCTTCATGTGGGCAGTCGCAAGGGAGGCGCGCATCACCTGATCGCTCGCCGCGACGGCGCACATCTCGCGCATGGGCGGAGGCGGGACCACGGCAGGGGAATGCCCGTCAGACGCTTTGTGGCCGGCGAACCGCCGACGCCCGCAGTAAGATAGGAACAGCCCCGGACGCACAATCGGGAATGCGGTAGCCAACCCGCGCATCAGAGCTTGATCACCGACGTCCTTCAGTTCCGCCTCCACCCATGCGCGATCATCAGAATGAGCAGCCGTTCCTCGGATCGGGCGACCTCCTGCGTTCCAAACCTTGACAGCGGACATCAGAGCGCTGTTCTCAGGCCACGGCTTTGAGCTCGAGCTTGTTGATGTAGGCCCAGGGCAGGAGATCGTCGATCTGGCTGTTAGGGTGGCCGTTGACGATCCTGGTGAGGACATCGTCGAGATAGCCCAGCGGCTCAACGCCGTTGAGCTTGCAGGTTTCAATCAGCGAGGCGACAACGGCCCAGTGTTCGGCGCCGCCGTCGGAGCCTGCGAAGAGCGCATTCTTGCGGTTGAGCGCGAAGACCGATTCATTATGCACCTCCTTTTCAAATGGCGGAAAACAGCGATTCCTGGTTGTCGTCGTGGATGCGATGCGGAGTATTGCGCGCCAAATCGGC
>NZ_JAMYMO010000095.1:0-3184 GCF_040318575.1 Mesorhizobium sp. M1088 | reverse complement strand
TTTCTGCTCATCTTCTTCCATCACAAGGTGTCCACCTATTTTGGTGGACACCTCATGCATCAGAGCACTCAACAGCAAAAGGTGCGGGGAAATTCGCGCTTACCCTTCGTCAGCTGGAACGCTGCTACCCTTTTCGTAGCTTACGGACTGACCGCCGCCATCGCCGTGCGTCTCGAAGTTCACCATGCCACCGTCAGCTGTCCAGGAAAAGTTTGCCTTGGCACCCTGCCGCATCACGAGCTTGACTTCGGCACCGTGGCTTGGCGTCAACGTGAAGGATAGCTCGTCTTGCCTTCCATCTGGGCGGATCGGGGCTTCCGAGGTTGCTTCGGCGACAGGCGCTGCAGCAATGGCCGGAGCCTCGGCGGGAGCAATCTCTCCAACTGTCACATTGTCTTGGGCAACGGCCTCCCCAGTTCGGGATGGCTGCGACGCGGGCTGTTCGGCGGTCAGGGCAACGAGGAGGTTTTCAATTCGGTCCATGCGCGCCATCAACTCGGCGGCTGGAGGGACCATTTGCGTCATCCGCTCGGCTGTCGCCTTCGCGCTGGCCATTTCGTCCGTTGCCGCCTCGGCCGCCAACTGTGTCTTGATTTCACCCATATTGGTGAGGCCGAGCAATCTGCCTGCTCCAGTCGGATCGATCGCATACTCGGATGGCATGACGACCGTGACGAGCAGGGCGAGCGCCGTCAGCGCGGCAATCATGGTGGAGCGCTTCAGCTGCGCTGACGTCGGCAAATCGGCGCGGCTGGGAAGGTCGGTGGTGTACATGGTATCGGTTCCTTATGCTGCGACAAACAGGCCGGTGAGCTGATATGCGATCAGCAGGAAACCGGCCGTCATCATGATAACGTTTGCGGTATAGGCGTGGCGCCAGAAGCTTCGTGTCCTGCGCCAGTAGCCCATCACAATCAGGATGGCGCCGAGGGCCATGAGTTGGCCGATCTCGACACCGACATTGAAGGCCAAAAGGTTGGGCACCAGGCCGTCAGGCGAGATGTTGTATTCGATGATCTTCGTCGACAGGCCAAAACCATGGAAGAAGGCGAAGACCAGCGTCGCGACCTTGGTGTTCGGCTGAAAGCCGAGCCATCTCTGGAAAGCGCCCATATTGTCGAGCGCCTTGTAGGCCACGGACAGGCCGATGATGGCGTCGATGATGTAGCTGTTGATGCCGACGTTGAAATGGACACCGAGCAGCATGGTCGTGGAGTGGCCGAGCGCGAACAGGCTGACATAGATGCCGATATGCTTCATCCGCTAGAGGAAGAAGATCACGCCGAACAGGAACAGGATGTGGTCGTATCCCGTCACCATGTGCTTGGCGCGACAAGGGCTACATCCAGGAAATCTCAGGCATCAATGTGCTGCCCTTCATCTATCTCGGCGAAGCGATGACCAGACAAAAACTGTGCTGTGGATCCGATTCGGCATGAACGGCGATTATTCTCTAAAATCCTAACGAATGGTTTTTGCTACATCAGAATCGAGGCCTCTTTGAGACTTTGCATATCCCCTCCAGGAGGATAGTATCAGGATATGAGCGACCAACCCCACACCCACGAAACCCATCCCGATATCGTCAAACGCCTGAAACGGGCCGACGGACATCTCAAGGGCGTCATCGAAATGATCGAAGCGGGCCGACCCTGTCTCGACCTCGCCCAGCAGCTCCATGCTGTCGAGAAGGCCATTTCGCAAGCCAAGAAGACCCTGATCCAGGATCATCTCAACCATTGCCTTGAAGACGTCGTCGGGCCCTTGGCGCGCGAGCAGCGCCGCTCGATCGATGAATTCAAGGACATCACAAAGTACCTGTGAGAAGCAATATGATGGACAAGGTTCGCGATTGGTTCGGGTTTGGCCCGATGACGCATGGCATGGGGGGGCACGGACATGATCACGGTGATGGTGGCCATGGCCATACCCATGGCGTCATCGATCCGACGATCGCCACGACGACACGTGGCATCTGGGCGATCAAATGGTCGTTCGTCGTTCTGGCCATCACGGCAGCGCTTCAGCTCGTCGTCGTGTTCCTCTCCGGCAGCGTGGCGCTGCTGGCCGACACGATCCACAATGTCGGCGACGCGGCCACTGCCATTCCGCTGTGGATCGCGTTCGTGCTGGCCCGCCGCAAACCGAGCAAGACGTTCACCTACGGGCTGGGCCGGGTCGAGGATCTGGCCGGCATCATCATCGTTCTCATCATCCTCTTCAGCGCCATCGTCGCCGGCTACGAGGCGATCGATCGCCTGATCAATCCGCGTCCCATCACATTTCTTGGCTGGGTCGGCATCGCCGGCCTCATAGGCTTCATCGGCAATGAAGCGGTCGCCGTATTTCGTATCCGCGTCGGGCGAGAGATCAACAGCGCTGCGCTGATCGCAGACGGCTACCATGCTCGCACCGACGGCTTTACCAGCCTGGCGGTCGTGCTGGGCGCTATTGGCGTATGGCTGGGTTTTCCGCTTGCCGATCCAATCGTCGGGCTGCTGATCACCGTGGCGATCTTCGCCATCGTCTGGCAGTCGTCGAAAGCCGTGTTGACCCGCATGCTCGACGGAGTCGAGCCCGGCGTCATCGACGAAATCCATCATGCCGCCGAACACGTGTCGGGCATCGGGCGCGTTGAAGGCGTGCAGGCACGCTGGATCGGTCATCGCCTGCATGCCGACGTCGCCATCAGTGTTCCGGAAATGGCGACGGCCAAGGACGTGCTGGGCGTAACAGAAGCCCTCAAGGAAGAGTTGTTCGCCCACTTGCCGGCGTTGGCGGAAGCCAATGTCCGCCTGGTGAGCCCAGCCGCGCCGGCCGTCACTGGCGCGGAAACCTCTCATGCTCACCATCATGCGCCGAAGCCCTTCAAGGTCGCCTGCGATCTGGCTGAAGGGAGGTTGGAAATCGTCGACACGGCGGCCGGCGAGCGGATGCGGCTGACCATCGATCGCCACGCAGATGATTTGACAGCAATGGTGATCATCGACCGGCCCGGCGGGCCGGAGACGCTTCGCCTCGAACCCGTCGCTGACAACCATCATCGGCTTGAGAGCACGGTTGCTCCGGCCGAGCCGCATGAGTTCCAGGCGAGGTTGATCCTGGCCGCGAATGGTCGCGAGCAGGCGCTGCCGTTCAAGATGGTCGAACCCGAAGGTCACCATCATTAGGTCGACTGGCGGAT
>NZ_JAMYMO010000094.1:0-3357 GCF_040318575.1 Mesorhizobium sp. M1088 | reverse complement strand
CTGCCTTATGGGCAGATCCAGTAATGGGGAGTCGGCGTGGCGTCGCTGACATTTTCTGTGAATCTCGGCGCTTCTTGTCTCCATAACTGGGTGTGCTCGCGGCCCCATCGACTTGGCCACTGATGGCCGGTCACAAACGGGGACGAACATGTTGGAGACCTACTTCTCGGCATCGAAGATTCTGGGGCATCTGCGGAGCGGGCCAAGCGGGCCATACCTCGACGGCTTCGCAGCATCACTCGAACGGCAAGGCTACAGCCCAGACACGGCCGTGCGCTATTTGCGGGCGGCAGCCCATGCCGGCCACATCATGATCGAGCGCGGCGTGAGCCTGGGAGACATCGATCTGGCGGCCTTCAGCGAGCACCTGCGCAGCTGCAGGTGTCCGCGCGTCAGAGGCGGCCGGCGGAACCACCACACCATCTACGGTGCCCGGCTCTTTCGACGGCACCTTATCGAGGTCGGCGTCTGCCGATCCGCGGCCGTGGTAACGGCGCCCGCCGAGCCCAAGTTGGTCACCGACTTCAAGGCCTGGCTGCGCAAGCATCGCGGGGCATCCGATGCCACCATCAGGCTCTACGCTCGCGACGCTGCCGGCATAGTGATAGCGCTCGGATCCGCCCCGACTGGCTGGAGTCCGGCCGATGTTCGCGGCTACTTCATGGAACACGCGAGCAAGTGCGGCAGCGGCACGATCGAGAAGATGACGACGAGCCTACGGGCATTCCTGCGATACCTTGCAGTCGAAGGCTGCTGTCAGGCGGGTCTCGACAACGCCGTTCCAGCTTACGCCCATTGGCAGCTTGCCGACATGCCGCGATATTTGTCGGCCGAGCAGGTCAATCAGTTGATCGCCGCCTGTGATGGTGACACCAGTGCGCGTCGACGTGATCTCGCGATCTTGCTGTTGTTGGCCCGCCTCGGACTGCGGGCCGGCGACGTGGCGCAACTCCGTCTCACCGACATCGAGTGGCAGGCGGGCTCGCTCCGGGTCACAGGCAAGGCGCGCTACGAGGTCCGCCTGCCGCTCCCGCAAGACGTCGGGGATGCGATCGCCGCCTATCTCGAATGCCGTCCGTCCGCCTGTCGTAGCGATCGCGTGTTCCTGCGCACGATCGCGCCTTGCCGACCGTTCCGGAACGGCGATGGAATCTCGTCGGTGATGAAGCGCGTCATGAAGCGCGCCGGCATCGTGACGTCGGTAAAGGGGGCGCACGTCCTGCGGCACACCGCGGCGACCGAGATGCTGCGCTGCGGCGTTCCGCTCGAGAAGATCGGTCTGGTCCTCCGCCACCGAGGCATCGACACGACGGCCTACTACGCCAAGGCCGATGTCGCGCTCTTGAAGCAGGTCGCTCAGCCCTGGCCGGAGGCGCTGTGATGCTGGACGCGATCGAGACCTATCTCGCCCTGCGCCGCGCCACGGGCTTCGCGATGTCGAATGCGGAGTACCTGCTGAAGAGCTTTGCCGCCTTCGCGGCCGAGCGCGCGCAAACGCACGTTGAGACGCAAGCGGCGATCGAATGGGCCGCGCTCGGGCCATCCGTGGCGCAACGCGATGCACGACTCAGAGCCATCTGCCGCTTCGTGCGCCACACCCAAGTCGAGGACGCCGGGCATGAGCTGCCGCCCGCCAATCACTTCGGTGCTCGCAAGAGGCGCCGCACACCGCACATCTACTCGGCAGACGAGATCAATCGCCTGATCGAGGCTGCGCTGCGGCTTCGGCCCAAGGGCAGCTTGCGCCCGCTCACCTTTGCAGCCTTGATCGCGCTGCTCTCGGCCACCGGGTTGCGGATCTCAGAAGCTCTGAGGCTCACGGTTGCCGACGTGACCGGCGACGGCCTGCTGATCCGCGAGACCAAGTTCCGCAAGACGCGCCTGGTGCCACTGCACGACACGGCAGCAGCAGGCCTGGAACGCTATCTGGCGCATCGACGGCCGCGCTCGCACGATGATCCGGTGTTCATCGACAAGCGTGGTCGGGCACTCCGCTACATCGCGGTTAAAGAGCTCTTCGACAGGCTGGTGGGCATAGCTGGCATCCGATCGAGGACGACGCGCCGTCCTCGGCTGCACGATCTGCGGCATACGTTCGCCGTGCGTGCGCTGCAGGGCAGCCCGGCCGGCCGAAGCCGATGCGGGGCGCATATGGCGGCGCTGGCCACCTACATGGGCCACGTCAACATCTATGCGACCTACTGGTATCTCGAAGCTACCGCTGAGCTCATGCGCGACGTCGCTGCGGCCGGCGAAGAGTTCCTGTCGGAGGGACGGCAGTCATGACGCCGATCGCTCCTCTCATTGAAGCGTTCCTGCGCGAGACGCTCTCCCGCCAGCGAGGCGTCAGTCGGCACACGCAGGACTCCTACGCCCTGAGCTTCCAGTTGCTGTTCGTGTTCGCCGCCGAAAAGCTCAAGGTCAAACCCTCCCTGCTAACGTTGGAGCAGATCGACGCTGGCTTGGTGAGCGCCTTCCTCGAGCATCTCGAGGACAACCGAAAGAACGCGGCTGTGACGCGCAACGTGCGACTGGCGGCGATCAAGTCGTTCTTCCGCTTCCTCGAGTACCGGCAACCGGCAGCACTGGATCAGATCCGCCGCGTCCTGGCGATCCCGTTCAAGAAGACGGATGCGCGCTTGGTTCCCTATCTACTGCGGGAGGAGTTACAAGCCGTGCTCGACGCGCCCGATCCCACGACGTGGGAGGGCATCCGCGACCGCGCCATGCTGCACCTGGCTGTCTGTGCGGGGCTGCGCGTATCCGAGCTGACCGGCCTGAAGATCGAGGACATCGACTTGCCGTCGATGAGCATCCGCGTTCTCGGCAAGGGGCGGAGGGAACGAACACTGCCGTTATGGAAGAGCACAGCCACAGCACTGCGCGCATGGCTTGCCATTCGCGGCCAGCCCGCCGTGCCCGAGGTGTTCGTCAACGCCCGGGGAGAGCCGCTGAGCCGATGGGGCTTCGCTTATCTGCTTAAGCAGCACGCCGCGACCGCGGCTCGCAAGCAGCCCGGTCTCGCCAAGAAGCGCGTTTCGCCTCACGTCCTCAGGCACACCTGCGCAATGATCGTTCTGCAGGCGACGCATGACATCCGGAAAGTGTCGCTATGGCTGGGCCATGCCACGCTGACGACGACCGAGGTCTACACGCGTGGCGACCCGACTGAAAAGCTCGATGCGATGGAGGCGATCATTCCGCCGCATCTGCGACGGGGAGCCTTCCAGCCGTCCGACAGGCTGATAGCACTCCTCAAGCGCACCTCGTAATGGTGAGCCGGGCTGGCGGCGACTGTCGCAAGAGCGTGATCAAGTCGTCGCCGACTCCCCATTACTGGATCTGCCCATAAGGCAG
>NZ_JAMYMO010000093.1:0-3391 GCF_040318575.1 Mesorhizobium sp. M1088 | reverse complement strand
TATGCCAACGATCTGCATTCATACTACGTCCCCTTTCGTCTTCAGTTGAGAGTTTTTGCCTGGCTGGCATTTTGCCTTCGTGCGGCAGCGCGATCGACGAGCCGGTTCCATCGGCTGCATTGTTTTTGCGGTAGATCCGAAACGGGAAGTTCGTACAGGCAATAGTGCCCGTTGTAGGCGTGGCTGGCGATGAGGCCATGTTTGGCCCATCGGGTGACGGTGTGCTCGTGGATATTGAGACGCGCGGCCGCTTCCTGTTTTGTCAGCATTCCACGTTCCCGCAGGCGGTCATAGCGAGAGCGCAGCTTGTATTGGTGAACGAGATAGGCAACTCGCAAGGCCGTGAAGCGGGCGGTGTGGCGACCGCGGCGTGCGGCCTCGCCGGGACGGTATCCTTGCTGGTTGAGCAGTTCTGCGATCTCGGAATAGATGTGGTCGTCGAGGAGTTTATCGACCAGTTCGACGATGCCGGGCTGCGTCTTGATCTGCTGGGCGGAAGATTTTGGGCTCAAGGTTGTGAGCGTCTGGATCTTGCCGCCTTTGAATCGCACGTGAACCTTGGTGGTTCCTTCCGCCGGCAGCTTGACGAGAGTGACATCCTCGATGATGTGGGCAAGGAGTCGCTTGCGTTCGCGGTTTGGTGTGTCGGGATCCGCCCAGAGCTTGTTGAAATCCACCGTCATTGCGACCAGCCGCTCGCGGACAGCTTCATCAAGGATGAATTGATCGTGCTCCCGGGCACGCTCACGCTCTTCGCGGGCCTTGGCCAAAATACGGAGCTTCTCGTTCCATTCGCCTTCGAGCGTGTCGGCGACGAGACGATTGTCGGGATCGACCAGCATGAAACGGCGCTGGGCGAGATCGGCCTCGATCTGGGCGCGCTCGACCGCGCGACAGCGCAGCCGATCTGCTTCTTCATGCCGGGCTTGGATCTCCTTACGGACGTCGAGCGCCAGTTCGACGGCGGCCGGCGTCATCTGCTCGGCAATCAGCCTGCCGATGGCTTCATCGACAGGAGGCCCGGCGATCGACTGGCACAAGGGGTCACCGCGATAGGTATGGGCGCGATCGCAGATGTACCAGGCTTCCTGTCGGCCGCGCCGGGCAGCGTAGCGAACCCGGAAATGCCGGCCGCATTGCCCACATACCGCCCGACCTTGCAGCAGCGCCGGGCCTTCTCTTGGGATTGACGCTCGTGCCGCGTCACATCCTTGGCCGTTCGCCTTGAGAATCTTCAGGTTCTCCTGATGTTGTTCCCAGCTGATATAGCCGGGATGCGCATCGGGAATGCAGGCCGGCCAATCATCATTAGTTCGCGCACGCACAGTCTTCTTGCCGTCGATGGTGCGCCGATAGTGTCGCCGCCCATAGGCATAGGCGCCGGCGTAACGCGGATTGTTCAGGACGCGCACCGCGGTCGATGCGGTCAGCGGCCGAAACACCGTCTGACTGTTGTGCAGGCGTGACGGGAACAAAAGGCCTTCCGTGCGAAAGGCCTTGACGGTCTGGGAGGCGGATCCGACGCGAGCGAACGTCTCGAAGAAATGGATGATCGTCTCCCTGACTTGCGTGTCCGGATCGAGCACCACATTGCCGGAATGGTCATAGACCAGCCCGGTTGGCAGGGGACAGCGAAACTCGCCGCGCCTTGCCTTGTTGAGGATGCCTCCGCGCAGCCGTGCCTTGATCACATGCAACTCTGCTTCGCTCATGGTGCCCTTGAGACCGAGCAGGAGCCGGTCGTTGAAGCCTGCGGGGTCATAGACGCCGTCTTCATCGAGGATCAGGGTGTCGGCAAGAGCGCAGATCTCCAGCAGGCGCTGCCAATCGGCATTGTTCCGCGCCAGCCGGGAGACTTCCAGCCCCATCACGATCCCGGCGCGCCCCATGCCGACGTCGCTGACCAAACGCTGAAACCCCTCGCGCCAGGCCGCCGAAGCACCGGATTCACCCTGATCATTGTCGACCACGATAATCTGCTCGTCCCGCCAGCCGAGGGCGACCGCACGTCCACGAAGCGCATATTGCCGCCTGGCGCTCTCGGTGTTCTCGATGACTTGCCGCATCGAGGATTGGCGGATGTACAGGTAGGCGCTGCGTTCGACGTGATGAGGCTGGACTTTAAGGTGCGCATTCATGGTGACCTCCGGTCGTGGATGCTCATGGCTATTGTCGCAAGGACGTGAACGACGGCTGCGTGCCCGCCGTGCGTCGGCCAGGCGGTCGACGGTGGATGACTTTGTTCTTGCAGGGGATTTGCTGCTGCGGCCAGCGTCTGTGCCCATCCCCACATGCCCCGGCGCAGAAAGAGCATGAGGCCGCTACGAGCCTTGAGAGGCAGAGCTTCGCCGAGGGCTGCCCCGCGCAGCACCTCATACTGGGCCGCAATGGCCGACGACAGGATCGATGAACGCACCGATGCCGCGGCAATGTTCACCTGCCGGTTTTTTTTAATACCCGCTCGATCGTCCTGGGATGAAGCTCGACATCGAGTTCGCGGCGGACCAGCTTCGCCAGCTCCCGAGCACGAACGGGTTCGCCCGGGCCCAACTGCGCCTGAAGAAACGCCAGGACTTCGTCGTCGATTTTGTGGGGACCGCGGGGGCCCGGCTTCTTTGGTACCAGTCCCGCAATCCCGGCTGCGTCGAAGCTCGCCCTTGCCTGGTAATAGGTCGGCCTGGAAACGCCATACTCGTCGGACGCCACCGTCACCGACATGTTGTCGATGGAGACGCGCCGCAGCATCTCGTATCTGACCTGCACGGCGTCGTGCGGATCGAAGAACTCGCTGTCGCTGAACTTCGGATCGCCCACCTTCTCGGGGTTTGGATTGAAGGTGCCTTGTTCGATGAGGGCCTCCGTCTTCGAGCGCTTGCTGTCGGACATCGCCGGCTCCGAGTGTGGAAAGAAGCATAATCGTAAAGATATTTATGTCGCTATTAGCATCGATGTCAAGGCGGCTTGTGCGATAAATGCTGAACGTGTAGCCGAAATGCTGGGATATGCTCATCATACAAACCCTCCTGCGGCATAATCCGCCTTACAGATGCGGCATAATTATCCTTACAACTTGTCGAGTGATCGCGAAGCCGATTTACCAGAAAGGCGCCCGACCAGACTGGCCAGCTCCAGCAAGTCGACAGTACGCAAGAGCGCCCGCCCATTCCCCATGACAACTTCTGGATCCGGGCTCGCAAGATCAGTCCATTGCGGGGGAACAGACCACACGGCAGTATCGTCGGCCTGCAGCAAAAGGCGTTCGCCATGCCGATTGTATCGCCTGCCGACACATGGCAGCAGCCGCGAGAACAGAGGATGAAACGGATGCGTGATCCGCACTAATTGCGTAACTGCGTTCGTAGAGTCTGCATTCCCAAGTGAGGTACAAGCG
>NZ_JAMYMO010000092.1:0-3409 GCF_040318575.1 Mesorhizobium sp. M1088 | reverse complement strand
CTGGACCAGGATCGGTGCCCGCGTCCCTACCGCTCGGCGCCTGGAGCGTCGCTTGCGCACGGCCAGTCCTTCTTCGCGGTATAGCCGGTAGATGCGGTTGATACCCGATGCCTCGCCTTCGCGCCTGAGCAGAATGAACAGGCGTCGATAGCCGAAGCGGCGGCGCTCGTTGGCGAGGTCGCGTAACCTTGTGAGCAGCTCCGTCTCCGGCGGACGCCGGGACCGATAGCGGACCATCTTGCGATCAGCACCGACGAAGGAACAGGCCCGACGCTCCGACACGCCCATGGCGGCCTGCAGATGCGCGACGGCTTCGCGCTTGGCGGCGGGCCCTACCATTTTTTTGAAAGAAGCTCGCGCAGGGCCGACGCTTCCAGCATCTTCGGCGAGCAGCTTCTTCAGCTTCGCGTTCTCGTCTTCCAAGCCTTTCAGCCGTTTGGCATCGGAGACGTCCATCCCGCCATACTTCGCCTTCCAGTTATACAGCGTCGCCTCGGAGATCCCATGCTTGCGCGCCAGGTCGCCCGCCTTTGCCCCCGCCTCATGCTCACGCAGAACCGCGATGATCTGCTCTTCCGTAAACCGCTTTCTCTTCATCAGTCCGTCCTTCAATCGAGGCCGGACTCTAATCTCAGATGGAGGAAATTACCCGTGGCAGGTCAGCGCGTGACAGTGATGCGACCGCCAAGCCGCCGCCGGTATTCTATTCCAAAAACTTATTGGAACCTGGCTGCCATCGGGAGACGGCGAAAGAAGCATTTGACGCCTTGGCCGTTGAGCTTTCTCTCGGCTCGTCTTATAAGGCCGCGCGCAGCTGGCACGTTCCCGGCTGTTGGGGCGTCGCCAAGTGGTAAGGCATCGGTTTTTGGTACCGACATTCCCAGGTTCGAATCCTGGCGCCCCAGCCATCGCGCACAAGTGTCGTCCGGACGCAGGATTAGGCATCAGAATTACAATCGAGTTACCCGCATCGAAAATTAGCTTCTGAGTTTACCGCGGGTCGCAAGTTCTTGATTTTGAAGTGTTGTGCCGGTGCACAGGCCTCGATACGACGCCACTGGCCTGCCGATCGCGTCGGCATCAAGTCTGATCTGACCGTGTAGCTCGGTTGATGGCGCCTCAACTGCCCTGCTAAATGGGTAGTAAATTGGGCCATACCACTGCCTTACAGACGGGCGTCTATTGGGATGACTCATTGCCGAAGATCCTCGCAAGTCGCCATTGCGCGAGCGAGATTGTTAGTTGTTTCTGAGCTCGTTTGTTTTAGCCGCAGCAAATAAGCCAGGTTGGCTTGTAAAGATAGAGGTGACTTCGAGTATGTCTTGGCGACTGTACGCGTTTTTATCTATGTTTCTGGCGCTTTTTGCTTTGGTAATACTTGCCGTCTTGCAAGCGAACGGACCAAAACCACAGCTTATTGTGAGACCCGAGAACCTGACGTCTTTTAAGGGCGCGCTGGTGCTAAAAGATATTAGAGATATAACGGTCGCATCAAGACACGTTATCTTATGCGGAGCAGCTTTCACGAGGCCAGCCGGAATGAACAACCTTGTGTCCGAAGCGGCAATGGCGCGGTTTCCGCACCAGGTGGTCACCTGTAAGCCTGTAGGACTTGGCACACCTTGTGATGGCCTTGTGGCGCCACGGCTGAACAACTTCATAGTTGCCCAATGTTTTACCGAGGACGGGGCTGATCTCGCGGAGCAATTAATAACCGAGGGGTTTTTGTGCGGTCAGCCAGAGAAATCCGGTGGGCATTATAAGCCTTGCTGATTGCCCATAATAGTGGAGTTGGTGGGCTCGCTCTTTGCGGCGGTTCGATCGCCTCGCAAGGCAAATTCAGCTTTACCGGAGTCACAAAGCCGTTGTCCTTTCTGCCCATTCCGATTGGTACCAACTTACGAATTTGCCCAAGCCGATTTCCAGCGACGTTTTTGGTCTGAAACCGAATTCTTGCTCTAGCAATGTCATGTCGGCAAAGGTGTGCACTACATCGCCGGGCTGCATAGTCTCGATCTGGCGGTTCGCTTTGACGCCCAACAGTTTTTCCAGAATATCAATGAAAGCACCGAGCTGAGCAGGCTGATTGTTCCCGACATTGTACACCCTGCTGGGTGGAACGTCTGCCAACGGGGGCTTGTCGAGCACCGCAACGACCGTCTCTACAATGTCGTCTATATAGGTGAAATCGCGCCACATCTCGCCATTGTTAAACACCTGGATCGGTTTGCCTTCAAGCATAGCCTGAGTAAACTTCCAATACGCCATGTCAGGCCGACCCAAGGGGCCATAGACCGTGAAAAATCGCAGACCAGTCTGTGGCACACCGAAGAGATGAGCGTAGGTATGGCTCACCAATTCATTCGACCTTTTCGTAGCCGCATAGAGCGACACCGGATGATCTACCCGATCGTTCTCGCTAAATGGTACTTTCTGATTGCCGCCATATACCGAACTCGACGAAGCATACACCAAGTGTTCAAAACCCGGGCGGTCACGGCAAAATTCGAGGATCTCAAGGTGACCGCTGACATTGGATCGGATATAGGCTCGTGGATTTTCAAGTGAATGGCGCACTCCGGCCTGCGCCGCGAGATGAACGACCTTATTTATCTCCTGCCCGTCTAAGGCTCTCGCAAGCGCCATCGGATCAGCGATATCGATCTTGAGAAAGGAAAACCCTCGCCGTCCGAGCAGGCGAGTCAACCGAGCTTTCTTCAACATTGGGTCATAGTAGTCGCTTAGATTGTCGACTCCGATAACGTCGTCGCCACGTTCGAGAAGCTTCAGGCAAACGTGGCTCCCGATAAAACCAGCTGCACCCGTGACTAAAATTGGCAAGCGAAATCCTCTCAACAGCTAGTGGCGCACCGGACCCATTTTTCCGATCTTGCCCCGGAGCCGAGCGAACCACTAACATCGCTAGTCCTAGTGTTCAATCACTTCGAACCGCACCAGATGGCGCTTCGCTAGCCGGGCGCACAGTACGCGTTCAAATAGGCAACTCTGCGTGTGCGGAGGTCGGCAATTTTTCTCTGCGATTCCCCCGCGTGGTTCGCGAAAAAAGGACACGGCCTATTCTGGCCTGTTTCGTATACCGACCCAGAGATCTCGGTACAAACTCAGTATCTCGTTGGCGCAGGTGCTGTGTCACATCCACGGGCCTAAGCCGTTTTCGCCGCCTTTTTGCACAAGGGGGGCATTGCGAACAGCGCCGCTGCTCAGCGAGCTTCTTGATTGCGGCACTCCACAAGCCAGCGTAACAAAGTCGAAAGTCGAAAGCACATCCTAGTGGATGGAATCTAACCCTTGGTGCCCACGTTTGACGGCAGCGATGATTTTGTCGGGGTCGGCGGTCCAAGTGAAAGGTTTGGGTTTGTGGTTGTGCTCGACGAGGAAGCGGTTGATT
>NZ_JAMYMO010000091.1:0-3625 GCF_040318575.1 Mesorhizobium sp. M1088 | reverse complement strand
AGGCGATCCTGCTTCGCGCTGTGCGCTTCGCAGGACAAGTCCAGCGAATCCCCTCTCCGCGCGAAGCAGGATGCCCTCCGAAGCCGTAGCGAAGGAGGGCCGCAACCTCTTGGAACGCTTGCACAATCGCGGTTGGCATATTCCTCCTTGCGAAGGAGGATGCACTCCAATGCGTTGGCGAGGGAGGGCCGGTTCGTGTGGTACGTATATCTGCTGGAAAGCAAGACTGCGGGAGGCGAGCGCTATATCGGTGTGACCTCGGACCTGAAGCGACGGATCGCCGAGCATAACGCCGAAAATCCCGCCATACCTCCAAATTCCTGCCATGGCGGATCGTGACCTGCATCGCCTTCTCGAACCAAGCCAAGGCGACCTCATTCGAGCGTTATCTCAAATCCGGTTCCGCGCATGCTTTTGCCAGCAAACGCCTTTGGTGACCCATCTGCCGCTCCTCACGCGATCGTGCAATAATCAGCGGTTTTCCCAAATAATAACGCAATATCAGCTACTTACGACAGAAACACACGGTGCCAATTCCGCTCTTTCGTTCGATTCTGACTGGAGGTCAGAAAATGAACATCAAGAGCCTTCTTCTCGGCTCCGCTGCGGCACTGATCGCAGTTTCCGGTGCGCGCGCCGCCGACGCCGTCGTCGTCGCCGAGCCGGAACCCGCTGAATACGTTAAGATTTGCGACGTCTACGGCGCTGGCTACTACTACATCCCCGGCACCGAAATCTGCCTGCGCATCGGCGGCTATGTCCGCTATGACATCAGCGCTGGCCAGGCTGGCTCGTTCGACGGCGCCAGGTACCAGGACCTTAAGGATGCCTTGAATGGCGAAGACAACGTCAACGACGGCTATTACAAGCAGGCTCGCTTCACGCTGAGGACCTATACCGGCCAGGAAACCGAGATGGGCACCTTGAAGACCTACACCGAGACGCGCTTCAACTGGGGAACCGGCTACCAAACCGTGCCCGGGATCGACAATGCCTTCTCCAACTTTGGCAGCAGAGGCGTTTCGCTGAACTTCGCCTGGATCCAGCTCGGTGGTCTCCGCGTCGGTAAGGACGAAACAGCCTTTAACACGTTCACCGGCTACGCCGGCAACGTCATCCAGGATACGCTGGTCCCCTACGGCGGCTTCGACACCAACGTCGTCCAGTACTACTTCGATGCCGGCAACGGCTTCTCGGCCGTGGCTTCGTTGGAAACCGGTGAAGGCTTTATCCTTAACGCTGCTAACACCGCCACCCATCTCGGCCACGACTCGATCGACAGCTATGTTCCGTATGTCGTTGGCGGTCTCAAATACACGCAGGGCTGGGGCTCCATCAGCGGTGTTGCTGCCTATGACAGCAGCCTGGAAGAATGGGCTGCCAAGGTTCGCCTCGACGTGACGCCGATGCAGAACCTGTCGCTGTTCTTGATGGCCGGCTACGGCTCCGACGACAATCTCCCGCGCAACTTCTACAAGCAGTGGGGCGGTAACTGGGCAGTCTGGGGTGGTGGCACTTACACCATCAACGAGAAGACCTCGTTCAACATCCAGGCGTCGTATGACGAAGCCAAGGAAGCTGGCGTCGCGGCCAATATCGCGTACGACATCGTTCCCGGCTTCACGATCACGGCCGAAGTCGACTGGGCTCATAACCAGCACAAGGCCGGCGCCCTCGGTACTGAATACAACTGGACGGGCATCCCGGGCGACAAGAAAAACGCCGTCGGCGGCATCCTCCGCTTCCAGCGCTCTTTCTAAGGGCTGGACTTAAGCAAGTGAAATCCAGCCCGGGCGCCTTAACGCCCGGGCTGTTTTTATTTCGCGACTGGTAGCAAACAGAAGGAAAAGGGGGTTCGGTAGCTGAACAGGGTTGTGGAACGATGTCGTTGGGATCCGCCGATCGGTGGATGAAATCGGCCGCAACGCTTAAAACTCTTGAAAGGGCACCGCCAAGCAGGTAGGTCTAGGCCTATCCACTCGGGGGTGTGGCGAATAATGACGAACGATGCGATTCAAGAGGGAGGAACCTCTGATCATTTTTCGATGTTTTCTTCTCAAGCTGCAAAAATAAAATACAGTTACAACAAGATACGAGAAGTAAAGTCGCACAGGATCGGAGAACTGTTTTTAGCATACCGGGACATACTTTGGGATGACGGGCGGCACAAATACAATGTCAGCTCCTTCATCGGCGAAATAGACGAGATCCTCCTTGGGGAGCGTTTCAGCGCCTTTGACCAAAGCACCCTCGACAACCTTATCGGCACCTTGCGCCAGCGCGGCAACAGCAACGCAACCATCAACCGGAAGATGGCTGCCCTCAGCAAACTGCTGCGCAAGGCTCACAAGATGGGGGATATCCACAGCCTGCCCGAGTTCCGCCGCCAGAAGGAGCGGGCGGGACGGATTCGTTTCCTCGAAAGAGACGAGGAGGCCCGGCTGTTCGCCGCCATCAAGAGCCGCAGCGAGGACGCTTATCGGCTTTCCGTCTTTCTCGTCGACACCGGCTGCCGCCTCGGCGAAGCGCTGGGCTTGATCTGGAACGATATCCAGGAGCACCGCGTCAGTTTCTGGATCACCAAATCCGGCCGCAGCCGCACCATCCCGATGACCGAGCGGGTAAAAGAGGTGATCAAGCTGCCGGCCACCGAGGGCCGCCGGCCCAAGGGCCCGTTCACCAAGCTCAGCCAGGCGCAGTTTCGCGCCATCTGGAACGATGCCAAGGCCGAAGTCGGGCTTGGCGCCGACGATCAGGTCGTGCCGCATATATTGCGCCATACTTGCGCCTCGCGTCTCGTCCAGGGCGGCATCGACATCAGGCGCGTGCAGATGTGGCTCGGTCACCAGACGCTGTCGATGACCATGCGCTACGCGCATCTGGCCACCAACGACCTCGATGGCTGCGTCACTGTGCTGGAGACACCGCGGTGCAGTGGCGCGGACAGCGGCGGCGCAAGCGCTTTGTCTTCTCCACCTCCGGCAAGGCGAGAGCCAAAAGGCGAGCCGGCCGCAAGCAAAGCCCCAAAGCCAGCGAAGAGAAGCGCCAAATCCTGACGGTTTGTTCCCTGCGAAGTTAAGTCAAGTAATACTCGAGATGAAGTCTCGGGTATTACTTAAGTTGGCCTTCCACTCGGCAGCGAGCCTCCAAAATTCTTTCAGTGGCAAAGCGCAAATCTCCGAGATTGGCCGAAGCCTCCTCGCATTCGTCATCCCTGGGCGGAGCAGGAGCGAAGCGACGTAGCGAAGACCCTGGGATCCATGCCGTTACATTTGCGTACACGAAAGCGGAGCAAATTCGAGTGCTTTTCGCACCGGCGGTCAGTCGCGGGTGATGGTTGAAGGGTAGCTGTCCACGTTGCGGATACGAGCGCCATTCCGATCCGCTGCATTCTTCGGCTGACGTCATTCTTCGGCTGACGTCATGGCATGATGGGGTGGACGGCGCCCGACAGCATCGGATGTGCCAGAATGAGTTCGTTGAGATCTCAAACAAGGGAGCCGTCCGTGGAACACCTTATCTGTATTGGCATGGATACGTCCAAGAGTGTTTTTCAGCTGCATGGTGTCGACGCTGCGGAGCGTTCGGTGCTGGTGCGTAAATTGCAACGGCGGGCGGTAGTCCC
>NZ_JAMYMO010000090.1:0-3809 GCF_040318575.1 Mesorhizobium sp. M1088 | reverse complement strand
GTCAAACGCCGGAGAAGCCGCAAGCTCGAAAGCGCTTGACCTCAACATGCCGAATAGAGAAGTGCTTCAGGACTGCTGCAACCCGGACTTTTTCAACACTATCCATACAAATTTTCCGATCCGTTGGAGGAATTGTGGAATTACGGTGACACTCATTAGCCGGCCGCGCGTCAAGAGTGCAGAGCATTTTTTTTGGCAGCGCGAACTGCCAATCCAATTCAGTGCCCAGCATTTGAACCGCACCCGTTCTCGGTTGACAGCTGCGTTCGCACCGCGCCAGATCAGGATCAAGCATCGACCGGCTCCTGGCAGGCGGCATCGCCGCCCCGGAAGAGGAGGATTCTTTCGGTAGTTGGAAATGCCCCGGAAGATCGGAGGTGCAGAGATTATGGATATGGACGGAACCCTTGAGAAGATATTCTCAGTAACAGCCATATGGACATCGGCCGCGACCATCCCTGTTTCGCTGATTTGGGGTGAATCCGCCTGGATGGCGGTTTTTATTGGCGCGATAGTTGCTGCCTCCTTTGCCTTTCCAAGAAGGTTAGCGGAGCTTCTCAATCGTTTCGAACACCCCATCGGTTATCTGGAGAGGAATTTCAAAAATGACTGGACCGGATGGAAGTATACAAAATCAAGCATAAAAATGATATATAATTTGAGTATTATCCAAAAGTATCACTATATATTACTTTTAATTACTGCCATTCATTTTATGATTTCGGGCGCCTTAAGTGAAAGCGGATTGGCTGTCGCGTATCTCGCAATTATGGCTGCATTCTCTTTGATTTCAGTTTCTTTTACACTGCATAAGAGAAACAGGTAGCGCTATGATAGTACTTTGAGCATCCGCTTGAGTGCCAATGAAGGATCTTCCCGGTTCCAAGATTGTTTCCCAAAAAGAAGCTAAAGTCGGTGATGTTGTTTAGTCGAGTGCAAAATTCGATGACGCCACCGGGGCGCCCTCTCTCCGGTCGCTTGATCCCGATTGATATTGATATCAGAAATAGGTGGCTGAAATGAAAATTAGTAAGCAGTGCCTACTTTCGGCCGCTGTGCTGAGTGCTGCGACTGCCGTATTGGTCTTGCTTATATTCTATCAGCAAATCACTGGCCCTTCGCCCAGATGGGAGGACGCGCTATCGCGTGAAAAGTTGACCGCACAATTTGGTGACATAAAAACTATTAGAAGAAGTCGGATTTGGGCCTATCTCGGTAAGCCCGATGAACCAAATATGGTCAAGCAATACGATCTTTGGTCTGACGACGATTTATTTGGAAAATATTTCGACGTAGTATACGACACCGAAGAATATAAGGAAAAAACGGATCATCAAGATCCGATTGCGATATATTGTTTTACCAATGCACAGTTATTTTATTTTACCACAAGTTTATACTGAATTCATCTCAGATTTACCTTGAATTGCTGTAACTCAACAATCCTGCCGATGCCTCAGCCTTGCGGCTTGACCAAATCAGCCGGGCTGATGTCGAGCAGGTCGAGCGTGCGGCGCAACAGCTGCATCTCGCTCCCGGCAAGTTGCGAATCGGCCTTGGCGATCTCGGCCATGTGGCGGGCGAGCAGCTTGCGTCGTTCGACGTCGAGGTCGCGGAATTGGGCGACGGCCTGCGAGCTGTTGGTCTCGTAGCCGAAATCGTTGAGATATTCGATGACGCTGTCGATGCTGGTTTCGGGAATGCCGAAGGCGTCCCGGCAGATACGCCTGAAGGCGGTCATTTCGCTTTCGCTGACCGAACCGTCGGCCAGGATCATACGGAACAGCATCAGCAATTCCGCCGACAGCACCGGATCGTCCGCGACCTTGCGCACGCCGGGGTCGCCGTCGAAGATCGAGCGTATCTGGTCCAGCAATCCCATCGCCATCAGCCCCTTCCGATTCGTCGGGAAGGTAGCGCGGAATCGGCTTGGCGCAAACGGGGTGCGAATGGTGGAAAAGCCGCCTGCGTGCGCTCATTGGTGTGTGACCGCGCGCCTGATACTATGCCGTTGTACGAATCATGTTGAGGAGGGACCGAACATGAATCTCAGTGCGCCTACCCAGCTTATTTTCATTATATCCCTTGTTATCGCCATTATCGGCGTTCTCGCCGCGCTTGGCGTCCTTGCGTTCATCCCTTTGGCTGCTGTGTGGATTGTCGTCATTGCTTACATCGTGCTGGCCGCCGGCTGCCTGATGCGCGGCGCCTAAACACGTCCAGACAATTCAGAATCTCAGGCAACTCGGAGCGCCCGGCCAAAAGCCGGGCGCTTTTGATTCCGACGGATGGTCTGTTAAAGTCGCGTGGCGGAAGGAAAGCGCATGCCCGACAGCGAAGACGGCAGCCGCCACGAAAGCCCAGGCCTCGATCGGTTCGAGATGGTGCGGCGCGCGCCGAGCCATCGGCTTCAGGGCGTCGTCACCGACATGTGCGGCTTTCGCGAAACCATGCCAGGCCATTTCCACGCCGTCGAATATGCCTCGCTGACCGTGCCGCTGGTCATCAGCTTTGCCGAACCCTTTGCCATTGGGCTCGGCCAGGACCCAGGCGACAATGACCGCTTCACCAGTTTTGCCGCCGGCCTTTATGCCGGGCCGGTAGTGATCGAATCCTGCGGCGGCACCTGCTGTGTGCAGATCAATTTCAGCCCGCTCGGCGCTCGTCGCTTCTTCGGCCGCCCGATGAGCGAACTGACCGACCGCATGGTCGGCCTGGATGACGTGCTCGGCGTAGAAGGCATCGCGCTGCGCGAAAGGCTTGGCAATGCGCAGGATTGGAGCACACGCTTTGCCATCGCCGAAGTCTTCGTCGGTGATCGGTTGGCAACCGCGGACCGCACTCAGGCCGAAATGGTCTGGGTCTATGAGACGATCGTCTCGACGCGTGGGCGGATCCGCATCTCGACGCTGGCCGAAAAGCTTGGCTGGAGCCGCAAGCATCTTACAGGAAAATTTTCGGACGCTATCGGCACCGGCCCAAAAACGCTCTCGCGCATTGTCCGCTTCAACCATGCGCTTGGGCTGTCGAGACATGCCAACAGCGCTTGGGCCGACATCGCCGCCGACTGCGGCTATGCCGACCAGGCGCATCTGGTGCGCGAGTTCCGCGACCTCGCAGGCGTCACGCCGACGACGCTTGCCGTGAGGTAACATTTCTTCAAGACGCGCGACCGGCCTTCGCCCAGACTGGGTTGATCGACCAACACAGCGAAGGAGATTGGCCATGCCGAACACCACCGAAGCACCGCGGCTTTACCCGGCGCTGCGCTACAGGAATGCCGGCAAGATGATCGACTGGTTGTGCGAGGCCTTCGGCTTCAGCGTTCGCGTCCGCCATGGCGAAGGCGACGTGGTGCACCACTCCGAACTCGCTTTCGGCTCTTCGATCATCATGCTCGGCACGGCGCGCGACGATGCCTATGGCAAGATGGTCGGCGCGCCCGGGTCGGGCGGCGGCAAGTCGATCTATGTCGCGGTCGCTGACGCCGACGCGGCATACGCGCGGGCAAAAACCGCCGGCGCCGAGATTCTGGAAGAACTCACCGACCGCGACTATGGCAGCCGCGAATTCATCTGCCGCGATCCGGAAGGCAACGTCTGGTCGTTCGGCACCTACTGGCCGAAGGCCAGCGAGAAAGCATGAACTGGTAGCGCTGCACATTCGGGATTGGCCGAAGCCTCCCAATTTCGTCATCCCTGGGCGGAGCAGGAGCGAAGCTCCGTCGCGGAGACCCTGGGATCCATATGTGGACGGCGCCCTGCCTGCAACGGTTGTTTTGCGTCGTTTTCGATCGCTTGCGTCCATAT
>NZ_JAMYMO010000089.1:0-4069 GCF_040318575.1 Mesorhizobium sp. M1088 | reverse complement strand
TCACTGAACTACCTCAGCGCCCCGAGAACGCAGCCATCGAGGATCTGCTGCCCTTCAACTTCGCCAAAGCAACAGCAGCCTGATCAGACCAGATACCGTTCCCGAAGGCCATCCGTCGAAAGCGCCCGCGTCAAGGTGCAGCGAAAATAGCGCTTACGTACGATGTCGCGACCAGCCTGATCTATAAGTGGCGCCGCACGGTGAGAGCCCGCGAGATGGGCTTTGCCGAAGTTGTCGTGGCTCCCGATGAGCCTGTCGCCGTTTCGCGGCCGGCGGCATCCCCAGCGGTGATCGAGCTGGAGGTCGCCGGCAAGGTGCGGCTGCGGATTCCGCTGACCACGCCGCCAACACTGGCGGCAGCGATGGTGAAGGCGCTGGGCGTTTCATGATCCCGGTTCCGAGCCAGGTGCGGATCTGGTTGGCGGTCGGCCGGACCGATATGCGTCGCGGGATGCAAGGCCTCGCTCTGCAGGTTCAGGAGACGCTGGGCCGGGACCCGCATTTATGCGTCGGGCGAGATTATGTGGCGGAGCCGCCCTGACCCCTTTCGGGCCGGCCAAACCCAGCTTGCCTCCGCCACATAATATTTCATGCCTCTCTCATGGCGCGGGATTCCCCTGTGCCACAACGCCGGAGGGGCAGAATGCTCGAGTTCTATTTTTCCTATTGTGGGGTGCTCAAGCGCCTGCGTAGCGGTGCACTCGGTGGCGAGATGGATCGCCTCGCGGAGCATTTTTTCACCCTTGGTTATAAGCGAGCGTCTGCCACGATTTACCTGAGCCGGATTGCGCGCTTTAGCCAGTTTGCCGCAACGCGCTGTGGTCCGATGCCTATCTCTCAAGATGTCGTCGACAGCTATTTGTGCACGTTTACTACGGATACTCCACGCATTGGAGCAGTGTCGGCACCGGGACACGCGCGGCGAGTGGCTCCAGAACGCTTCCTTGCTGCTGTTCCCAGTGTAGATAATGATCCGAATGCTCCGCTTCTGAGCTCCTTTTCGGATTATCTGAGCAGGGTGTGCGGACTGGAGTCAAAGTCTCGCGAAGGCGTTCTCCTGGGCAGCCGCCGCCTTCTGGATTGGTTCCATCGCCACCATTCCGGCCAAGACCTCGACGCATTGACGGCTGAGCATGTCCTTGCCGCTGTCGAACATCGGCTGTCACTATCGGCGACCTCCGGTACCCGCACCGCAGCAACTTCTCACATCCGGACATTTCTTCGGTTTTTGTATTGGGCTGGCCACCACGATCAGGATCTCGCGCGCGTCGTCCCCAGGACGCCCCACTGGCGTTTGGCTCATCTGCCGCCGCGCCTTGCATGGGATGGCGTTCGGCGTGCAATTGATATGATCGGCGCAACGGCACCGGTTGACGTCCGCGATCGAGCCGTCCTGCTGCTGCTCGCCACCACGGGCATTCGCAACGGTGAGCTGCGCGCCCTTCAACTGCACGATATCCACTCGCGAACTGGCGAGGTTTTTGTCCGGCACACCAAGGGCAAGCGTGATCGGGTGGCCCCGCTCATCGAGGAAGCCGGTGCCGCGCTCGCCGACTACGTCCTGCGCGCTCGACCGAAGGTGGATAGTCCGTATCTGTTCCTGTCCTTCACGCCGCCCGTGGCACCATTCAAATGCGCGTCGCCTGTTTCGAGGATCGTGCGGAAGCGGTTGCGACATGGCGGGGTTGAACTCGGGCAGGTCGCAGGTGCGCATCTCCTGCGCCACAGTCTTGCCACCCAGCTCGTCAAGCAGCGAAGGCCGATCAACGAGGTCGCCGATCTCCTGGGACACCGCAGCATCAACACGACGGCGCTGTACGTAAAGGTCGCGACGTCGCAACTTGCCGAGGTCGCACTTCCCTTTCCGGGAGGCGTGGCATGACCGCCTTTGCCCGATTCCTCGGCGAGAAGGCCGAGTGTTACATCGAGCTACGCCACTCCCTCGGCTATGCCTTCAGCAAGCAAGCCGGCACGTTGCGGGCTTTCGTGAGGTACATTGAGCGCGCTCAGTTCGATGGGCCTGCCACTCGAACTTTGGCGCTGGATTTTGCCCTGTCGTTCAGCGGCGCCGCCAACAGCCGTGTCAGTCGTCACGGCGTGCTGCGCCGGTTTTACGAATATCTCGCCGTCTATGACGCGCGAACCGAAGCCTTGGAGCGCAGAGCTTTCCCCAGATCCAGAGCGATTCCGCCTCCGCGAATCCTCAGCGAGGCCGAGTTGGCATCACTCATCGACGCATGCCGCCGCATCTCGCCGGGAATCCTTCTCAAGGGGCGGACAATGGCCACGCTGATCGGATTATTGGCGAGCTCGGGGCTGCGATCAGGCGAAGTGGTCAGACTTGATCGTTCCGACGTTGATCTGGCCAACGGGATTCTCCTCATTCGGAAGACGAAGTTCCGCAAGGACCGTCTCGTTCCAGTTCACACGACGACCCAGGCTGCCCTTCGTAGCTACGTCCATGAACGGGATGCCGCTTTTCCCATGCCCAAGGACCAGGCCTTTTTCCTCAGCTCTCGTGGCAATCGCCTCTCGGCGACAGGCCTGCAAAACGGCTTTGCCGAGGCCCGCAAGCTTGCTGGTCTCGATGGCGGCAAGCCATTAAGGCCACACGATCTCAGGCACCGGTTCGCCGTGACCCGTCTCGGCCTCTGGCATCAGCAGCGCGCAGACGTTCAGGCGTTGCTCCCGTTGCTCGCCACATATCTCGGTCACGCCAGCTACAGCGACACTGCCTACTATCTCACCGGTTCGGCAGATCTTCTCGCCATTGCGGCGGAGCGCGCCTTCCTCGACGGAGGTGCAGCATGAGCGAACACCTGCTGCTGGCGCCGCTCCTGGAGTCCTACTTTCGCCGGCGCTTGACCAAACAACGCAATGCGACTCCCGCGACCGTGGCCAGCTATCGCGATGCCTTGCGCATGCTGATCATCTTTGCCGCCACCCGATTGGCGAAGAAGCCGGCCGCATTGGCACTCGAAGACCTCGATCGAGACCTCGTTCTCGCCTTCCTCGACGAGCTCGAGGAGAAGCGCAAGAACGTCATCGCCACGCGCAACGCCCGACTAGCGGCCATCCGATCCTTCTTCCATCACGTAGCAGCCGCTGACCCGGCGTCCTTCGGTGTCGCCCAACGCGTGCTGACGATTCCCATAAAACGGGCTCACATTGAGGTGACGCACCACCTCACCAAGGCCGAAGTGGACGCCCTTATTGCGGCCCCCGATCAGAGGACGTCCCGTGGGCGGCGCGACCGAACGTTTCTACTGTTTCTGGCACGGACCGGCGGCCGGGTCTCCGAAGCCACCGGCGTCAACGCAAACGACCTTCAGTTGGAACGGCCGCACCCACAAGTGCTGCTGCGCGGCAAAGGGCGCAGAGACCGCGTCGTCCCCATTGCTAAGGACCTGGCGCGGGCGCTGACATCCTTGTTGAGCGAGCGCGGGATCGCCCATCACGAGCCGCGAGCGATATTCGTCGGCGCCCGCAACGAACGCCTGACTCGTTTCGGAGCGACCCATATCGTGCGGCGTACGGCCACAGAGGCCGTGCCTACCAGGCCGGCCTTGGCCGACAAGCCCATATCGCCGCACATCTTCCGGCACTCCCTCGCCATGAAGCTTCTCCAGTCCGGCGTGGACCTTTTGACGATCCAAGCCTGGCTCGGGCACGCACAGGTCGCCACGACCCACCGCTATGCCGCAGCGGATGTCGAGATGATGCGCAATGGACTCGAGAAGGCGGGCGTCACCGGCGCTCACGGCGTGCGTTTCCGACCAAATGACTCCGTTCTGCAACTGCTGAACAGCATCTAAATATTGTGTGGCGGAAAAATCCGGACCGGCGGGCCTAGGCTGGCACCAGGAAGGCTCCGCCACATAATCTCGCCCGACGCATAAGAATGGATCCGAGCCGGCATCGCGCACCAGTGCCAAAAGGCCGTCGGGACCTTTTCTAAAATCGACGGGATGACTGGCGACCAACACCTTCACGCCAGCCGGGATCATGCCTGGCGAACCGCCCGGATAATCCGCACCAGCTGCTCCTCATTGATATCGGCACCGGCGCG
>NZ_JAMYMO010000088.1:0-4965 GCF_040318575.1 Mesorhizobium sp. M1088 | reverse complement strand
CGGCGCTGGCACAGATCTGGGCGGAGCTTCTCGGGGTCGAGCGGGTCGGACGCCACGATAACTTCTTCGAACTCGGCGGCCACTCGCTCTTGGCGGTGCAGCTCTCGAGCCGGCTGTCACAGGCTGTTGGTGTCGAGCTGCCGCTGACGCGGCTGTTCGCCAAACCGGTGCTGGCCGATCTGGCGGAAAGCATTGTCGAGCAGTTGAGCCGCTCCGGCTCCCAAGAACTGCCGGGGATTGCGGCTGTGTCGCGTAATGAGCCGCTTGTGCTGTCGTTTGCGCAGCAGCGGCTGTGGTTTTTGGCGCAGCTGGACGAGGGCAGCACCAACTATCACATTCCGCTGGCCTTGCGGCTGCGTGGTGTGCTCGACCGCACCTCGTGGCAGCGCAGCCTTGACCGTTTGCTTGCGCGTCATGAAGCGCTGCGCAGTGTCTTTGTCGCGTCGGATGGCAAGCCCTGGGTTGAGGTTCTGCCGCCGGATGCGGGGCTGCCCGTACTTGAGCACGATCTGCGGCACAGGCCGGATGCGGAAGCGGCGCTTCTGGATCTGTGCCATGAAGAGGCGCGCACGCCATTCGATCTTGCGGGTGGCCCGCTGATCCGCGGGCGTCTGATCCGGATGTCGGATGCGGAGCACGTCTTCCTGCTGACGCAGCATCACATCGTCTCGGACGGCTGGTCGATGGGCGTGCTGGTGCGTGAACTCAGTCAGCTTTACCGGGCGTTCGAGGCTGGACAGGACGATCCTTTGCCGCCGCTGGCAATCCAGTACCCGGATTATGCCGCCTGGCAACGGCAGTGGCTGTCGGGGGAACGGCTGCAGAACCAGGCGCAGTATTGGCGCGACGCCCTGTCTGGCGCTCCGGCCCGTCTTGCCTTGCCGACGGACCGGCCGCGGTCGGCCCAGCAGTCGTTTGCCGGGGCCAGTGTGCCGATCGTCATCGATGCGGATCTGACGCGGCGGCTGAAGCGGCTGAGCCGGCAGCATGGCACGACGTTGTTCATGACGGTGCTGGCGGCCTGGGCGGCGGTGCTGTCGCGTCTGTCGGGGCAGGAGGACATTGTGATCGGCGTGCCGAGCGCCAATCGAGGCCGGCGCGAGATTGAAGAGTTGATCGGCTTCTTCGTGAACACCCTGGCGCTTCGGCTGGACCTGTCGGGCGTGCCGAGCGTGTCGGAGCTTCTGGAACGGACGCGGCGCACGGCGCTGGCTGCGCAGGAACATCAGGACCTGCCATTCGAGCAGGTGGTCGAGATCGTGCAGCCGCCACGGCATCTTGATCACACGCCGTTGTTCCAGGTGATGCTGGCCTGGCAGAACAACGCCGTCGGGTCATTGGACCTTCCGGGGCTGAGTGTGGAGGCTGCCGGGGATGGGTTCGATCAGGTCAAGTTCGATCTGGAGCTAAGCCTTGGCGAGCATGGCGAGGTGATCGCCGGAACATTCGGTTATGTCACGGCGCTGTTCGATCAGGCGACGATCGAGCGGCAGCGTGGTTATCTGCTGGCGCTGCTGCGGGCGATGGTTGCCGATGCAGGCCAGCCGGTCGGCCGCATCGAGCTGCTGTCATCCGACGAGCGGACCTATCTGCTGGAGGAGTTGAACCGGACGGCGGCGGCCTATCCTTCGGAGCGGTGCATCCACGAGCTGTTCGAGGCGCAGGTGCGCCAGGTGCCGGAGGCGGTGGCGCTGGTCCATGAGGACGAGCGGCTGAGCTATGGCGAGCTCAACGCCCGGGCCAACCGGCTGGCGCATCATCTGATCGCGCTCGGGGTGAAGCCGGACCAGCCGGTGGCGATCTGCCTGGAGCGCAGCCCGGCGATGGTGGTGGGTCTCTTGGCGATCCTCAAGGCGGGCGGTGCCTATCTGCCGCTGGACCCGGCCTATCCCTGCGCGCGGCTGCGGCAGGTTCTCGACGAAGCCGCGCCGCACCTGCTGCTGGCCGATGCGGCCGGACGCGCCGCACTGGGCGCCGAGGCGCTGGCCGATGTGAGGGTGGTCGATCTTACGACGGCCACCCCGGCCTGGGCCGGGCTGCCCGCTTGCGATCCCGAGCCGCGCGCCCTTGGCCTCACCTCCCGCCATCTCGCCTATGTCATCTACACCTCCGGCTCCACCGGAAGCCCAAAGGGCGTCATGGTCGAGCACCACAGCTTGGTCAATCTTACAGCATGGCATGTGCAAAGGTTTTGTCCGCAACCAGAAACCTGCTGCACACTCACGGCTGGAGTGGCATTCGATGCCAGCGCTTGGGAGCTATGGTCTGCATTATCCAATCGTAGCGCATTGCTGCTCCCGCCCAGAGCAGCAGGAGGAGATCCCCTGCTTCTACTGCAATGGTGGCGTGATCAGCCACTGGACGCCGCGTTTTTAGTCACGCCGCTGGCTACAACCGCGTTAGAAGACAAGCTGATAAACCCCACGTTGGAGTACTTGCTTATCGGTGGTGATCGTGTCCAGCGTGTGCCTTCGCTGGAACCGTCATCTCTCAAGTTAGTAAATAACTATGGCCCTACTGAAGCTACTGTCGTGGCAACTTCGGGACAGCTCTTCAGTGACAACGCTGTGCAACATATCGGCCGTCCGATTGCGAACACGCGGATCTATCTGCTGGACGGTCATGGTGCGCCCGTGCCGTTCGGGGCGGTGGGTGAGCTTTACATTGGCGGGGCGGGTGTTGCGCGTGGTTACCTGAACCGGCCTGAGCTGACGGCGGAGCGGTTTCTGGCCGATCCGTTCAGCGATGAACCCGGGGCGCGGATGTACAAGACCGGCGACCTGGCGCGCTATCTGCCGGACGGCAATCTGGAGTTTCTGGGCCGCAACGACGACCAGGTGAAGATCCGCGGCTTCCGCATCGAGCCGGGCGAGATCGCCGCGCGGCTGATCGAGCATGCCTGGGTGCGCGAGGCGGCGGTGGTGGCGCGCCAGGACCGCGCCGGCGACAAGCACCTTGTCGCCTATGTGGTGTGTGGACCCGAGGCCGGCTCGGACGAGGACGATGGAGGCGGGCTTGCCGGCGCCTTGCGCGCGCATGTGAGCGGGCGGCTGCCGGACTACATGGTGCCGGCTGCGTTCGTGCGGATCGAGGCGCTGCCGCTGACGCCGAACGGCAAGCTCGACCGCAAGGGACTGCCGGCGCCGGCCGACGACGCCTATGCGCGGGCGGCCTATGAGGCGCCGCGCGACGGGATCGAAACGGCGCTGGCACAGATCTGGGCGGAGCTTCTCGGGGTCGAGCGGGTCGGACGCCACGACAACTTCTTCGAACTCGGCGGCCACTCGCTCTTAGCGGTTCAACTGATGGAGCGTCTGCGGCGGCTGTCGCTTGGGGTCGAGGTGCGCACCCTGTTCGCCAGGCCGGTGCTTGCCGATCTTGCGGCCAGCCTTGGCAGCCATCACGAGGTGGCGGTGCCTGCCAACCTGATCACCGAGCAGAGCACGGCGATTACGCCGCAGATGCTGCCGCTCATTGAGTTGGCCCAGCCGGAGATCAACCGGATCGTCGCCACGGTGCCCGGCGGCGTCGGCAACATCCAGGACATTTATGGCTTGTCGCCGCTGCAGGACGGCATCCTGTTCCATCATCTGCTGGCCAGCCGGGGCGATCCCTACCTGCTGGTGTCGCAGATGGCGTTTGCCGACCATGACCTGTTGGAGCGCTATCTTGGCGCGGTTCAGCAGGTGGTGGATCGGCACGACATCTTGCGCACGTCGTTTGTCTGGGCGGGGCTGTCGAGCCCAGCCCAGGTGGTGTGGCGGCGTGCGCCGCTGGAGGTGAGCGAGGTCGAGCTGGATGCGTGTGATGGTTCCGGCCCCGATGAGCTCCGGCGCCGGTTTGATCCGCGCCGGCACCGCATCGATCTTGGCCGGGCGCCCTTGTTGCGGTTTGTGATCGCGCGCGAGCCCGGCAGCACACGCTGGCTGCTGCTGGAGTTGCAGCACCATCTGATCGGGGATCACACGACGCTGGAAGTGATGCATGCCGAGGTGCGGGCCGTGCTGGAGGGACGCGCGCATGAGCTTGCAGTACCGCAGCCGTTCCGCAATCTGGTGGCGCAGGCGCGCCTGGGTGTCGATGCCAAGGCGCATGAGCAGTTCTTCCAGGAACAGTTGTCGGACATCGACGAGCCGACGATGCCGTTCGGGCTGAGCGAAGTCTACGGCGACGGCAGCGAGGTCGGCGAGGCGCATCGGATGCTGCCGCAGGCGCTCAACGAGCGGCTGCGGGCACAGGCGCGGCGGCTGGGGGTGAGCCTGGCCAGCCTGTGCCATCTGGCCTGGGGGCAGGTGGTGGCGCGCAGCAGCGGACGAGAGCAGGTGGTGTTCGGCACGGTGCTGTTCGGCCGTATGCATGCGGGTGCGGGCGCCGACCGCACAATGGGCCTGTTCATCAACACCCTGCCTGTGCGGCTTGACCTGGACGGGACCGGGGTCGCGGCGAGCGTGCGCAGCACGCATGCGCGGCTTTCCGAGCTGCTGGCGCACGAGCATGCCTCGCTGGCGCTGGCGCAACGCTGCAGCGGCGTTGCGGCGCCGGCGCCGCTGTTCAGCGCGCTGTTGAACTACCGCCACAACACGCCGGCGGCCATGTCCGGCTCCGGACCGGATGATGTCCTGGCGGGGGTGGAATGGCTGGGCGGGGAGGAACGCACCAACTATCCGCTGACCCTGTCGGTGGAAGATTATGGCGAGGCGCTCGGCCTGACGGCGAAGGTGGCGGAGCCAATCTCTGCGGATCGGGTCTGCGGCTACATGCAGCACGTGCTCGAGCAACTGGCAGGGGCACTGGAGCATGCCCCCAATACGCCGGTGCGCAACCTGGACATCCTGCCGGCCGACGAGCGCGCCTATCTTTTGGAGGAGTTGAACCGGACGGCGGCGGCCTATCCGTCGGAGCGGTGCATCCACGAGCTGTTCGAGGCGCAGGTGCGCCAGGTGCCGGAGGCGGTGGCGCTGGTCC
>NZ_JAMYMO010000087.1:0-4998 GCF_040318575.1 Mesorhizobium sp. M1088 | reverse complement strand
TATGCTGGAGATTGGGGTGACGAGGCTGATCAAGCCTTCCAACAGTACCAGCCTGATCAATTACGGCGAGAGCTACCGGTCCGGAGATCGCATCAGCGCCTCTGTCGTCAAGAGAGCTGTTCTGCTTGACCCCAGCCATGGAGCTCAACGCCCCGCGTCGGAGCGCTCCCTGCTTCTGAAGGAAGCCATTAGGTCCGCTCGGGCTTGATCGGAGGCTTGGCTGATGGACGTCGTGGTTGCTTCGCTCAGTTGCCGCCCCATGGCGCGGCTTTGCGGATTATCAGTCCTCTGCCTCTTCGCCGGTCTCAACAGCGCTGTGTAATGTTCATTGTTTATGATGACGCCCCCGCTGTTCACGAGGTTGCTCCTGTCAAGTGTACTCGTCAGTCCGTCCTGGGCCTCACGCTTCTTGCCCAAGTGCCGTTCAAACGGCGCTGGCGCGACTTGTTGAGCTCGAGAGATGGGTCCCTGCTCTCCTGCGTGGCCATGAGCTTGTGCCGCGGTCTGCGCAGCGGCGTCCCCAATGGCACGAGCCTCCATGCCGACTGCGTCTTCCGGACGAGCAGCAAGGGCAATTTCGCGCCCGAGTGCGAACTTCCGGACATGAGTTAGTGCACTGATGTCAGCGGTTTTCATATAGCGCTTGGCATCTTCATCCAGCGACCGCTCGTGAAGCCGATCCGCAATCCCCGGCTTTTTGTTTTCAACCAGGCATTGACTGAAACGTCTAAGAGCAGACCCATAGACCTCAACGGTACGGGGTTTCGGCCCGGTCGGCGCTGCCTCGTACGCTTTGATGAGAGCCGCTGTGTACTCTCTGATGAGCACGGCGTCGGCAGGGTGGGGATTCAGGGCAGGGCGGCCCACCACTGGCGCTCCGCCCGCCCACGTCTTGAGACGACCCAGTGACCCAGCCACGGCCGAGGGGCCGCCACCCCAGATCTCGTACTCCTTGCGATCCCGATCCAGCGACGAATCGTGAAGCCGATCCGCAATCCCCGGCTTGTTATTTTCAACGAGCCAATGACCAAAGCCGAAAAGAATATCTACATGGCGCTTGACCGTGATCTCCCCGACCTTACCGGCATAGAGTGCTGACCTCAGCCCTTCGACAAGGGTCGCATCGTTGGAATAAAGAGGACCCTTGTCGGGACCGGAGACCACTTTTGGGCGATCTGGCTGCACCGCCGCCGGCACAGAACGAGCATGGTCACGCAACTCGGACGGTGCGGGGGGATTCAGATCAACCACTGACGAATCCGGCGCATGATGATGGCGCGCCGTTGAGTGACCCGGCTGCAGCACCGAGGCACCCAGCATCGACCCACTGCCTCCGGCGTACGGCGCCGCGGCGTGTTCTTGTCCGCTCCCTTGCATCATGGGCTGCGCCTCCCATGGCAATGCACCCACTTGATGGGTGGGGGCCTGCATCAGCACGCGAGCGCCTGAATTGCCGATCTCGCTCAGCTGCGGCTCAGTGGCAACGTCCTGCAGACGACTGT
This sequence comes from Mesorhizobium sp. M1088, assembly GCF_040318575.1. Lineage (NCBI taxonomy): Bacteria > Pseudomonadati > Pseudomonadota > Alphaproteobacteria > Hyphomicrobiales > Phyllobacteriaceae > Mesorhizobium > Mesorhizobium sp. M1088. Next base: position 3,496 of record NZ_JAMYMO010000087.1, on the reverse strand, counting down.
TCGGGGTCCTTTGCCTCTTCGCTGGTCTCAACTCCGCTGTATCATGCTCACGGTTGATGAGGACCTCCTCGCTTGGTAGCTGGTTGCTCCTGTCCTGTGCAGCGATCCGCTCGTCCGGCGCGCGCTGGTCGCCGTCGCGCCAGCTCAGGGGACGAAAGGACCCTGCGGGATCCGAGGCTTGGTGATGGGGCCCAGTTGGCACGAAAGACGATGCCAGAACAGCGTCGTCTTCATTAGCTTTCCCAGGGGGGAGATACTCTGGCCAACTGTATTCCTCCTGCGGCCCGCTGTGCTGCGCAGCGGCGTCCCCCTTGCTCTCAAGACTTTGAGATTTAAATGGGTCCCCGGGAGCAACGTCTGGCGCTGACTGGCCGAGCCGCTTGATCTGCTGGTGAAACGTCCCAACGGGGCTTTCCTTAACCGCGTCTCGGGCCTGTCGGTCCATGAGTTCAAAGTTCGTGAGATTATTTGCCGTTCCGAATGTATTGTCACCCCTGAGGCGGGTTTGTAGTGCCTGCCGATTGACGACGAGGTTGTTGAGGTTCAGGTTATCTGGCTGCGATTGCAATCGCCCAACCAGCGCCCGCGTGCCGTCCACCACGTAGACTCCGCAATCCACCACGTTGCTCTGCTGGGCGATGCGGGATACGCCCACGCGGGTCTCCAGGCTGGCGCCCAGATTTTCTGCGAGCTCTTTTGCAAGCGTGTCATTGCATCCGTTGTAGGAGTCATAATGATAGGCAACCGGCCGTTCCCGGTCGCTGCGATCAACGAACAGCAGCGACCAATGGGTGCCGCGCTCCGCAAGAGTCTTACCGCCATCGCTCACTGGCACGAACAGGAAGTCGGCTGTGTCGTTACCGTTCTGATGGACGATGCGCTGGAATGCGCTTAGCATGACGCTCTCGGAGCCCAAGCGCAGATGATAATTGGCTACGAGGGGATCCACGAACCGCGTCCGGGCGGCGAGATCTGGATTGTTCCCCTGCAACTCCTGCTCCAGGAGTTGGTAATCCCTCTGGATATGTTCGTCGCCTAGCCATTCCAATGCGCCGAGCACCCGCCCGTCTTTAGCTTTCCCAGGGGGCCTCTCTGGCCGACCCAATGCCTCCTGCGTCCCGCTGCGCTGCGCAGCGGCGTCCCCAATGGCACGAGCCTCCATGCCGACTGCGTCTTCCGGACGAGCAGCAAGGGCAATTTCGCGCCCGGGTGCGAACTTCCGGAGATGAGCTAGTGCACTGATCCTCCGGTTACCACCGGAGTTCACATAGCGCTTGGCATCTTCATCCAGCGACCCCTCGTGAAGCCGATCCGCAATCCCCGGCTTTTTGTTTTCATGCAGGTATTCACTGAAACGTATAAGAGTAGATCCATAGACCTGAATGGTACCGCGATTCGGCCCGGTCGCAGGCGCTTCTTTGTACTCTTTGATGAGAGCCGCTGTGTAATCTCTGATGAGCGCGGCGTCGGCAGGGTAGGGATTCCGGACAGGGCGGTCGACCACTGGCGCTCCGCCCGCCAACGTCTTGAGACGACCCAGTGCTCTAGCCACGATCGAGGGGCCACCCCTGCTCTCGTACTCCGAGGGGCCACCCCTGCTCTCGTACTCCTTGCGATCCTGATCCAGCGACGATTCGTCAAGCCGAGCAGCAAATCCCGGCCTGTTATTGTCAAAGAGCCAACGACCAAAGCCGAGAAGAGAATTTACATGGCGCTTGACCGTGCTCTCCTTGACCTTACCCGCGTAAGCTGACCTCAGCCCTTCGACAACGGTCGCATCGTTGGAATAGAGGGGACCCTTGTCGCGACCGGAGACCCCTATTGGAGGATCTGGCTGCACCGCCGCCGGCACAGAACGAGCATGGTCACGCAACTCGGACGGTGCGGGGGGATTCAGATCAACCACTGACGAATCCGGCGCATGATGATGGCGCGCCGTTGAGTGACCCGGCTGCAGCACCGAGGCACCCAGCATCGACCCACTGCCTCCGGCATACGGCGCCGCGGCGTGTTCTTGTCCGCTCCCTTGCATCATGGGCTGCGCTTCCCATGGCAATGCACCCACTTGATGGGTGGGGGCCTGCATCAGCACGCGAGCGCCTGAATTGCCGATCTCGCTCAGCTGCGGCTCAGTGGCAACGTCCTGCAGACGACTGTTCAGGGGCCTTTGCCTCTTCGCTGGTCTCAACTCCGCTGTATCATGCTCACGGTTGATGAGGACCTCCTCGCTTGATAGCTGGTTGCTCCTGTCCTGTGCAGCGATCCGCTCGTCCGGCGCGCGCTGGTCGCCGTCGCGCCAGATCAGGGGACGAAAGGACCCTGCGGGATCCGAGGCTTGGTGATGGGGCCCAGTTGGCACGAAAGACAATGGCAGAACAGCGTCGTCTTCATTAGCTTTCCCAGGGAGCTCGCGCCCGAGTTCGGACTTCCGGAGATGAGCTAGTGCACTGATCCCACCGGAGTTGTTATAGCGCTTGGCATCTTCATCCAGCGACCCCTCGTGAAGCCGAGCCGCAATCCCCGGCTTTTTGTTTTCAACCAGGTATTCACTGAAACGTCTAGGAGCAGATCCATAGGTCTGAATGGTAGCGGGATTCGGCCCGGTCGGCGCTGCCTTGTACTCTTTGATGGGAGCCGCTGTGTAATCTCTGATGAGCGCGGCGTCGGCAGGGTCGGGATTATTCAGGACAGCGGCGCGGTCCAGCACTGGCGCTCCGCCCGCCCACGTCTTGAGATGACCCACTGCTCTAGCCACGTCCGAGGAGCCACTCTTGCTCTCGTACTCCTTGAGATCCGGATCCAGCGACTCCTCGTGAAGCCGAGCAGCAAATCCCGGCCTGTTATTATCAAAGAGCCAACGACCAAAGCCGAGAAGAGAATTTACATGGCGCTTGACCGTGCTCTCCAATGCTGACCTCAGCCCTTCGACAACGGTCGCATCGTTGGAATAAAGAGGACGCTTGTCGGGACCGGAGACCCCTATTGGAGGATCTGGCTGCACCGCCGCCGGCACAGAACGAGCAGGGTCACGCAACTCGGACGGTGCGGGGGGATTCAGATCAACCACTGACGAATCCGGCGCATCATGATGGCGCGCCGTTGAGTGACCCGGCTGCAGCACCGAGGCACCCAGCATCGACCCACTGCCTCCGGCGTAGGGCGCCGCGGCGTGTTCTTGTCCGCTCCCTTGCACCATGAGTTGCGCCTCCCATGGCGATGTATCCACTTGAGGGCCGGGATCATGGACTGGTTCGTCCATTTGCTTTTGCAACCGAGCCCACCTTTCGGCCACCGCGGCCTCGCCAACCGCGGAGGGCGTCTCCTCAGCCCTGGCGAACGCTGGCCCGGCAGGCGCCGCCGGCACAGAACGAGCATGGTCACGCAACTCGAACAGTGCGAGGGGATTCAGATCAACCACTGACGAATCCGGCGCATCATGATGGCGCGCCCTTGAGTGACCCGGCTGCAGCACCGAGGCACCCAGCATCGACCCACT
>NZ_JAMYMO010000086.1:0-5075 GCF_040318575.1 Mesorhizobium sp. M1088 | reverse complement strand
CAAAGGGGCCGCGAGCGACTCATTGAGCTTGATTTCCGTCTTGCAGCTTGGGCAGCTGATTATCGGTTCATTGAGAATCCTGTCCCCCTGCAGCATGGTATTGGTGGGCTGGATGGTCATCTGCGCGCTGCTCCCTGAGGAATCTGTGGACACGCTAGACTATCTCGCCAGGCGCTTTCGGAAAAGAACAAAGAGTGAACTGATGGTTATCCCCGCCGCAAAGCTAGGGGAGGCGTACTTCTTACACTTGTTTTGCGGAATGAGCGCCCTGTGCGAGCGGCGGCAACGTCAGCCTCGACTCGATTGCCATGAAGTTCGATTGCCTCGGCGTGAATGTCCGGACTTCGATACCGCACGCAAATGTCGAATTCCGTCCTTTTGGCGGGCCGTGCGGGATGAAGATGAGAACTTTGTCTACTCTATAGCCCTCTAACGCCGCTATGAATCTGCGCGATAGTGGCCGCCAATGCGCGAGCCCGCGGGCGTCCCACCGGCAGATAGTTGGCGGCAGTGACGACTAGGCTGCGTCTGGTGCGCAGGTTACCATTCACGAATCGACGATAATTGCAAACAATCGGAGCATCGTCTGCGCCCTTCTTGGGGGAAGGTATCATATTTTCGGTGCAGTCTTGTCGCGGAATTGCTCCGCCACCCAGTCGATGAACACTCGCAGCCGCGGCGACAGCTGGTGCTTGTGCGAATAAAGCGCGTGAACTGGCAAGGGCGTCGGTGGGAAGTTGGCTAGGACTTCGATAAGCGCGCCGCTCTCCAGCTCCGAGACTACACGATAGCGCGGCACCTGAATGAGCCCAAGGCCAAGACAGGCGGCGGCAACGTTCGTCTCCGAGCCGGTCACCGTCATCATGGCAGGCAGCGTGATGCGGTTCACTTTTCCTTTCACGAGGAAAGCGAGAGGGACGACCTCGGTCGTGTCGGGCGCAAGCAGCCCGATCATTTCATGGCCATTAAGGTCGTCGGGTGTGTTCGGCATGCCCAGCCGATTAAGATAGTCCGGACTGGCAAAGGTGCCCCGCTCCAGAATAGCCAGCCGCCGCCTGATTAGCGCGCTGTCGGCCAGCTCGCCCGCTCTCAGGATGCAGTCGAACCCTTCCCGGATCAGGTCCACGGGCTGATGCGCCTCGCTGAAATGCAGGCGGATGTCGGGGTACATTTCGCGAAAGCGCGGCAGACCGGGCAACAGGAAGTGCCGCGCTTGGGTGCCATGCACGTCCACGCGGATGAGGCCTGACGGCTTAGCGCCGACGAAAGCGCCCTCGGCATCCTCCAGGTCAGCGATAAGGCTGACGCATCGTTGGTAATAGGCCTCGCCATCCAGTGTGGGGCTGACCTGACGGGTGGTCCGCTGCAACAGCCGCACACCGAGCCGCGCCTCCAGCCCTTGCACGGCATCTGTCACGGATGAACGCGGCAGACTGAGGTCATCGGCAGCCTTGGTAAAGCTCCTGCGTTCGACGATGCGAGTGAAGACGCGCATGGCGTCGAAACGATCCATAATACGACCTGTCGGATAGTGATGCCGGATAATGCATGATTATCTGCATAAGCGAAAGGTGCATCTGTCTGTCATCAGCAGCCACAACGACACCCAAAGAAGGAGACAGACAATGACCAATCAGACACAGAAGGTTGCCATCGTGACCGGCGCCTCGGGCGGCATCGGCGCGGCCGTCGCCGAACGCCTCGGCAAGGACGGCTTCACCGTGGTGGTGAACTACGCCGGCAACGCCGCCTCGGCGGATGCGGTGGTCGCCAGGATCGAAGCGGCGGGCGGCGGGCGGGCGGTTACTGCGCAGGCCGATATTTCAGACGCACAAGCCGTACGCCGCATGTTCGATTCCGCCGAGACCGCTTTCGGCGGCGTTGACGTGCTGATCAACAATGCCGGCATCATGAATCTGGCGACGATCGGTGAGAGTGATGATGCGCTGTTCGATCGCCAGATCGCGATCAACCTGAAGGGCACGTTCAACACGCTGCGCGAAGCGGCCAAGCGCCTGCGCGACGGTGGTCGCATCGTCAACTTCTCCTCAAGTGTCGTGGGGCTGCTGCAGCCTACCTATGGCGTCTATGCCGGCACCAAGGCCGCGGTCGAGGCCATGACTCCCATTCTCGCGAGGGAATTGCGGGGCCGGAACATCACCGTCAACGCGATCGCCCCCGGACCGACCGCCACGAAGCTCTTCCTCGACGGCAAGCCGCAGGAGCTGATCGACCGCCTCGCGAAGCTGGCGCCGCTTGAACGTCTCGGCCAGCCCGAAGACATCGCCAACGCCGTCGCCTTCCTGGCGGGGCCAGACGGCTCATGGATCAACGGCCAGATATTGCGCGCCAATGGCGGGATCATTTGATCGCAGCCGACCGCCAAGGACCACAACACAGCCATAAGTTCATCCAAATCCAGAAGAAAGACCATCACCATGTCCAAGCAAGTCATTCTCGTCACCGGCGCCTCGTCGGGCTTCGGCCTCATGACCGCACGCGCCCTGGCCGAAGCCGGCCACTCGGTCTATGCCTCCATGCGCGAGACCGAAGGCCGCAACGCGCCTCGCGTCGCCGAAGTAGCCGCCTGGTCGAAGGAGCATGGCCTCGACCTGCGCACCATCGAGTTGGACGTCCAGTCCGACACCTCGGCGGAGACCGGTATCGCTCATGTTCTGAAGGACGTAGGCCGGCTCGACGTCATCGTCCACAATGCCGGGCATATGGTATTCGGCCCTGCCGAGGCCTTCACCCGGACCAGTTCATCCAGCAGTACGACGTCAATGTGCTGGGCGCGCAGCGGGTTAATCGCGCCGCGCTGCCGCACATGCGCGGCCAGGGCAAGGGTCTGCTGGTCTGGGTCGGCTCGTCTCGACGCGCGGCGGCACGCCGCCCTTCCTGGCGCCCTACTTCGCCGCCAAGGCGGCCATGGACGCCCTGGCGGTGTCCTATTCGACTGAACTGGCCCTGTGGGGCATCGAGACGACGATCATAGTGCCAGGCGCCTTCACCAAGGGCACCAACCACTTCGCTCACTCCGGTTCGCCGTCCGATACGGCCCGAGTCGCAGAGTATGAATCCGGCCCTACGCCGGGATCGCCGACAAAGCGCTGAAGGGCCTAGCGGACCTGGAACCCGCCGACGCCGATCCGGCACAAGTGGCCCGCGAGATCGTTCGCGTCGTCGGCGCGCCCTTCGGCAAGCGTCCGTTCCGGGTCCACGTCGATCCGTCGCAAGACGGGGCCGAGATCGTCAATGGCGTCGCCGACCGCATGCGCCGTGAGATGTACCGCAACATCGGCCTGGAAGTCCTGCTCACGCCCGGCGTCGCCTGACGCAGAATGCCTCGCCGACGGACCGCGCAGATACGGCTTATCTGCGTCTCAAGTATGAGGAGATGCCTGTTATGAAGGCTGTTGGATACAAAACGCCCGCCCCGATCACCGACGAAGCCTCGCTCGTCGGCATCCAACTGCCCAAGCCCATACCGGCATCCGGATTTCGCCCGTCTCGCCCGCCAACGGCGTCTCGAGCAGCGCGCCCCAGGCGCAGTTCGACTTATCGTCGATCAACTCGATGCTTTGGGCATCGTCTATATCCATGTCGTCGAGGGCGCCACGGGCGGATCGCGATGTCGCGCCGTTCGACTTCGGATCGCTCCGCCGGCGCTTCAACAATACCTAGCAATAACGGCTATGACCTCAACCTCACGGCGTCGCGGCTCGCCGAGGGCAAGGCGGACCTCTTCGCCTTCGGGCGCCCGTTCATCGCCAATCCCGACCTTGTGGAACGGCTGAAGACGCGCACGCCGCTGACGGAGTTCAACTCGGCGATGCTCTATGGCGGCGGCTCCGCTGGCTATACCGACTATCCCGCGATCGCCGCCTCAAGCCGCCCATGAGCTATCGGAGGGCGGCGCCTGCGAGGCAGCCATCCCACGTGACAGCAGCGCCTCAGGGCATCTCTCTGGCGCTCCGCTCGAACTGGCGTCCAAACCTAGGGATTCAGGAGGGCCATGGAGGGCTATAGCATAGACGTTAGCTCCTCTGTCCGCCCAGGACCAGCCAGGCGAGATTCGTAGCACGCCGTACGTTCGCTTAACCGGCGCAAGCGGACCCGTTCACCGTGATTTCGACTGTCGTGAATGGGTCAGGTCACGACGATGTTCGCAACGACCTGAATGTCCGCTCTCGTGTATCCCAGCCTAAGGCGCCTGTCCGCAATCGTGACCTACCCGTTTCAGACATTCGTGACCGGCGTTATAAAAGCGCCCATCACCCACTGCCGCTAACCGAGATTCGCAGCAAATGCGGCATGCGCTAGCAGTCAAAAGTCCTGGTACCAATCGGGGAGCTTTGTCATCTCGACTTCTTATAGCCAACCGCCCGAAAAACCGGCTCGGTGCAGTCCCGCGATGATGGCCGGCACGCGGCGCATCAGGCGCCACAGGAAGCCCGAGCGGTAGTTCTCTATCATCAGAGTGATCGGCCCCTGATTGATGCCGACGTGGTCCGGCGATACCCAACCGCATGGCCGGCCGTCGGCGGCTGCTATTGTCGGATTGAAGCTTGCGGTGAAGCCGTAAGGGTTGCCCTCTTGCAGGTCGATCTCATGGAAATAGCGCAGTGCCGGCAGAACGATCTCTGGCGCAAAGGGCAATGAGGTAATCGCTGCCCACGGCGACAACGTTCCATCATCAGGGCCGAATGGCGCACCGCGCGCCAGATAGCCGAAGAAGCGGCGGCCACCGACCGTGATTTGACCTTTTGTCGGGCTTGGGCCGTCGCTGGCGGTAATGCCCCAGCAATTCTCGCCATAACCGCTGAAGCCCTTCGGATTGCGAATGGCGTAGTCGCGTTGCAGGTAGGTTGCCTCGCGGCTGTTCTCGAAATAGTCGCAGTCGTGGTTGCGCATGGAAGCATCGCGGATGCCGCGAAAATCGATCCAGATATGCGAGAGCTGGTGGATGAAGAGTGGACCGGCGTAAACCAATTCCCGGCCATAGATCTTTTTCCACTTGTAGGTGGATAGCCAGGCCGCATAGCTCTCGAGCGGCAACGGATGGGTTGGCGAGC
>NZ_JAMYMO010000085.1:0-5399 GCF_040318575.1 Mesorhizobium sp. M1088 | reverse complement strand
CAAGCTCATCACGGACTTCCTCGCCAAGTAGCCTATCCGCTGCCCGCTAAGGCCGGCGCGCAAACCCGACGGAGAGCTACAATGACCAGCCAGCCCATGCTGGCCAGGACATCTTCTGACGCCGAGCAATTGTGTCGTCCTGAGCATCGACCACTAGCCGATCCAAGATGGCGTCCGTTGCCCTGATGGATCGGCGGACCCTGGTGTCCAATATCGTCGCTGTGGCGAAAATCGCGAGACTCTACAGCGCGCCCGCTGGTGGAGAGCATCTTTTGGCCGCCGTGCAAGGAAGCCGTCGAGGCTCATCCAGTGGACGGGATTTGTGCCGGCGCCTGGCCGATGAACTCCAAATAGAGATGCAGCTCTTCAGGCAAGAAGACGGCCCGCCACGTTCCGTGGGGGTCGCTGGCGATGCTATGGGCAAGAACGGTCATGACGATCACTCCTCTTGCCCAGCTTCGCCGATCTGCACGCGAGATTCCCTCCCCATAACGTACAAACGTTCTTAAATCTGGGGGTCGAACCAGAACTGCCGCCAAACCTTCAGTCATTACTTGCGGCTATTGATCGGGCCAAAGAGGGGCCGACCGAAGAAGTCCCTTAGCGCTGGCTGAGCTCAAAGCGGAAGAGTACAGAGGCTCGCTCCGTACTTGTTTCTCTGGTTCCCGCTAAGAAATTTCCATCAAACATTCTTCTTGATTTTTCCCGACAGAGGATCATGAATGTTCCGCGTGGGTTCTCGCTGAGGTGGGAGGCCTAGTATGAACGTTTGGACGAACTGCCGACCGAGCAAAGTGACTGCCCATAAGCTTGTTAAAGAGCTGATCTTACAAGCCGGTCGCGGCCAAATCATCTCCGTGAAAGAGACCATCGCAGCGGTGCGCCGAGCCGGGCCGCATCTGGTGGAAAGTGACTGCGCGCTGGTCGAGCTTATTGTCGAGATTGGCCCAGCCTTTGGCCTGTTCGTCGCGTTCGACCTTCGCGAATAGCCACATGGCAACCCATTGGTTCAACCCTCTATGAGATCGAGAGCGGCACGGGGAACTTCGCGCGAGCTGGTCATCCAATCCCGGCTCAGAGATTCTCACCAAATTATTCGCTTCCCCTTCGGAACCCTTTCACAACGAAAGTGTTTCAGACCGAATGTGGGAACGACCTTATGCCGGCACGACCAACAGCAGGGACAGCCTTTCAACGGCTGATCAGCTCAGAAGATAATCGTCAGATGCTCCGCAACAGGCTTGGTCTCGAAGTCGACGAGAAACTGCCGGCGTCCCTTGCTGCATTGTTGCAGGAGCTTGAGCGGCGAGAGCAGGTCGAGGTTGATTGGAGCGCCACCACTTTGGCAGCGCGGGCTTCTATGGCCTTCGACGAACCAGAAGGAAGCTTCAGTGACCCTCATGGCCATCCTGCGTAGGGGACGTGCCTTCCGAGGGATGATCAGTTCGGAAGACTACTGCCGGAAGCTGCGCAGGCTCCTAAGGTTTGTAGGCGAACCAACTCTGACACCGACGCTTGCCACACTGGCGCGGGAGCTTTCAGAGCAGTCTGAGCTGCGGAAGCTGGAATCGGCCGACAAAATTCCATAGTTGCCCGACATTTCCCCACATGACAACCCACTGGTTCAACCCTCCGATCCCTGTCAAGACTGAGCGTCTCGGGATCATCCGCAATGTCAACAACGCCGAGGCAGCCGGCGAGGAACTGATGAACTGGACCAAGCGTGGCCCTTGTGGGACGTCGCGGTGCGTGTTTGCATGGCCGTGATTTTCGACGAGATGGAACCTGAGAAGGCTCGCAAGGCGTTCCTGGCTGCTGCAAAAGAGGAGGGGACGTTACTCCCCCCCAATGGCAACTAGCTAACTTGGATGGCGGTAAAGATTCTCTGACCAACACCGCCTTCGCGAAAGGAGCCCGCCGCCGGTGAGGAAGAGAGGCGACGGACCCCCCCTACAGCGGCTGCACATCACGAAGAATCCGCTGCCGCCTCTAAACCCGCGAGGGCCTACATCGTTCCGTTAGCTGCGGCTAAACGGGGTTGGTCGGCGGGCTCTTGCGGCTTTAAGTTCCTCTTATGGGTCCTCTCTGGTTCTCTCTGACTTCGGATAGGAGGCGCGGGGGTCGCTTTCGCCGCTTCGGCGGTCCCGTCCGGCTGTGCTTTTCGGACAAACGCAAGGTATGAGTCCGAAGTATGCTACAATTTTCGGACACGCGTTGGCGGCCTCCATCGTCCTTCGGACGTGGCGCTCGGCCACCAGGCCGCGCGGCTGGTTGTCATCGTCCTCGGCTTCAATTCACATAGTGGCTACGCAGGTATTATTTGAGAAGTTGCACAGCGCATGGAATTCAAAGGATACACGGCCTTCGCGCTAATACGATAGCATCCCACCTTCCAGCTTCTCAAATTAAGCGCCTATCCTGACGCCAGTGTCCGTAAGGACCACCTGTCCTGGCATTGCCTATCAGTGCAACGACTTCGAGCGGGCCGCCGAGCCGCTGAGCAACTGTTGCACAGGACCAAGCAGCGTGGCCCAAATGGCTCAGCGCAGTGCAGCTCTGCCAGCATGCCTTTGATCGATCAGGTGAAACGCGAAGTGGTCCGCGGGGCGTTTCTCGAAACGGCCAAGGAACAAGGAAACCTACTGCCTCGTTAGCATCTGCGACTGAAAGCCCTACTCTCGGCCGGGCTCGAATCTAACAAAGAGCATCGTCGGCTCTGCAGCAAGGCGGCGGTCATGGAACTGGCAAGCGAGGACCCATTGGCTTGTCCGACTATCGTTGCGCCTTCAGCAGACGCTCTAGCGTTGAAAAGTCACTCATGTCGCGGTAGGGCGTCAGGTCAAGATCCTTGGGAATCTTCTTGAGCTTCTCTTCGGAGATCGGTTTTTCGTTCTTTTTGTTGACGGCCTGGTAAGCGGATCAGCCAACACCCGCCGCCTTCACTGCATCGCGTTCGGCTCGAAGGGCGATTTGATGCGCGTGCAGATAATGAAGCCCGAGTTCGTCTAGGAGCGCCTTTTCAACGATCTCGTGCGTTAGCAGAAATGGGGCAAGCCGGACCTTGGCCGATTTCCAATCCATAGTGCGAGGCATATGGCGATCGATATAAATCGTCCTGCCATCTTTGCTGTAGCCAGCAATGTATGGGATATCGAAATCATGAACGATCTTAACCCGACGATGCAGCGCCCGCACAGCGTCACTCAGTACATCATCGTCCAAGTCTTCGGAAACGTGGCGGACTTCATCTTCAAGCTTCATTTTTTCCACGCTGAGACCAGCGGCGCTTCCTCCCATAGACCGGGAGCCTTCCCGTGGACGGCCAACTGGGTGACCGGTGCCGGCCGGAAGAACTGCCACGTCGCCGGCCTTCAAGGACAATGTACGGCCCCTGTTGCCCCGAACCGAACCTTGCCGGTTCCGCGCGCAATCCCAAGCACTTCATTTTTGCGGGAATGGTAATGAACGTAGTGGTAGATGCCGTCCCGCCAGCCGCTACTCCAGCCATTGGCCTTGAAAAGCTCTTCCAGCACGGCTGCGGAGCCAACCTCAATGTCAAAGGCATAGGCCCGACGTCCATCCGCAAGGTGCTTTCTGCCGGCGAATCGGGCTCTCCCGGGACTGCGTTGCAGGCAGGCAGCGGGTCTGCGCCCGCTGCTGCCACATGGATGTCATCTCTATGGCTGCGGATTTCGTAAGGCGGGTTTCTCAAGCACGAGCACATGACTACCAAGAGGCGATGTGTGAGTGCTCTTGACCTGGAACCCCTCGTCAGAAAGCGTTTCGATGAATTCGCCATCCGTTCCAGGCGGAACGCGGGCAACGACGTTTGAGGTGCGCCTCACAATATTGGAAAGCACCCTTCGCGCCTTGCCTGGGCCGATGTTGCGCTGCATGTGCTGATAGACGGCCAGCAGCAGGACGATATCGTATTTCGGTAGAAGGATATTGCCGAGGCGCCGGCTGCCAAGATTCAGGCGATCGAACCTGGCATGTACCGGGGAGCCACTCAACAACATCTTTGCGGTCTCGATGTGCGGCTTGGCAATGTCGATCCCGTGGATCGAGCTGGGTTTCAGCTTGGATATCTCATAGGCGACAACACCCATATTGCAGCCAACATCGAGAATGGATTTTCCGGCGTAGTCGACCTTTGCGGAGAATAGCCCGTCAAGTCTGTCGTCCCACGTTCCGGCAAAACCCCTTTTGAATCTTGACCACCACAAATCATCAGCTCCTTTGAGAAGAGCCCCCTTGAGCGCCTCCTACCACGAGAGAATTAACGGTCGATACCCGTTCAACTGGAATTGATGACATTGACGAACCAAGGCAGGGACGTGTGCGGCCGCCTCACAACCCCATCACCTTGAGTGCCGCGGGAACCGCATAGCGGCTGCCATCATAGCGCATCCAGTAGGTCCGCTTCGCAGGCTTGCCAGGATGGGACTGGCATTCGCCATTATGGTCGGGGGAGGGATTATCGGTATTCGACCGCTCAATCGCGGTGATATCGTGATAGCCATGATGGCGCGCCGGGCTTATCGCCAGGCTGACCTGGCTGGAATGAAAGTATCCGGCGCAACTACCATCGCTATCGCCGCCAGAGCCGGCCACCACGAGGCCGTCGAGCACCACGCGTAGCGTATCATCGCCGGTGAGAGCGTATAGCCGCAGGTCGGTTTCAGTGAAGGGAGCGGTCAGCGAATGGTGCGCCATTTCGATGCGCAGGCCGAATGCGCTGACATTGGGGGCCAGTGCATAGCGGCCCGTGTCGAATTCCACCTTCTCGATGACAATCGCGTCATCGGTCATCAGACCGGGCTGGAGCAGGCGCTGGCGCACGCGCCGCGTATTCCTGTCGACGACCAGAAGCTCGATATCGCCGACATGCAGGTGGTCGCCGTTAGCGCTGTCAATCAGCAGCACTGCCACCAACAGCAGGTCGACATGGGCGGGCCAAATCTTGCAGACCAGGCCAAATGGCGCTTCGCTCTCCGTGAACGTTGAGGTGATGCTAGTATGAGGTTCAAGCGTGAACGAGGTGCCGTCGGCGCTCTTTCGGGCGTTGGGATAGGCCTGCTGCACCAGCGCGGCGGCATCCCCGCAATCGCCCGCCGCGGCCTTGGCGGGCGACAGGCTGGCAAGGGCGGCGCCGAGCAACAGGACAGGCAACACTATTCGCATGGAGTTCTCGCGTCGCAGGGCCGGGTTCGGCCAGGGCCCTTCTACGCGAGATTGGTGGCGGCGCACAGGGCAGGGAAGTGACGGATAGCTCCACCCGCTGCGTCAGGACCATAGTACGCATCCGGTGAAGACCGCAGACGTGCGCATCCGGCAGCCAGGAGAACCTGAGCACCGGAGTGCTGGGGTCAAGCTTTCTTTGGGGAGACGCGATGATA
>NZ_JAMYMO010000084.1:0-5975 GCF_040318575.1 Mesorhizobium sp. M1088 | reverse complement strand
TTCTGCTCATCTTCTTCCATCACAAGGTGTCCACCTATTTTGGTGGACACCTCATGCATCAGAGCACTCAACAGCAAAAGGTGCGGGGAAATTCGCGCTTACGGACAGCTGAGCAACAACGCTCGGCGGGGTGCCCGGCACCCACGCCGACACCGACGCCCACGCCGACGCCACCCGTGCCTCCCACATTGACGCCTGCGTCCGCTGTAACGCCGACCGCGCCACCTACATTTGCGCCGGCGCCGGCGGTGACACCACTCCTGCCGCCGATATTAGCGCCGGCACCGGCGCTAATGCCCCTGCTGCCGCCTATGTTAGCACCAGCGCCGGCATTCACTCCGCTTTCCTCGGCGGCACCCTCGACATGGCTAACCCCGTACCGGATGCCAGGTCTGTCGGTCCTGACGTAGACGGAGGGTTGAACCAATGGAGAGCCATACGGAAATTTAGAGCGGCACAGGCCTGCCGACCAACGCAGGTTATAGGGAACGATGTAGGCCCTCGCGGGTTTAGAACTTGCAGCGGTCGGTTCTTCTCTTGGATGTGCAGCCGCTGTTGGGCGTCCGTCGTTTTTCTCATGGGCGACGGGCCTCCTGGTTAGAACAGTCCGCTGGTTGCCATTGGGGGGAGTAACGTCCCCTCCTCTTTTGCAGCAGCCAGGAACGCCTTAGCAGCCATTTGAGGTGACACGTTATCGGCCAGTGCGGCCGTGCAGATTCGTACCGCAAGGTCCCACCGAGGACCCCGGTTAGTCCACTTCATGAGTTCCTCGGCCGCACCTTCGACGTGGCTGATCCCGACGCGGACACTTGGGTGGTCGGACCTGACGTACACAGGAGGGGAGAACGAATGGCGAGACCTAGAGGAAACTTAAAGCGGAACCAGCCTGCCGATCAACCCAGGTTGTAGGGGAACGATGTAGGCCCCTCGCGGGTTTAGAGGTGGCAGCGGATTCTTCGTGATGTGCAGCCGCTGTAGGGGGGTCCGTCGCCTCTCCCTCAGCGGCGGCGGGCTCCTTTCGCCAAGGCGGTGCTGGCCAGAGAACCTTTACCGCATCCAAGTTAGCTAGTTGGGGGGAGTAATATCCCCTCCTCTTTTGCAGCAGCCAGGAATGCCTTACGAGCCTCCTCAGGTTCCATCTCGTCGAATATCACGGCCATGCAAACGCGCACCGCCAGGTCCCAGCAAGGGCCACGCCTGGTCCACTTCATCAGCTCCTCGCCGGCTGCCTCGGCGTTGTTGACGTTGCGGATGATCCAGGGACGCTCGGTCTTGACGGGGACCGGAGGGTTGAACCAGTGGAGGGCCATGCGGTCACTCCTTGTCGACCTTATCAAGTTCCTCCAGCAAATACCTTTGCTCAGCCAGTTCCCGTTCTACAGGCAGATTTAGCAGCTTGCGAAGGTAATTGCGGATTACCTCTAACTGTTGAAAATGGCGCAGGACGGCGCGCTTTGTTGCGATGCCACAGTGACTTGAGTTGGCTGACAGCTACTCGCGACCGTCGAAAGCCACGTAGAGGCCCATGGCCGTTGCTGCCTCGACTATCGCCTCGGTTAATTCTTCGTCGGAGGCCACCAAATAAGGCGCAGCCTCCCGAGCTTCGCGCAGCGCCACTTTGATCGAGACCGTGTCGCCAAGGTCCGCCCTGTTGAGGAGTACGTTGATTGCTTGCTCTAGAAGTGGACCTACCCTTTGCGCGACGCTCATCCAGCCCTCCCCAGGCACACGCCGAAGTGGACTCTACTCCCTGCCTGAGCGACATCAAGGCCATGTACGAGTCGTACAAATTGGCACGGTGCTAGGCCGCAACAGTCAGGAACGTTTGGTTCAGAAATTCGTCCGGGTGATCGGATAATTGGGTCGCGCGAAGAACTCCGGACGCCCCGTGGTGCCAAACACTGTTGCTTCGCCGTCGATGATTGCCCGCTTTGCGTTCAATTCAGCCGCAGCCCGGACGATTGGGCTGTATCTGTCAGTCCAGTCGAAGCCGTTTCGTGTGCAGGTCTGCACCTTACCCCGTTGGATGATCAACTGCGTGCGATACCCATCATATTTGATGTCGTGAAACCACCCTTGGCCCTTGGGCGGCTTCTCGACCAGGGTGGGCATTTGGAACTCAATACATGACAGCCGGCCAACGCCAAGGCTCGGTGAGCATGCGCCCGCACTCCACACAGTATGATTTTAATCAATATCGCTGGTTCGAGTCGGTTCCGAAACAAGGTGCACGCTGGCGGCGTTGGCATTTTCCACATATTAGCAATCCCTTGACTGCCGTCAAAGCCGCTCCAGAATCATGGGCATGGCTTGGGAAGTTGCGGACATCAATATCGGCGATGAGGTGGCGATCACCGTGACGGTGCTGAAGCTGCTGGACGACGGAAGAGCTAGTGTCAGCATCCCGTCCTATGGTTTTCCGCATTCAGTCCCTGCTCCTAAAAGATCCAAACCAGGTGACGAGCTACAGCTGACCGGCGAGGTCACGCGCGTCGACGAGGAAAATCGAAAGGTGACGGTGAAAGCTGGCGGGCTAATCACCGTGGATGCCGACACGATCACCGACTGGACGCCTGTTCGCCGCAAAAAGATGTCACGTAGAGATGGGGCGGATTAGCGAACGCAGATCAAAGCATGGATGCCGATGATAATCCGCAAGGCCTTGCCGCCCTGCTCTGGTGCGCATGGCATCGAGGACACCTGCCCGGCCGGCGTGCTGCCAATCGAGGAAGCTGCCTTGCCCAGCTGGCGCACTGTACGAAAATTACCAACTTCGTTAGCCGGGAACAAGCACTCTACATCAAACGTTTTTGCGAGACTGAACTCTCCTCCTCCGGCCTAGCTGTAGCGGCCCGCTGCTCTGTACGGGCAGCGGGCCTGAGGGGTCGCACATGCCGCAGCGCCTGCGTACCAATCGCACCTGCCTTAGTCCTCATGATTTAGCTATTTGCCAGCGCGTTTTCGATCGAATTTGCGCAGACGAACACCTCGACCCTTTAAGCCAACAGGGCGAAATCCTGGCGGAAACGGTAGTGGCGACTTTTCGAAATGCTCACACTGACGAGAGCGAACTGCTGAAGGCAGTCAGGTCTCGTCGCCGAAATTGAGCAGCAAATTTCACCCGGCAACCCGCTCCACAGTGTAGATAGTGTTCCGCGACCTGACGAGTGCCACGCGCACAGGCTCCTTAAAACGGTGCCCTTGCACGCACACCGCCCGAGTCTCGAACGCGACTCAATCCTCGTGATAGGTTCCCGCCATGTCTGATCATATTCTGCCCGGTCAAAAGAAGCCCAAGCTAATCTCGTCGTGGCGTTCGATCGAGGCGAGGACGGCGAACTGTTTCCCGCCTTTGGTCCGGCCGATCAGCAAAGCGAGGAACGCGCCATTCGCACCGGTCAGGCGCTCGCAGGGAAGCACGTTGGCGTAATAGCATGGAGCCGCGACGCCGACCCGGCCGTTGGCGACTACGGTCCGCCGACCCTGCTATTCACCAGCGGCGACGTGCCGGATATGGAGTAAATTCAGCCCGAGATTCCATTTCGCGGTGTTCGGCGAACTCCCCTTCACTGGGTATTTGTGGATCATTTATTGGGTAACGCCGCTCTTGGCGATGCGCTCCTCGAAAGTCGGGGCCAAGCCCGACATGCTGAAGCACTGGGCAGCGTCCATCGCGGCGGCAGCTTCTGGCCAAGCGCATGCCTTCTGCCACTTGCCGACGTTTGATGTGGCGCAAAGGATCTGCAGAAGCTAACATAGCTTGTTCTTGGAGGCTGTCGTGCGTACGAGACGTTTCAGAAAGCCCGTCGTCGTTCAACCCGGCCGGATCGATCGCGACAGAGTTGTTGCGTCCGTATCCGACGCGGCCGAAGTTCTGCTGAGGGATTGGCCGAGGCCGGCGGGCAAGTCGCGGCTCGCCGCAATCGAAGCATGCCTTGCCGTAATCCGTGGAGAAAAACCACCAAGGATAGCGCGCCAGGCGTTCATCGCTGCTGCCAAGGAGGCCAGGATATTGCTCGCGGAAGAAATTTAGGCTTACCCAGCACCCGTATGGGCATGCCCTTGAAGCACGGAGCGCTGCTGGATTCAGCGGCTTTGTTGCTTGTGGCATCGGCAGAGCGCGACCTATCGATGTAGTGCGATTTTATCGATACGATTCGATTCTGTGTCGATGGCGACGATGTATCGGCTCGACTTGTCGATCGCACATTGATCGACCTCTCCTGCCCCGTCAGGATACAAGGACGTGAAGCGCAAGCCGTGCTGAAACTTGTCTTGTCGCGTGAGCGGCGCTTACTGAACCGCGAAGCCAGGCAGCTCATTCCCAGCCAGGCCACCTAGACCGTCTAGACCTGATGGCATGGCCCGAACGTCGTGCACTGTCAGGCTTTGGCCTTGCGCTTTGCTGGTGCTTTTTTTGGCGGCGTTTTGTCAACCGCCTTGCGGCCGAGACCGGCAGCTTTGGCAAGCGCAGACCGCTGAGCCGCATAGCTGGGGGCGACCATAGGATAGTCCCACGCCAAACCCCACTTGGCTCTGTACTCATCAGGTGTCATGCCAAGCAAGCCCAGGTGGCGCTTCATCGACTTGAACTTGCGCCCGTTCTCAAGGCTTATAATGTATTCGGGAAAGATCGACTTCTTAGGATTTACCGCGGGCATAAGTATTGGCGATGGTGCAGCGACCGGCTCAGCCAGGCCAGACAACGCAGAATTGACAATGGCGATCAAATTCGGCAGATCCGCCACGGGCGTTGCGTTGCTCTGGACATAGGCTGCGACGATATCTGCTGTCATCCCTAGCAGATCAGCCCTTCGCTGCCCAATTGCTTCATCCATCAAATTCGTTCCCGTGTTGATCTCCGGCGTTCCTATTTGGAAAATTCGGCCTGCGCAATTGCAAACAACGATTATTTGACCCTAGATTACTCCAAGGCCGACTTTGCTGGTCATCCCCTGCGACATGGGTGTGTGCGGCCAATTTCCCTTCAGGTGTAGCACCCTCATTCACCCGAATGCGATCAGCAGATCGTTGGCATTATCTGGTCGCCGGCCTTGATCTGGACTTCGGCGATGGTCCTGTCGCGCTCGGCATGCAGCGCCGTTCCATCTCAAGCTTCGATCGAAAACAGCAGATCGCCGGCCTTCGCCGCTTGGACGGCAGCGACCGAGAGCGCCGAGACGACGCCAGGCATCGGCGCGCCGACACGCGAACACAGCCCAGGATCAGAACGTGTGTGATGTCAGGCGTTCAAGATTTTCGCTTCCTTGGTGGCGCTGAGAAATGCCACGCGGGCAATCTCCGGGGCCTTATCGCCGCCGAGCACCTTCATGCAGGCCATGGCTGCTGGGTGCGGCGCCCAGTTTCTCCAATGGGCAATCATAACGCATCAGGTCAGGCCGGCGTTTAGCCGCTTAACCAATCCATGGGTATAGAGGCTAAGATTATTCAGGGGCAATCGCTGAAAATTCAGAGATACTGGCCGGCAACGCAAAGTGGCTAACTGTTGCATTTTTGGGCGGGGGCAGTTGCCCCGCTTGCCGGCCTACCTTTGTATGCAATTGCTAGCCTTTTTCCCACGGCTAGAGCGACCCGGCCCCCTATCTTTCGCCTGAGTTAAAGCTGAGGCAGCAACGCTTTTTTCTGCTTTCGTTGATTTGGGATTGCTAAGAATCTTGGACGCCGCGCTTGCGACGCCCGTGGTCGTGGTTTCGTTTTTTGCCATTTTTCTCCCCACCTGGTTGATGCGTGAGGACAATGATCCCGCATTTGCTCTGAGTCGATTCGGCGCTTCTTTCGCCTGCGGAGAAACTTTCATGCCCTCTGCTAGGCTTCACTAATCCGAAAGCCAGCTTCCTTCTTCAGCAGAAGAGATAGTGATGGGGTGGACGCCCCCTCGACGGCATCGATGTGCCAGAATGGTGGTGTTTGACAGCCACCGTAAGAGAGGGAGCGTCCACAATGGAAGTTAACAC
>NZ_JAMYMO010000083.1:0-7526 GCF_040318575.1 Mesorhizobium sp. M1088 | reverse complement strand
ACGGGGCACCGGGAGCACGCAAGTGCGGGCAGGCCGTCGTATGCAGATGAACTGCGAGTTCGAGCACATTATCTGGCCGCCCCTACGACTCGCCCGGATGCGCCGCGAGCACGGCTCCGTATTTGTCGTGTTGCCCGCTCGCTCCCTGTTCGTGACCAACGATGGAGGGAACCGTGCGTATTATCAGCATGGACATACACCGCGTAGCCGCCGAGGTCGTGTCATTGCTTGATGGCAAGATCGTCAAGCTCGGCCGCGTTGGGAGGAATGGCACCGGGTTCTAGCGCAGGTTCGAGAGTGGCCGGTTGCGACGTTTCAGGAGCCGATTGGCACGCGGCTATGGCAAGTGCCGCGAGGCCAAGCGTTGCGTTGCACATTCGGTGTGCCATCTTCTGATGCCCCGGCCGTCTTTGAATCTAGCGCAGGCCGACCTTATCGCGCGTTTTCACAAGCTGTGTCTACGCAAGGTAAGTCATAAGACAGCGGGTCGTCGAAGAACCCGCAGCGGTCGTGAGTGAATGCCTCCATTCGTCGCCCAAGTAGCGGCCTGGAGCGCCATTCGCGCGGCATCCGCTGGTTCATTAGGAGTTGAGCGGGAGGATCAGCAGTTGACCTTCCAGATCACATAGTGAGGCCGTTGCGACTGTATTCCTGAACCTTCGACAAACGAGTACACGCCGGTCGAACGGATTCACCAAGCTGCTGAATGAACGCTCTAGATGCATTCGACAGGCGTTTGACCGACGAAAGCTTAAGCCCCCCAAGATGCCGCGGCCTATTTCAAGTGCTGCGAGGCGAGTATGATCGACGCGTTGGTGCCAGGCTTCTGAATGATAATCACGACGATGGTAGTCATTCTCGACGATACAAGAGTTGCTGCCACTTATTCGGACAGGAGCTACCGGTTCGATTGAACCGGTAGCGGTGAACGGAAGGGGCACAAACACCCTTCGGCCGCGATTTCGCCAATAGCAATACCGTAGAAACGTGCCACTTTGGCGAAGGATCTGCGCCCTCGAAGGCAGAAGTTACAGGTTCAAATCCTGTCGGGTGCAGCATTGCACAGTTCGCTTGCAGACAACTATTCCTGCTGGAATTGACAGGGCCAATCTTCAGGCCTCGTCAAGCCAGAAGGCAACTCGGTCCGGGCGTCTCCGCAAGCCATGTTGAGCTGCCACTGGGACAGACCCGCCGAATTGGAAAGATCGACGCCCTCGATACGGGTTAGAAAGAAAAAGGCGCGGTCAAAGTCTATCGGCGCGGTGAACGTCGCTCCTCGGAAGTCCGCCCGTGCGAGATTGGCAAACGAGAAGCGGCTGCCGCTGATATCGGCGTCATGGAACTGCGCACGCCCCAATTCTGCCTTTGTGAAATCAACATTGGTCAGATTGGCGCCCTGGAAATTCGAGCGCTGTATTTCCGCGCTCGCAAACACAGCGCCCTGCGCGTCCATACGGCTGAAGTCGGTCCTGTAGGCCTCGATTCTGTCGAACCGGGCGCCTTTGGCGGTCGAGTCGGCCAGGGAAGCACGCACAAGCGTTGCCTTCTCAAGATTTGCCGCAAGGAGATTGCTGTTCCTGAGGTCGGTCGAAGTGAAATCAACACCGAACAGGTTCGCCCCGCTCAGGTCTTGTCCTTCTAGGATGAGAAGCTTCTTGTCACACTCGTGCCAATTGACGCCAGGCGTCGCGGCTGCGTCGCAATTGTGAGCAGCAGTGGCGTTCTGCCAAGCAAACACAGTGCAAACCGCTAGAACCAAGCCGGATGCGCCGTAAGCTCTGGTTCGCCTCAAAGTCATTGTTGCTGGACCTCTGCTACTCGCCGACACTCAACCTTACCACATCTGCTGACACTCGAGCCACGGTGACCACCGCCGTCACAGTTAGCGCATTTCTCATATTCAAGCTTTGATGTTGATCAACCGATCAACCCGCGCGTAGGGCGCGATTTGCGAGCGCCTCCCCATATCATCGGCGGTCCAGCAGAGATCCATTTGTCACCGGCCAGGCGCATCATTCCGTAGGTATGCTTGACTAAGCCGAGGAGAGCGGTCGTTCAGGGTGGCGAAGTCCCTCCGCTCTGGACGTTTGTCTCGCTAGTTGGGAGCCTGCTCGGATGCTGACCGCCACCGCCGCCGTCCGCTGCCGACAAGCGTGAATCCGCTTGCTTCCGCACCGATCGGTACTTCCCGACGGCGAGGTTCACCCGGCACGGGGTGCTCGTCGCATACCCTGATTCCGCTGTCGCATGAACCCCACGACTTCGCTTAGCGAAGCCGAAGTTGATCTCTGCCATCTCCCAGGTCGAAGCATCAACCCCGCATATTTGTGTCGTAAGCTGACGTGCCGCGAATACGCCTTTTTCGGTTGGCGGGCTTTATGGCGGACGCGCAACCTATTCTGTATTTTTATCAAGGTAAACAATGTCGTATGGCGGAGAGGGAGGGATTCGAACTCCGCGCTTGGAAAAGCGTCCCTCTCGTCTTCACCGTGCAGGCCGCTTACTCTGGGCGGCAGAGTGCCCTTCCGCGCTTCGCCAAACCTGCCGTGGGAAATGCCTTGCCGTTTTTTCCGGCGGGCTTTGATCAGATCGCGACTATTAGTGGTTTATGCTGGAACTGGTTGCGGAGGTTGGAGTCGGACCTATTTGCGCCGATCAAGAAGTCCCGTCAGCAAACGAACTCGGTTACAGCACTGTATCGGCGGTATCTCTCTACCGACTCGAACCGCGACCGTTTCTTAGGTCGCGCCTACCGTTTTGCACGCCGTCCCCTGCCCGGCCGTGGCGGAAGGTTGAACCAGTTGGGCGACTGCTAGGTTCCAGACTGGAGGTAAGGTCGGCTCGCTGAAAGCACGGCAGGTGGCATGCGGCACATGCGCGACAACGGCGGCGGAGGGTTTGAGAGGGCCGGAGCCCCGACAGCTTTCGGCAGTTCGAACGATATAGTCGAACGGCCGAAATCGGGGCGCAAAGCTGCCATTAGGCACAAAGATAACAAAAAGCATCGGCGATCGGCTGAAGCCGCTCCTTCTCAGTCTGCTGGCGAACCGCGTAACCGGGGCAGATTTCCGGGCGAAGGGGTTTGCAGGCGAGCGCGTTCGTGATTCACCCTATGCGTGACGCTACCACCGACTGATTCGTTTGAAGGCTGTCGCTCGCGGAACTCCGCGGGTTGGTTACTGCGCTGATCGGCGAAGTGCGCGGTCCAAACATGGTTCGAAGTGGTCGATGGAGGGCCGCGTCGCACGGTGCAGAAGGCCATGCATCGTAGATTATGCGCAAACTGCTATCGCGCGCCTAGTCGGAACTCGCGCATCGAACAGTACATCACGTCTTCCGTCCCCAGCGCACCGGCGGCCTCCCCGCTCGCAATCCAAATAGACGTCTTTCAGCTGTTTGATTGGCATGTCAGCGTGAGCGAACGCGAGGTCCTGAGCGTCAGAAGCCGACAATGAAGCCGGACTGATTGCGATCAGCACGGTGCCGAGCGTCACAGGCGCGAGGGACTTAACAACTGACATGATCATTTTGAGATCCTCCCCAGCTCCCGTAGGTCAACATTCAGTCCTTGGGGGTCGCAGGTGTAGTGCCGTTCGAAGGTCCCGTCCGCGCGCCGCTGCTTGTCGAAGCCGCAATGTAAGGCTCGATCGCGCGCTCGTGGACCAGCCAAAGGGGATCTCGGCCGAGGCGTACCCACTGCCGGCGGCCAACCGTTTCGGGATCGAGGCCGAAGCGATCCTGGTGCGCTCGATCGTCGTGCCGGCCGCGCCTGCCTCCGCATGACGGATGGCGCGGCTTCGCAAATCGCACATGATTTCGTCACGTGAGATGCCGATGTCGCCAAGGACGTCATCGGGTAAACGGCTCAACTGGTCCGTTGCCGACAGGAGAGCTTTTCGCTCGGCGCGGAGGCGTAACCACCTGCGAAATGGACCAATGGCGGCAGCATGAATTATAACCATGATCAGATCGTCCCTTCATTGATCTGAATTGACCGGTACGGAACGGCGCGAACGGCACTCCGGGCGAGAGCGTCAGCCGTCCGCGAGGCAAATTAGGCGTAGTGGTCGATGGATTGGTTTTGCCGCGGCGTGCCCATACGGCGGGCGGTGGCTGGCCCCGGGCCACGCATGTAATAAAGCTCCGGGCGGTAGCGCGGCGCGACGAATTTGCGAAACCCCGCAGCAAGTTTTGTGACGGGAGCCAAGAATTTCATGACTGTTCCCTTTCCCTTCGCCGGCTTGCACACGAGCCGGCGGGCCTGACGTTGCAAAAAGGATATGACAGTCGAACCAGGCTCGGCTGTGGGAATTCCCACACCGGGAAAAACATTGGCGAAATCCGCTCCCAGTTTGCATCCCGGAAAGCGGGGCCTGCGGCCATCAAATTTCCTTGGATAGGGAATAAGGTGAAGTACACTTGATTGAACAAGAGACCGTTGTGACAGGCTCTCTGGCCTTCATCTCGAGACTTTGCGATGCCGACCTCGCCGCGCTGACCAAACGGTGGCACGAGCGCAGCTATCGACACAACGAGCTAATCATTTCCCACGGCGACACTGGTCGCGATGTCTTCTTCCTGCTGGAAGGACGGGCTCGCGTGACACTGGTTTCAGCGGACGGCAGGGAGATAGCGTATCGCGATGTCGAACCGGGCGACATTTTCGGGGAGCTCGGAGGCATTGACGGGATTGCACGCTCTGCCAGCGTAGTCGCACTGGAGGCAACTCGCGCTGCACGGCTGTCCGGCACAGCATTCCGGGATATCGTGATGACCCACCCGACTTTTGCCTGGATGCTGCTTGAGCATCTGTCTGCCCAGCTCCGGCGCATGACCGAGCGGGTATTCGAATACAGCACTCTGGTCGTGCGAAAACGGCTGATCGTCGAGCTCCTGCATCGGGCGGAGAAAGCCGCACTCGTGGACGGCGAGGTGTCCATAAGCCCGGCACCGACGCATTCCGAGCTGGCGGCAACGATGAGCACGCACAGGGAAGCGGTCTCGCGCGAAATGAGCGACCTCGCCAAGAGAGGCCTGATCGAAAAGCGCGGCAGCAGGTTATTGCTGCATGACGTCTCGGCACTACGGGCGCTGGTCGACAAGAAGGAATAGCGAAGGCTGTCGCTGCGGCGGGGGGCACCGCACCTTTCCTCGGCCGCAAGTGATTATTCCTTCCGGCAAATCGGGCAACCTGGCGTGCCAGCGCGCGGATCGGACTTTGATCGCTTCACCCAATCATGACTCGGCTTCTTGATGCGGGCACGGAACGTTATCCCCAGCCTGCTTGCAGAGTTACAAGGGCGGATCGAAGGGTGAAGCCGCATGGACGTTAACTACCAAATCTTCGTCAGCTCGACCTATGCCGATTTGGTGGACGAAAGACGGTCGGTCATCGAGGCGGTTCTTAACCCTCGGGCATATTCCTGTGGGGATGGAGGCATTCCAAGCCAGCGACGACACGCAATGGGATTAAATTAAGCGGCGCATCGATGACAGCGACTACTACGTACTCATCGCATCAGAGCCGTACGGCTCAGAGTTGAGGGGTAAGAGCTACACCCAGATGGAGTACGAGCACGCCGTCGCCCAAGGCGTCCTACCGTGGCGTTTTTGCTCGAAGGCGGTGCTCGCAAGACGTGGGCCGCGGAAAAGCTCGAGTTCGATAAAAAGGCCAAACTCGAGAGATTCCGAAAGCTGTATGAAAAGAAGCTCGTCAAATATTGGCGCAACAAGGACGATTTGGCGGGTAAGGTTGCGATGGCTAATAGACGTTATGACCGTGGTCTGAGCGGCGGCCCGCCCTTAGTCTTTGCAGCTGTTAAGCAAAAGGGGGTTGCTCGGGAGTGCCGAGCCGAGCCCCAAGCGAAGAAAGGACGAGCCATGGAGCAAGATAACATTTTTTACGTCGGTATCGATGTGTCGAAAGCCAAGCATGCTGTCGCGATTGCCGAGGGCGGACGCGGTGGAGAGGTC
Organism: Mesorhizobium sp. M1088; assembly: GCF_040318575.1. Classification (NCBI taxonomy): domain Bacteria; kingdom Pseudomonadati; phylum Pseudomonadota; class Alphaproteobacteria; order Hyphomicrobiales; family Phyllobacteriaceae; genus Mesorhizobium; species Mesorhizobium sp. M1088. Next base: position 1,553 of record NZ_JAMYMO010000083.1, on the reverse strand, counting down.
CGGTATTTCGGCGCGGCGTTCCCCGAGCGTCGTCACCGGAACGTCGTAGCCGTGAAGCCGAACCGTGACGGTCCCGTCATCATGAACAAGCGTCACCTCGCCAGTCATCGTGATCGTGTCGCCTTCGGACAGTTTCGCCATCGGCATCGCCCTCGCAAAGGCAACTGGACGTGGAAAGCGCCATCATCGACGGTGAGATCGTATTGAACGAGACTGTCTGACTTCGGAGCCTTGCGGAAAGCCATCACCCGACGCCAGCACGACCTCTATTCGTCGCCTTCGATCTTCTGCATCTCAATGGTCACGACCTGCGCGACATGGCGCTGGAGGACCGCCGCGAGATCCTTGCCGAGATGATCCCGGACGGTGGCCGTATCCAATTCAGCCAGGCGCTTCCCGGCGAGGCTAAGGCGATCTTCCCACCTGATAGACCAGGCGGGGCTCGAAGGCATGGTGTCGAGGCGCAAGGACAGCAAATACCGGAGCGGCAATTCGACGGCTTGGCTCAAGACCAAGGCTTACAGCATCGATGAATACGAGTTGCTCGGCGTCGAGCGTGAACCCGGAAAGCCGGCTTTCGCCCTAATGGCCGAGCGTGGCACAGGCCGCTATGTCGGGAGCGCCTTTATCACCTTGAACCGGGAGATGCGGGAACGCCTCTGGGAGCGCGTACAGGAGCATTCTGGGCCCGCGCCAAACGGGATGAAACGGCCGGCGACGCAATGGGTCCAGCCTGGGCTGATCGGCCGCGTGGAGCATCTCCGCGGCGAGGACGAATCTGCGCCATGCCTCGCTGCAGGATTTTCGGGAGGAAGACCAGGGTAAAACTCAGTCATTCTGGCCATGCCGCGAATGGCCGAGATGGGTTAGGCCCTGCCGTTTGAATCGGTCGGCGGCAACGAGCACAGAGCGCCACTTTCCGACCTCAGCACCTCTAAGCGCGACGTCTGGTGTGATGCCCGATGCGCACGTTCGTAGGCATCTCGCTGTTACATGGCGGTGACAAAAGCACCGCCACGGTGGCGTCAACCGGTTACCAAGGGCAGTAAATATCTCCGGCCTTCTGGGAGTGGCGTGTCAGCGTCCCCAGAGGCTGCGTGGGCGTGTCGCCGGTTGGCTGTTAGCGCGGCGACTGGAATGCTCCACGCCTCGCAAGCGGGATAGCGAAATCTCGTGAAGGCAAGGTCGAGCTGCGTTTTCCGTTCTCTATCGGCGACGGGCGGCGACTGGGAGAGACGGATACCATGCACACGGGGAGTCAGGAAGTTGGCAGGACATGGACGCGGGGCGGCCCGCGTGCAGGCGCTTGGCCGAGCGGTGCAATGAACACGCAGCGCCACCTCGCAGCGATCATGGTGTGCGACGTGGTCGGCTATTCGCGCCTGACGGAGCGCGACGAGCGCGGCACGCTCGAGCGGCTGAAGATCTACCGCAAGGACCTCCTCGAACCGCTGGTCTCCGAGCACCGGGGTCGGATCGTCAAGCTCACCGGCGACGGCATGCTGTGTGAGTTCGCGAGCGTCGTCAACGCGGTGGCCTCGGCGATGGCGATC
>NZ_JAMYMO010000082.1:0-7996 GCF_040318575.1 Mesorhizobium sp. M1088 | reverse complement strand
GAACTGCATGCCGCAGGCTCCTCCGTTATCGCCTCGCAGACGGTGGCGCAGATGGCCCCACTGTGGGCCGCCGAGGAGGCCGTACGCGGCCAGGACCCGGCAGTACGGATAACTGCGCGTCAGGAGAAATCCGCCGCCGTCGTTGCCGCTCTCTTTGCGCTGTGGGAAAAGGAGCTGCCGAAGCTGTCGGGAAAATCGAAGCCCGCCGAGGCGATCCGCTATGCGCTCGGCCGGCGTGCCGCGCTGGAGCGCTTCCTCACCGACGGCCGCATCGAAATCGACTCCAACACCGTCGAGCGCGCCATCAGGCCACAGACAATTACCCGAAAGAACAGCCTCTTCGCTGGCAGCGACGGCGGCGGACGGACATGGGCCACCATCGCCACGCTGCTGACCACCGCCAAGATGAACCAGGTCGATCCGCACGCCTGGCTCACCCAGACCCTCGAGCGCATCGCCAATGGCTGGCCAAACAGCGCTATCGAGGCGCTCATGCCTTGGAACTACCACCGCTGAACGGCATCAGCTACCCGCTTACACTCATCCATGGGGTGGATGATAGTTATCCCTACAATCAATTGTACCAATATTACCGAATACTACTACAAGGTTCCCAATGAACGCGGCCGGATGGGTATCCGTCTCGCGTGGGCTGAAGCTGCCGGCAAGAATGGGGAGACGAACATGTGCGGGATTGTTGGCATCGTTGGGCAACAGCCGGTGTCGGATCGGTTAGTCGACGCATTGAAGCGTTTGGAATATCGCGGCTATGATTCCGCCGGCGTTGCGACGATCACCGAAGGTGCCTTGCACCGCCGGCGCGCCGAGGGCAAGCTCGTCAATCTCGAGAGGAGACTGAAGGAAGAGCCGCTGAGCGGCAACATCGGCATCGGCCACACGCGTTGGGCAACCCATGGGGCCTCGACGGAACACAATGCACACCCGCACTTTACCGACGGTGTCGCCGTCGTCCATAACGGCATCATCGAGAATTTCATCGAGCTGAAGGACGAATTGGCGGCGGCTGGCGCCGAGTTCCAGACCGACACCGACACCGAGGTCGTCGCGCATCTCTTGGCAAGACACCGCCGGGACGGCATGAGGCGGCAAGACGCGATGCGTGCCATGCTGAAACGCCTCAGGGGCGCCTATGCGCTTGCTGTCCTCTTTGAAGATGATCCGTCGACCATCATGGCGGCGCGCAACGGACCACCGCTGGCGATCGGTCACGGCGACGGCGAGATGTTCCTGGGCTCCGACGCGATCGCGCTTGCTCCCTTCACCAATGAAATTACCTATCTCATCGAGGGCGACTGGGCCATTGTCGGCAATTCGGGCGCCCATATCTTCGATTTCGACGGCCATCCCGTCGAGCGTCCGCGCCATACCTCCACGGCCGCGGCCGATCTGGCCAACAAGGGCAACCATCGCCACTTCATGGAGAAGGAAATCTACGAGCAGCCCGAAGTCATCGCCCATGCTCTCCGTCACTATAGCAACATCATAGAGAATCGCGCCGACATGGTTTCTGGCATCGATTTCGCCAGGATCCCGAGCTTGGCGATCTCGGCCTGCGGGACCGCCTATCTCGCCGGACTGATCGGAAAATACTGGTTCGAGCGCTATGCGCGCCTGACGGTTGAAATCGACGTTGCGTCCGAATTCCGTTACCGCGAGATCCCGTTGTCGCCGCAGTCGGCGGCTCTTTTCATTTCGCAGTCCGGGGAAACCGCCGATACGCTCGCATCGTTGAGGTACTGCAAGGAGCGTGGGCTGAAAATTGGCGCTATCGTCAATGCCTGCGAATCGACCATCGCTCGGGAGGCCGATGCGGTCTTCCCGATCCTTGCCGGACCGGAGATCGGCGTCGCCTCCACCAAGGCGTTTACCTGCCAGCTTGCCGTTCTAGCCGCACTCGCCATCGGCGCCGCCAGAGCCCGCGGGACCGTAACCGAAGATGAGCTGCAGGCGCTCGTCAGGAGCCTCGCCGAAGTGCCGCGCGTCATGGGCCAGGTACTCAACAGCATCCAGCCGGAGATTGAATTCCTGTCGCGCGAACTGTCAAAGTGTCGTGACGTCCTGTATCTCGGCCGTGGCACCAGTTTCCCGCTAGCGATGGAAGGTGCGCTGAAGCTCAAGGAGATTTCCTACATCCATGCCGAGGGCTATGCGGCGGGTGAATTGAAGCACGGTCCTATCGCATTGATAGACGACAACATGCCAGTGATCGTCATCGCGCCCCATGATCGCTTTTTCGACAAGACCGTCTCCAACATGCAGGAAGTGGCTGCCCGTGGAGGGCGGATTATCCTCATCACCGATGAAAAAGGGGCAGCCGCATCGAAACTCGACACTATGCACACGCTTGTGCTCCCGGCTGTCGACGAGATTATCGCGCCGATGATCTTCTCGCTGCCGATACAGCTTCTTGCCTACCACACGGCGCTCTTCATGGGCACAGATGTAGACCAGCCGCGCAATCTCGCAAAATCGGTCACGGTCGAATGATTGCGAACCTTTATAGGTGGCGATGCTCGTCCATCGAAAGCGCTACCCCCTGTCTGGATCCGAAGCCCGGATGAACCAGATGACCATTGTTTGCTGCAATTTGGGAAACTCGCGGTCGCCGCATCATTACAATCGCCATCCTTTTTTCGGCCGGTCGGGCGATTGCACAGAGCAGCCGGATCGAGCTTGCTCAAGCCGACGTCAGCACAAAAGCGCGCGGCCCTTTCGGCTGTTTCCTCGGGCGCCCTATCCTTTCGGTCTCCGAACAAGCATCGGCGGCTTAAAAAATTTGGTTAACACCGGTGATCGATGTGTGATTCAAGCACAAGCGCCGTCTTTCGCTGCATCGGCGGTGGAAATTGGTCAAAGGTATCAGCGGCCGCGAGGCTGGGTGGACGGTCCCGCGAATAGCCACTGGAGGCGTCAGTGAGAGTTCGAGTTGCTGTTCAAGAAAGCCATCGGGGAGAATGAGTCGTGTAGGATCGCAGGTCGAATGCGCTACAGCCGATCAGGCCATCTCATGGCGGGCAGGTTCTTAGAACTTGATCAGAAGCAGGTGAGCCGCCATATTCCGACCCGGCTGCCAATTTCAAGTGGCCCATTCCATGGATGAGGCCGGTCCGGCCGAATGGACGTCCATTTTTTTGATTTGCTGGGTGTGCGCCAGGGTCGGGGAGGAAATCTCCCGATTTGTCAGGCGCTCCCATCTTCTTGGAGATGTTTATGAAGGATTCGCGCATTCCCGAGCCAGTCTTGAAGGCTATGTCGCAGGGGACCCACATCATCCGCGCTTATCGTGAGCACCTTGGGTATTCAATCGAGGACCTCGCGGTCGCGTGCGGGCTTGCCGCTCAGGAAATCCAAAACATCGAGCGGGGTCTAAAGTACAATAAGGGCTATCGGAATCGGATAGCGAGATCGCTGTCCATACCTGTGGGAATTCTTGAGGCAGAGTCGGACATATCGGACGCCGCCTGATCAGTCGGATAATCTGCAATGGGTGGAAGACCGCTCTTGTGATGTGACGTTTGCGGCTGATAGTCGTCGCTTGATTCCGTTGGACGCGAATGCCTTCTGGCGCAGTACCGCCAAGAGAATTCTCGTCCACTGTCCGAGTCAGGAACTGCACACGGGCTCGCCGAACAGGAAGAGGGCTCGCCGAACAGGAAGTTGGAACGCTTCTTCATGCTGTCTTAGCGATATAGCCGCCCGGAGTGCTGCGACACGTGCACGATAGCATCGGCTCGCGACGATCGATTGCTAACAGCGAACTCATGCTGGTCGGCAAGGCGATACTGGCTGGAGCATCAACTCGGCCGACGAGAGTGGCCCCCCATCCTAGACTAGGCAGGATCGGCCGACATGGCCGGCATCGCGCGCCGCTCTGAAAAGAGCACAGCGGGCATCCAGACGCTGCCGGGTTGACTATGGGTGTCGGAACAGCAAAAAGGGGCCGCTCTTCATGAGTGGCGTGCGCCGGCAGTCTAACCCCAAGCCCCCCCGCCAGGCTGCCGGCGCGCTTCTAGGAACATCGAGGTAGGGCACTACGCTTCCTTGTCCGACTACGCCTCGATCAGATCCCGAGCAGCCAGCCAGTGTCCGACCGTCGCTTGCGCCTCTGCCCGCCGAGCCTTGTGCTTCCTCCAGCGAGTCAAGCCGATCACCATGGGTGTCGCCAGTTCTGGTGCTCACCCATGTGCCATTTGCGATCTCGTGTCGGTGAGAGCACCGCAAGCACCTCCCCTGCTACGGCAAGGCGGCTTGCGTCGCCCGTGTTGTTACTATTCTTCGCTGTGATCGGAGTTTTTTCGTGGCTTCGGAATCGGGACATTCGGCTTTGCAAAAAAATAGGCCGTCGTGGTCGATCGTCACGCCCCCGAGTTCGGCGGCACGATGGAATGACAACGGCAGCGCAAGCTCCATTTGCGCGAGGGGCTCGTCCCTTCAAATACTTGATGCATTTGCGCTTTGCGTCCTCCGTGCATGTTGCTCGATGCCAGGCGGAGACCTCTGTCTAAACGATCGCGCATCGATGCAACGCCCGCGCGTTGATCGCCATCATCGCGGCGATCGCTTTGCCGCGACCGCCGCGGCAGCGATGCGCATGCAAAAATTCACAGATGCATTGTAGCCAAATGCTAGCTGCCCAGCAAATGTCCGGCATTTCGCAAGGCCCCTAGGAAGAGACTGGCATGGCCGTTGGCATCGATCTTGGCCTGCATGGACAGGGGCATGCTGTGCCAGTTCTCCAGGGGCGTAGTGAAATGTGAGAACGTACCGTTGACGATGCACTGGTGGGTAACAAGACCCTGTCTGTCCAACGCCAGCACGCCGATCTGGTCGCCCTGATATCGGATGGCTGCGACCCGCTGGACCTCCGCGTCACCGTCGACCCGCACGTCGAAAAGCAGGATGCCGCGGCTCCTGGTGGCTACCTCGGCGGCCTTTTCAGCGAAGCTTAAGGAGAGCGAGCGGACGCTTTCGACCGCCAGCCGTAAAACCATCAAATCCAGTTCATCCACTGCCATAAGATACCTGCGCGCAACACATGGGTGATAGCAATCGACCACACCGCTTGTTCACAGATGTCGGCTCACGACCGATCATTCAGAGTTTGCCGGTCAGTCCATTGACCGAGGGCGTGCTCCGGTTCGAACGGATCCTGAAGCGGAATGCGCTGGATCTACGGAACCCGAGGAGCAGGCCAGCCAAAGTTGCCGCGACAATTGATGTCGTGATCATTCCAGACATCTGCATCGGCGTCGCTGAACATCCCACTGGTAAGTCCGTTCTCTTGCGGCAAGCCCATCCTCAGGCCGTCTTGTACCTGAAAGCCTCGCGGTGGCGTCCCTCGAAGCTCGGGACCGCCGGGCGCTTGATCGTCGAGAACTTTGTTTACGAAGGTCCGGACCTCCTGCAGAGCATATTCCGGTGCGCTCGCCTTTGAGCATTCCGCTGAAGCGTGACGTTTCGCTAGTCCGTGTTCCTTGCAGGCTCACCGCGAGGGCGCCTTGCACACAGCGGCACGTCAGCGCATGAAACTCGTCCCCCGTTCACTTCACAAAATGGATTTCCTGAAGTACTGGGAGCGCAGAGAAATCTCCGGTCGCAGCCTACCCGGTTAAAACAAGGACCCAACAATGAAGACTCTCGTCGTCTGCTCCGGCGGATTGGACTCCGTCACCCTTGCTCACAAGGTGGCAGCGGAGCACGAACTCGCCGGCCTCTTATCTTTCGATTACGGCCAACGGCATAGGAAGGAATTGGGCTTCGCCGCCCTTTGTGCGGAGCGACTGAGCGTCCCGCACCGCATCATCGACATCCACGAGATCGGCGGCGGCCTTTCCGGCTCCGCGCTGACCGATCATGTGGACGTGCCGGACGGCCACTACGCCGAAGACACGATGAAGGTTACGGTGGTGCCGAACCGGAACGCCATCATGTTGGCCATTGCCTTCGGCTTCGCCGCAGCGCACGACGCTGACGCGGTGGCGACGGCCGTGCATGGTGGGGATCATTTCATTTATCCCGACTGCCGTCCGGCCTTCATCGATGCTTTCCAGATGATGCAGGACCACGCGCTCGACGGCTACGCGAAAATTCGCATTTATGCACCCTATGTGAATCTCACGAAGGCGGACATTGTTAGGAATGGAGCAGCATACGGCACGCCATTTGCGCAGACCTGGTCCTGCTACAAGGGCGCCGAGCGTCACTGCGGGAGGTGCGGGACCTGCGTCGAGCGGCGCGAGGCGTTTCATCTCTCTGGGCAGCCGGACCCCACCGACTACGAGGACTCCGACTTCTGGCTCGATGCGCTGCGAAGGAGGACCGCGTAATGTTCCGCATCACCAAGGAATTCCACTTCTCAGCCTCGCATCAGCTCACCTCGTTGCCACCCGATCACCAATGCGCGCGCCTGCACGGGCATAACTACATCGTTGAAGTGGAGCTTTCAGCGAGTGGACTGAACGACAACGGCTTCGTGCGCGACTATCACGATTTGGCGCCATTCAAACGCTACATCGACGAGAGCTTCGACCATCGACATCTCAACGACGTGCTGGGACATGAGCAAGTCACGGCGGAATATCTGGCCAGACATTTTTATGAATGGTGCAAGGCACGCCTGCCCGAGATCTCGGCCGTGCGGGTCAGCGAAACGCCGAAAACCTGGGCGGAGTACCGGCCATGACCCATACGCATCCGGCAATTCGCGTCAGCGAGATTTTCGGGCCGACGATCCAGGGCGAGGGCGTGCTCATTGGTTTGCCGACTGTCTTCATCAGAACCGGCGGGTGTGACTATCGCTGTTCCTGGTGTGACAGCCTCCATGCGGTGGATAATCAATTCCGCCATGAATGGGAGATGATGTCAATCGACACGGTGTGGCAAACCGTCGTTGCGCTTTCCGGTGGCCGGCCAGTGATGGTGTCACTGTCAGGCGGCAATCCTGCCATTCAGCCGTTTCGTGCGCTCATCGAGCGAGGCCATGGTGAAGGTTACCGTTTTGCGCTGGAAACCCAAGGTTCCGTGGTCAGGGACTGGTTTGCCGACCTTGACGTGCTGGTCCTCAGCCCGAAGCCGCCGTCAAGCGAAATGAGGACCGATTGGGCCGCTGTCGAGGCGTGCATCGAAGCGGCGCAGGAGAAGCCGCAAATCGTGCTCAAGCTCGTTGTTTTCGACGATAGTGACTACGCTTACGCGAAAGACGCCGCCGCGAGATTTCCGCGACTTCCGATCTATCTGCAACCCGGCAATCACACGCCGCCACGCGCCCGAAATGAAGACGCGCCTGTCGACCTTGACGGAATAATGAAACGCATGGAGTGGCTGATTGAAAAGGTGACCCGCGACAGGTGGTTCGAAGCCCGCGTGCTGCCGCAGCTGCACGTAATGCTCTGGGGTAACAAGAGAGGTGTCTAGCCTGCGCCCGCTAGGGCGACGGCCTTGGGCATAACCACAACAAGATGTCGACCATCTGGATGCCGATCGCAGCCACCTGAGGCAAAGTGCTTGCGTCGACGGCCTTCCAGCGGCTGCCAGCCTGCGTGTAACGCCCAGAGCGACCTCCAATCCCCGACGGTCGGCCCTTCCTTCGATGAAGGGCACGCGCCAGCGGCGAGTGCAGAAATCCGCACAAGCACGGCGTGAGAGGTCCTGCGCGTTTCTCGCGCCGCCGCGTTTTGGCACGGAGCTTGCGGCAGCGTTGGTGCAGCGTTCGACCGGAGCGCCGCGACGGGAGAAGCCTGGGCGGGAGGAACCCACCTCGATCCGGTCAGGGAAAGAAACAGTGTCAGCTGCACAAGTCCGCAGCGCAGGCCCCGCGCCCCGCAAACCCTTCTATGCCAAGCTTACGCGCAGGTGCTTGCCGCCATCGCCCTCGGCGTCGCAATTGGCTATTTCTATCCGGGGACCGGCGAGAGCCTGAAGCCGCTGGGTGATGCCTTCATCAAGCTGGTCAAGATGATCATCGCGCCTGTCATCT
>NZ_JAMYMO010000081.1:0-8012 GCF_040318575.1 Mesorhizobium sp. M1088 | reverse complement strand
ACCGTCATGTGTCCGCCGCTCCGCTAAACACGGGGGCTGCGCGGCGGACACGCCGACGTCACCGCGATGCCACGCCATTTTGCAGAACTTGACGCACACAACTGGTCGCTATTTCGACGACGCATGCGCAACAACTTCCGGTACCACCTTGTTGCTGCCGGTAGCGACCGGGGGACAATCTGACATTTCGGCGCCGAGTTCGTCCTTTACGCTCCAACCGTCGGTTTGTGGACGCATTGAAGCTCTGGAACACCAGTGGCCCTGAGCGCGCATCGCGCGGAAATTTGCGGCCTGTTGCGATGCTCCGCCAAGCGGCCGGATGTTCAGCGTGTCAGACCGCAGTCCGTGCAGGTCTGGCCTCGGCCAGTCGACGTTGTGCAGACCTAATCCTGTCGCACAGCGCGATGTTAATGCCGACGCCGCAGTCTTTGTCCAGGATTTCGGTCGCACGCTGGAGAGACTCCGCTTGTTCACGCGCTGCCTGGCTTTAGGCAACTCGATGTTCAAAAGATCGACCATCATTCAAGATCCGAGGGGCCCCTTCATTGTTAACCGGCCCCGGTCGCATTGGTTCCAGTGGGAATCTGCACAGGGATTGGACGCGAGGACTCGTAAGCCTTGGATTGCCGACCAACTGCGGCCACAAAATCTTGCCATCGATTGCCTGCGGCGGCGCTGGCCAGCCGCAGCTCACCAACGGCGCCTCATCGGGCCAAGGTGATCGCCCGAGTACGAGTTTGGAGCCAAGTCGGGTTAAGCAGCAGTGTCGAGCGGCGCCGCCGGCGTCTGCGACTAAGCCAGCTTGCCGATGCTAGGTCGGCTTGGCAAAAAACCCCGGCAGGGTATGGACGGTATATTACTCGACCCTAATTAAGCGCCATGTTCCGCTTGCTGCTTAGCTTCGTCTCATTGTTATTTTCCACCACGCTTCTTTATGCGCAAGAGTGGCAGCCCTTCGGCATCAAGCAGTTTGGCTTTGTATTCGATGCGCCCCCCGGCTTTGTTTTAACTCAGCGTTCCGACCAGGGAGCAGCTTTTCAGGGCAAAAACGAGGCCTTTCTTGCTGTTTGGGGCGCAAGGCTCGGAAAGGCCAGTTTCCGCGCCGAAATAGAGCATCGAATTGTCGAGGATGAAAAGGCGGGCTGGAAAGTGACCTATCGGCGCGTTAAGCCGACGTGGGCCAGTTATTCCGGTATCAGGGACGGGCAAATCCGCTACGTACGCGTCATTGCCGCCTGCAATGACGGTGCGGCGCTCTTTATAATGAACTACAGCAGATCCGAAAAAATCGCCTACGATCCCGTCGTCGTGCGAATGGTGCGATCCCTACGTGCGGAAGGCTGCTAAAGCCTGAGACTTTCAGAAATATGTGTGGACGTTGAACGCGCTGGCCTGCAGCGAAGACTGAGATTTAACTGCAACAGCGGTTCTCGGTCGCCCCGTTCCACCGCCGCACCGCCAACGTGAGGGAATCTGCCGTTTCCGTGGCTCCGCAACGGCGAAACCGAACCAGGCTGGGCGCCTATCCCTCACCGCGACCGCGGCGCAGCCGAGGAGATGGGGATGTTACGGTCCTCTGTTTAGGGTCGAGGGTCAAAAAGTTTACCAGCTCCCGACCGGAAGCTGGTCGCAGAGGAAGTCCTTCTCTAAATTCCATGGCAATCCTTTGGTTCGCACCTCCAGTGTACGTCAAGACGGAGCACGACGGCTTCCGCTAGGGGTCCACCACGTGCACGCTGCAGCCAAGGAGCTCCTGAAGCAACCGTGGCCCTGACTGGAACCTCGCGGTGCGCGTTTGCGTGGCTGTTATTGCCGACGAGATGAGCCTGAGGAGTGCCGCAAGGCGTTCCAGGCCGCTGCCATGGAGGAGGGGATGCTTTTTCCTGATTAGCAGGTCGTGTGGCTCTTCGCACAAACCAAATTCGATCACCGGCTCAGACATCCCTTCCAAACATTTCCACCCCCTCTAATTGTCCCTCGATGGCAACCCATTGGTTCGTCCCTCCGGTGTTCGTGAAGACTGAAACCGGCGACAGGCATGGCTGCAACAATGCGAGGACAGCCCTTGAGCAACTCAAGAGGTGGACCCGCAGAGGACCTCGCTGGCACAAGGCGGTGACCCTCTGCCTGTCAGATCTAGAGGGCGATCCGATTGACCCTCAGGTGGTACGAAAGGCCTTTGAGGCTGCCGCCAAGGAAGCCAAGATGTATCTCTCCCCGTAGGAGGAGGAGAATTTCTCCCAAAGATTCAGTCCTTTATTCAGTACGATTCGAACATTGATTTGTTCGAGAGGTGACCTAAGTGGCCGCTTGGGTTCCCGCTGAGGTGGGAGGCCTCGTATGAACGTTTGGACGGACTGTCGACCCGACAAGGTGACGGCCAAACAGCTTGTTCACGAGCTAATCCTGCAAGCCCCTCGCGGCCAAATCATCTCCGTCAAAGACACTATCGCAGCGGTGCGCCGAGACGGGCCGAATCTGGTGGAAAGTGACTGCGCGCTGGTCGAACTTATTGTCGAGATTGCGCCAGCCGTTGGCCTGTTTGTCGGGTTCGATCTTCGCGAATAGCCGCATGGCTCTCCACTGGTTCAACCCTATAGGATCGTGAGCGGCACGGGGAACTTAGCGAGCTGGTTACGAATCCCCGCTCGGTAGTTCGACCAAACATTCTGGACCCTTTTAGAAACTGCTATTGCTGGCGTTATGGCTCTGCGGGTACCGACATGGTTGTTGCCTATGTGGCAGGTCATATTTCGATTGAGGATGTTCAGATGACGCACCGCGTGATGAGCGAGTTGCGGCGCAGACTTGAGGCAGATGAAAATGTCGAAGAGCAGGCCTGGGCCGTCAGTGAGCGGCCGGTCTCGGACTCAATGCCTGACGACGCGCCCGTGATCTCGCAATCCCGCGCTTAGGACGTCGGGACCGCTGATGCCACAACAACAAGCAGAGCCGCAGTCGCGACAAACGACGTCGAGGCGAGCAGCAGTCCAATCAGGGTTACGAGACCGTCGCGTTCCATCAATGCGACGGCCAAGACTACCAGTGAGAGCACCGGCAGGATATTCCCGAAGGGAATCAGCAGCGCGATAACGACGGCGAGCAGGAAGATCGGAACGCCGAGCGGGGTCTGCACCGCCTGGCCCGTCAGGATCTGCAGCCGACCGGTGCGCACCACTTTCTCCACCCGGCTGATCATCGGCACCGAATGACGGACTATTAGACCGAACGACACAGGCGAAAACTGGCGCTCTCTGATGATGGCACAACCAGACCCTCCGGCTGCCCGCGACGATCTGGAGCGAGACCCGCGCGAGCCCGCTGCCGAAAACCGTGCCGAACGGCCCCGGGATCGGCGTCAACGCTGGGATGGCTCGGACATCTCACCCACGCAGCCGGTCCTCACGCATCCTCGCCGGCTCTGTTCAGAGCCCGGACAAGGGCGCTGCGCATTGCGGGTCCTGGCTATCCAGAAGCTCCGCCGGCGCGGTACGGCCAATCGCTATATTGATGGCGGTGACCGCCGCCCAGCCGTAGTCGCCGGCGGCGCGCTCGATGAGTGGCGGGTCCTGAGACGTCAGGCAGTTCTGAGACTGGCGAACGATCTCCACGGAAGCTTCGCGCGCTCTCCGACCAACTAAAGGAGGCCAGCGGGGACAGTTTCCAATCGAAATATATCGACATGCAGACCCAGGCGCTGGCGCTGTTTTCCGCTTACGCGAATTCTGGCGACCATCCGGCGACGAAGGAGTTTGCCAAGAAGACGCTGCCGGTGCTGCAAATGCACGAACGTCACGTCAAGGACCTCGCTGCCGCACATCAATGGCGACGACCGCCAGCGGCTTCGCCAACGGAAACGTCCGGCATGAAGGGAGCGGCTGTCGTCCGGCCCCGGGAACAAAGTACCGAGAGTGCCGCTATTCACCTGGCTTATTCCCGAGAGGATCCAACGGGAGGCGGCATTCGCAAGGCGCCAAGGGCAGTAGAGCTGGGTTTCGGCACCGTCCCGATTGCCGCTGTCACAGGCTGAATCGATTTCCGGCCAGGACAGGTTACCATGCGCTACGGCGAGATATTTGCAAACGCAACGGCACTCTTGTTGGTGGCGCTGATGGTTGGCGGCATCTTCATCTTGTTTGGAGAACCGCTGTGGCCGCGGCACTACGCGCGAAGGGTGCTGGTTACGAACATTGATGCCATGGCCACCGCGTCAGTCTGAACAAGCTTCGTGCCCACTCCGTGCCTGCCCGACACCGTCGATCATACCGTGCTCACTCCTCGCCCCGAGGACGGACCTTGATGGGCGATTTGCAGACGCTGGAGCCGGGTACGGAAAAGCCCGCCGCCCGAGCTGCGCGGCGGGCTTTGGTACGATCAACCCACTTGTAGACCGTCTGGCCACAACTAGCTCAGGATAACCACGATCTTGTAGGTATTCGGATCGACGATGACGATCCGGCCGTCAGCGAGCACGAAATACTCGTAATTTTCATAAGCCGGAACGATCTTGACGATGCGCGCCGGCAGACGATGCAGCCGGACCTTCTTTCGCGGAACCTCGACGCCGACGGAGATGTCGAAATCGACATTGGAAACGGGTTGGACGTTCGTTTCCTTGATGACCTGGGTAATCTGGGTCTTCTGTTCAACGGTCACATTGCTGATGGAAGCGGTCGAACTCTGGTCCTGCGTCTGCGTCGAGGCATTGCCTTGGGTCTGCTCGGTGGTCGTGGTCCCGGCCTTGCCCTGAGCCTGCTCGTCGGTCTTCATCTTGGTGCTGCCCGTGGCCTGTTGTTCAGTCGTGGCGCCAGCCTTGCCCTGAGCTTGCTCGGTGGTTGTGGTGGTTCCAGCCTTGCCCTGAGCCTGCTGATTGGGCTTTATCTTGGTGTTGCCCGTGGCCTGCTCGGTGGTGCTGGTTCCAGCCTTGCCCTGGGCTTGCTCCTCGGTCTTCATCTTCGTGTTGCCCGTGGCCTGCTGGTCAGTCGTGGCGCCAGCCTTGCCTTGGGCCTGCTCTTCAGTCTTCATCTTCGTGTTGCCCGTGGCCTGCTGCTCAGTCGTAGCGCCAGCCTTGCCCTGAGCCTGCTCGCCGGTCTTCAGCTTCGGTTTGCCCTGCGCCTGTTGATCAGTGGTGGCGCCGGCCTTGCCCTGAGCCTGCTCGCCCATTTTGGCGCCGTTCTGGCAATTGGCAGTGCCGGCTGCACAATTGGCGCCGGACTGATCGTCGGTCGACTGCTGCGTCTGGGCAAGTGCGGCCCCGCAGCTGACGCTGATTGCTAACATGCTGGTGATCAGAACGCCTTTCATGAGAGATCTCCTTGGAAAACGCGTCCCTTCACCGCGTAAAACTGTGGCTAAAAAACTTTGTTCCAAACTAATGGAAGGAAACGGCAAGCGATCCGCGTGGCGGAACAAGCTCCACCTGATGACGTTACCGGCCTATAGCGACCCCGCTGCGAACAGCATGACGCGGCGCAGCGCAGAGGTGGCTCACGAGGAAAGGAGACAATCATGAGAATGCATCTTTCGGCGGCCGCGGCTGGGTTTTTGCTGCTTGCGGGTGTCGGCGCCGCTGCCGCTCAGGACGTGGTCATCGAACCGCAGCAGGAGACGATCGTACGCGAGTATGTGAAAAAGCAGCCTCTGGCGTCCGTCCAGCTCCCCGGCGTGGAGCTCAATGTCGGCTCGACCCTGCCTGATACCGTCGAGCTTCATGAAGTCCCCAACGTCAAATACCGCTACGTCGTCGTCGACAACCAGACCGTCCTGGTCGATCCAGGCACACGCAGGATCGTGAAGGTCATCCAGTGAGCAAGCGCGTCGCTTTGAAGGGACATGCGGCGACGTTGAGCGACAATGAAGTACCGCACCGACACCGTGGCTACTGGCCATCGTGGCAAGGACAACGGTGCGCCTGACAAGGCCGGGGATGACCAAAGCCCCGCTCCGGGGTTGGGGCGAGGGCGGGGGACGCTTTGGCCGGAGCGGGGTTAGGCTAGGTAGTCACCTCGTGGCAAGCAAAGGCGACCGCAGTTAAGACTAGCGGATTTTGTGGCGCTTTCAATATTTCAATATCCGTGACTGGGTGCCTATCGCCTCAGCGGCGCTGGTAAGGAAGCGGGCTTCTCGCAAGAGCGAGTTCCAGTTGAGGTTGCCCAATAGGTTGATGAGATCGCGCGCCTGTTCGACGGTGATCCCCGTTTCTTTGACCAGCCGCAGAATGACCGGGTCGTGCATCGGCGGTGGATTGGCGACTTCGCCGGCATCGTAGAACCTTCCAGCGGGAGCCCAAATCATCGGGACGAGGTAGAGCGTCTGCATTAATAGGCAAGAAGGCCATTCTACAAGCGGACGTTTGTACCCACTGCACTCAACCGGCTGGGTGATTAGCATGAGGCTTAGGTTGCGGTGCATGAGCACGCGGTAGCTGCGCAACCTTCGCTATACCAGCGCACTCGGTCGTGCGCATTGGCACGCTGACATGTGCATCGGTGGCGGCAACCGGCAGGGTGGGTGGTTTCAGAGATTGAGTGCAGAAAAGGTCAGGAATAAATCGGGAGCGACTGTTCCCGCGTTGTCCTCGACACGCTTGCCCTCCGCATCCGTCCCTTTGATCTCGGTAGTCCACGCGTCGGTGGGCGCCGATTGCTGGCGGATTTGATATAAGCCTATTTGGGCCGGCGTGCGGCAGCGATGGCCTGCAACAGATTGATGCTGTTCACGTCGGGTTCGCTGGATGCGGCAACGGCAAGTGCGGCGGCTTCGGCGATTTTCGCGACGTCGTCGCTGCTGATCGTTCCACGCTTTTCCAGCAGATTTACCAGTTCGACAACGAGAAGAAAGGCGTTCACACCATATCGTTCGGCTCTGAGCTCGAACTCGCCTCGAGCCAATTTCTCCGCGTCTCCTTCAGCCCGTTTGTCCACGTGATCGCCCTCTACTTTTGCCGATAACCTATTAACGCTTAGCACGAATGGTTTAATCCTTCGAACTGGCCACAACCTTCGCCAATTGCCGGGCATAGTGTCGCCGGTGGCAAGGGCATGGGTTCAGCCAAGGATGAGACCAACCAACAGAACGGTAAGAATAAAGGACAACACGACGGCAAGTAGCCCGCATGCTTCCAAAGTGTTGGTTTGCCAAGCTTTCGTCGGGCGCCTCCGGTTTGAATTGCCGTTTCGCGAAACAAACTTCATCGGGCACCAGATCGGACGCGGAGCCGGCTTGAACTTGGCAAAGCGCTCCTCTTCATCGGCCCGGAAGGCATCTCCGCGAAACTCCGGAGCACCGTATGCGCGGCGCCGGCCTGCCTTTCATCGACGCGGGCCATCACCAGTACGACACCTTCTGCGATCTTCGGCTTGCGCGGCTTCTGGGCGAAATTGGCGAAAGTTCCGAGAAGCACGCCGGCAAAGCCGCCCCACGCCGCACCGACCAGGGCCATGCCGGTCATCCCCGCGGGATCAGCGTCTTGAGCTCCAAAAGCGCTGAAGCCGGCCAACAGACCAGCCGTGGCGCCAAGTGCGGCACCAGCAATCGCACCTCGCCAGAGAGCGCTCATCTCATCGTCGTAATATCCAGCAACGCTGATCGGTTCATCATTGTCGTTGTAAGATCCGACCACGCTGATTTGCCGGCGACGAATCCCGGCAGCCTGAAGCCTGGCCACGGCACGTGCTGCCTGGGCATGGGAATTGAACAGTCTGCTGATTGTTTGCATTTACGCCCAGGCCCGATGCCCGTTCGGAGCGTCGGGCCTCTCCTCCCTGGCTTTGAACTCTTCCGCCCGGACGCATCTTCGTCGCGCCAAAGCTCACCACAACGGGAGCCAGCCGGCTACGTTCCTCAGCCGGGGCTTCGGTCCAATCCTGGAGTATCTTGCTTGGGACCTAAGTCTGACCAGCTTGGGCGTGCTGAGGCCATGCCGAGCGGGGACGGTCGCCGGCTCGAAGAGAGGGTTCAGATGCTATCGCAGACCCAAAAAGCTCAAAATGGCGATTACGATCACGATCGCG
>NZ_JAMYMO010000080.1:0-8303 GCF_040318575.1 Mesorhizobium sp. M1088 | reverse complement strand
AGGAGGACCTGGCCAAGGAACGCAAGGCCACAACACGCCTGTGGGCCAAGCGGGAGGCTCAAATACAAGGCGTAATCGAGTCGACCGCGGGGATGTACGGCGATTTGCAAGGTATCGCTGGAAAGGTGATGCAAGAGATTGAGTGCTTGGAGGTTCTGGCCATCGAAGCATCTATGCCCGATGCCGAATAGACAATCGGCATGCAGCTCAACAGAAAAACGATTGGCAATCTGGAACGGCTTGCCAGACGAACAGGGGACGGACCAACACGCGCACGACGCGGGATGCGTTGCCATGACCGCTGTGCAGAACAGGCATCGCAATAGTGCCCAATGCATTCGTTGCGTTTGGCCCCACCGCCACTACGAAACGAACAATTTCGCCGACTGTCTTTCAAGCCGCCAGGAGAGTTTCGTGACAGAAAAAGCTGAAAACAATGCCGACAACCTGATCGAACTCACTGCCGACTCGTCTCGGCCTATGTCTCGAACAATCCGGTTCCGGTCGGTGACTTGCCGGCCCTCATCAGTCAGATCCACGCCGCATTGAAGGGCACCGGCGGCGGCGGTGCTGCGCCGGATAAGTCCGGGGCTCTCAAGCCTGCCGTGCCGATCAAGAAATCGGTCACTCCGGACTACATCGTCAGCCTTGAGGACGGGAAGAAGTTCAGGTCGTTGAAACGCCATCTCGCGACCCACTACAACCTGACGCCCGACGAATATCGCACCAAATGGGCCCTGCCAGCGGACTACCCGATGGTCGCGCCGAACTATGCCGCAGCGCGC
This sequence comes from Mesorhizobium sp. M1088, assembly GCF_040318575.1. Lineage (NCBI taxonomy): Bacteria > Pseudomonadati > Pseudomonadota > Alphaproteobacteria > Hyphomicrobiales > Phyllobacteriaceae > Mesorhizobium > Mesorhizobium sp. M1088. Next base: position 7,518 of record NZ_JAMYMO010000080.1, on the reverse strand, counting down.
TCGGCATTGGCCAAGACGATGGGGCTCGGCCGAAAGCCGAAAGAACCGGAAAGGGCGGCGCCGGTGAAGCGGACGCGCAAGAAGACCGCGGCCTGATTGCTGCAGATCCATCGGCCTATGTAGCCCGGACACAAAAAGGCGGGAGTAACCCGCTTTCCACAGGCGAAGCTGGTTAAACGGTACCAAGGGTTGCCGATCAGACACTCTCAAGTTTTGGTGCGAGAATAAAATCGAAAACGGGCTCGGGCTGGTCAGGCTTTGGCTCTGGCAAAATGGCCCGGGAAGTTACGGCCGCTTCGGCATATTCTGCAAGCGCGGCAGGTGTCATCCCGAGCGCGGTCTCAAAGAGCCGGCTCGGCACCGTCACCACCTGACGAAAAAGCGCGGCAGCTCTTGTGGCATGGCGCACGGCAGCGACCCGCTTTCCTTCGCGTATTTTTACCCCGGCCGCCGCCAATAGGATCAGTCCCTTGAAGAACAGGCGGTGCTGGGTGCTTCGTTTCGCAGCGTGCCAAAGAGGCTCCCAAGCCTCATGGGCTTCCCAGTAATAGCCATGGTTGAAAAGGTCGATTCCCCATCGAAAGACGTCCGAGCCTAACGCTTCCCCGAGGGCGACGGTCACGGGATCGTTTCGGTAGCTATGGCCCAAGGGATCACGTACCGGATGCGGATGTTTGCCAGGCAGGTACGCATAGGTCGGAAGATTCTTTTCGGGCAGCAAGCGAGAACGAGACATCGGCCCAGCAAGCATGAAAAGCGCGTTGATGGCAATTGATGTCACATGGGAACTGGCACTCGTCAGAGCTGAGGCCTTGAATGGGATGAGTTCCGGTTTCTGGAGATTTCCCTCCCAATTCCACACTGCCTTTTTATGCGACTCTCGAAGCACATATCATGAACATGGGATGACGGGTATTGGGTTCGAATTCGCAGCCAGGGGTCAGCTTCGCGCCCCAAATCGGCCGGTAGGGGCGGTCCTATCCGTGCCGATAAGCGGACCTCGATGGACGAACGCCACGAGCGGCTTGCACCATGAGGGGTCACCCGAGCCAGTTTGTGGGGTGCCGATCGGGCGGGGGGTTGATATGAGACCAGGCGTGTTGGCCGATTTAGAATGGAAGCTTGATATCGCCTACCGATAGAGGGCTACCGGGAGCTATGAGCGCGGCAACCGTCTCTCTGTCCTGTTGCCGGCGCTTCACCAAGCCTTTCAGCACCCTGTCGAGGCATATCGTCCCGCCGCCGGCGACTGCCAGGACGAACATGCCGCCGGCTATGGCCAGGTCCTTTTCGAAATGCAGCAGTTCATTTTGACTGGCGAAATTGGTGTGGAACAGCGCTGTCGTTGCCAGACAGAACAGGCCAAGTGAAACCGCTGCCAGGCGCGTCAGCAAGCCGAGGCCGACGGAAAGACCGGCTCCCAGTTGCAGCGCTATGGTGGCCACGAGAAGCGGCAGACTCACACCAAGAGCTGCCATGGATTTCGCGGCACCGTCGAAATGGGTCGCCAGCTCAAAGCCTTCATGCACGAAGAGCAGGGAGAGCAGCAGGCGGCCCGCCAGCAGGGTCAAGTCGGTGAGATGTAGTTTCGAGGCGGTTTGTGTCCTTGTCACGATTGGCTCCAGGTAAAGGGGAAAGAGCAGGCGCCTTGCGGCACCTGCCTGACTTCATTTGGTCACTTTGGTGTCGATGGCCTTTTGCAGGTCGGCCCGTTCCTCGCAGCCTGCGGGGCAGAGCTGCGTCAGCGATGCCAGCTGCTCCCTAGCCTTGGCCATGTCGCCGGTCTCGACATAGAGTTCGCCGAGATATTCGCGCGCGGCCTTGTGGTCCGGCTTCAGTTCGAGCGCCTTGGTGTAGTAGGTCAGCGCGGTCGTGTAGTCACCGGTCTTGCGCAGCGTGAAGCCGAGCAGATTGTAGACGTCGGCCTGCTGTGTGTCCTGTGCGAGATCACGCAGATCGGCCAATGCGCCCTTATAATCCTTGGCGTCGATCTTGGCCTCGACGGCGGTGAGGTCGGGCGCGTCGGTGCCTTCGATGTCGTCGATCGCAAAGGCCGGCATGACTGTCGCGGCGGGAACTACAGTCAGTACGGCAACGGCCCCGAGCAGGCCGAACAGGGCGTGCCTGTTGAAGAGGGAAGGTTTCATTGTCTTTCTCGCTTTGTGGGGATTGGCGCGCTTAAATTTGCACGGGGGTGAAGCCGTACGCATTGCCGTCCTTGACGAAGGTGCCGGTTCCCGGGAACGGGAAGTGCGAGCCCGAGATCCGGATGTTGTCGGCAATCACGCGGTCGATCAGCTTGTGGCGCGTGGTGATCGCCGTCGGCCCGTCCTGGTCGTAGCTGCCTTGCCACTCCGGATGCGGCGCCAGCAGCGCCGGCACATACATCGTGTCGGCCGAGACCATGATCTGATCCTTGCCGGAGTTCGCCAGGTAGACCGAGTGGCCGGGCGTATGGCCGGGCGCGGCGATGATCTGGATGCCGGGCGCGACTTCGGCGCCGTCCTCGACCAGCTTCCAGTTCTTCCATTTCGGGAAGTTTTCGGCGATGCGCTTGCCCGCCGGCTTGCGCCCTTCGGGCAGCTTTGCCAGCCGGCCGGGATCGGTCCACCAATTATATTCGGCGGCGTTGACGACGAGTTCGGCGTTCGGGAACACCGGCGCGCTGGTGCCCTTTTCCATCAAGCCCCAGACGTGGTCGGGGTGGAAATGCGAGATCATGATGGTGTCGATGGTCTTGTAGTCGATGCCGGCGGCAGCCATGTTGGCCGGCAGGTGGGTGGCATTGGTCTGCCATTGGCCGACACCCGATCCGGCATCCATCATGATCAGCTTGCCGTTCATCTTGAGCACGACGACGGTGAGCGGGATGGGCATGAAGTCTGTCGTCAGGCCGGCCTTGGCAAGGGCGGCCTTGGTGTCCTCGACGGTGACATCCTTGATGAAGGCCGGATCGTGCGGCTTGCGCCAGATGCCGTCATAGATGGCGGTGATCTCGATATCGCCGACCTTGGATTTGTAGAAGCCAACGGTCGGCTCCACCGGTGTCTCGGCCAATGCGGGACGGGTAAATTCCAGCTTTCCAGCGAGGCCGAAAGCGGCAGCGGCGGCCGCGGACCCAAGCAATGTGCGACGTGTCATGTTGAACATGATGATCTCCTGTGTGAAGCAGTGAGGGGATGGCGGAGAGCCGGGCGTGGCCCTCCGTCGTGATTGCGGAACTGTTGTGGTCCTGGCCCTAGAAACTCAGTTGCCCCAGATGCCTTGGCCGTACTGAGCCGGCACGCTGGCATTGGCGTCACCCTGTACCTTTTCGGACTTTCGGATCGAGCCGGTGTGCGACGTGTCGATTTTTGAAACCGAACGGCTGGCGACCAGCTGGCTGGAAGTGTTCGACTCGTAGTGGTCGCTGCCGGCGAAGGCCGTGCCAGTGGCAACGAGGATGGCGGCAGCGGTCAAGACGATCTTTTTCATGTCGCTGGTTCCTATTTGTGAGTGGGTGAGAGAGTGCTCGGAGGCGCGTTCAGCGACCCCAGATTCCGTCGTTGTTATGCCGGGTGATGATGTCGTGAACCGACCCTTGGCTCGGCCAGGTCGTCACCTTGGTGTCGACGCCGTCGTGGCGCCGGGTGTAGGGAATGGAAGCAGTGGCATTGGTGTCGACGGTAGCGACCGGCTGGTTGAAATTGTTGGCCCCATTGTCGCTGCCGGCCAAGGCAGCGCTTGAGGCAAGCAGCATGGCAGCCACGCTGAGAGCGAGCTTGGTCATTTCGGGAGGTCCTTGTTTCGTTTCTTGGTTGCGTGCCAGGAAATTGGCCCCGCTGATAACAAGACCCGGGAGGGCTTCGCTTTATTCCCCAGTGGCGCGAAATTCTTTTGGAAGTCCCGAGATGAGGGGGGTGGCGGTCGCCTGGAACTGGGCCAGCCGACGCCGCACGACAGATGGCGGCGCCAATGAAGGAAGGAATGGTGGAAAACTACGGACCTGCTCGGAGCCCGCGTGCGGGTTTCCCGCTTCGTCAAATCAATAGGTCATTGCAAGCGCGCGCGTCGCGTCCGAAGTCGGCACCATGCTGCTGCCATGGCCCATCGGCCCACGTAGGGTCTGCGCCAGCGGTGGTGTCGCATTTGATAAGCAGAGGTCTGACGGTTGGCTATCAGCCCGTCACGACAGCAGCGCGGAAGCGCGCCACGAAATCGTCGAGCTCCGGCCGCTCCATGTCAGAAATCGCCCAATAGGAGAAGGCGCCGTCGCTCCATTGCACCAGTGAGAAGCCGCCCTCCGAGAGATCGACGGGGTCGGTAACCGCACCGGCGTTTTGAGGCTCGGCGACAAGGGTGATCAGATGTTCGCGGTGGCGATACACCAGCGCCGGCACCGCCCGACCGCCGATGACCTCGACCCTACCACCGATGAGTGCAAATCCGTCCTTCGCCATATCTGGCGCCGGTGGCGAAAGGCCGAGCCTTGCGTCGAGCCAGGGCTTTACCGTGTGCCGGTCCGACGAGACGACATCCACCGGGCTGGTCGCCAGCAGGCTGCGCTGGTGGCCGCTGGCTACCCCTGCGGCAAAGCTGTCGGTTGCACCAGGCTGCATCGCCCATTGCGTGGCGCCGCTGGCCAGCACCGCGCTGATCATGATCGACGCCGCCATGGCGCGCCAATCGAATGATCCGAAATTGCGCGTCGACCACCTGGTTCGAGCGGGCTTCCCTTGTGCCGGCTGCGCTTTGGGTCGCAGCACTTCAACGTTACCGACTGCGGCCATGGCTGCGATGCGCGCGCTGAACGAGTCGCTCACCTGTGGCTTCGGAAGCGTGGACACCGCCCCTAGCAAGGCCATCACGCGGGCATGTTCTGCCGCCAGCTTGGGATCGGCGGCGATGCGGCGCTCGACAGCCATTGCCGCAGCGGCATCGAGCTCGCCATCGACCAGTGCATGCAGCATCAGGTTCATGCCTGCGGCGTCCTCGGGCAATCCATCATTGTGCGCGCTCATTGCGCCCTCCCAAGGTCAGAGATCAGCAGGCCGCGCGCCCGCGCCAGCCGCGACATCACCGTGCCGATCGGCACGCCGAGCATCGCCGCAATATCGCGGTAGGCGAGGCCATTGATGTCGCGCAGCACGAGCGTCTCGCGGAACGGTTGCGGCAGGGCGGCGATCGCCGCCTCCAGGGCCGCCCTGTCGGCCTTGGCAATGAGGCTAGCCTCCGGGTTTTCGCTGTCAGGTACATCGGCTGCGTGAGCGGCGCTCACCTCGTCGAGGTCGCTGAGATCGCCCACCGAGACGATGCTGCGGGGGCGGTTGCGCGCCAGCCATGTGTAGCACGCGTTGCGGACGATGGTGAGCAGCCAGGCTCGCGCATTGCCGCCGGCATAGCCGGCGATGTTGGCATGTGCCTTCATGCAGGCGTCCTGCACCACATCCTCCGCGTCGGTGGCATTCCCGGTCAGCCAGCGGGCCAGCGAAAGCGCGTCAGCGAGATGAGGCATTACCACTTCGCGGAAGCGGTCGTCCTGCGCATTGCTGCTCAGCATCGGTACACCGTCGTATGCGCCTTGCCTTGAGCTCGTGTACGCATGGGGCAAGGATGGTTCTGCCTTGCGAGCGAACCCGGCAGGAATATGCCGGGTCGCCAGCTGCGGTGAATGGGAAGGCATATGTCTCATCGATGTCTATCACACTGGACCACAATGATGCATCCACCCGAATCCGCTCTGGAGCACGAACTTTGCCGCATTCATGGTTAGGACCTTGACCGCGGCGCCAAGGCTTTCTCGATCCGCCCGGCGGAAGATCTTACAAGGACAGGCGCGGAGCGAGCCGGCCACGGAGCGAAACCCCTTTGCGCTCCAGGCATCTCGGGAATGGTTTGGCCGCTGCCGTCGTGCTCGTCAATGTAGGGGTTTGCAGTGTAGTGTTCCTTCAAGGTCAATCAGCAGCGTATGCATGGAAGACCAGGCAGGCGCCGGTTTATTCCCAGACATCGCAAATTTTTTCACGGCAATGTGATTGGCCGGAGCGAATCCAGCCTTGAAGGCACTCTGCCCGGCAGTCCGGTCCAGACTGCCAAAATTCGGATATCTTGGAGCGCTGGCACGGGCGCCGCCACGGTTCTGGCTGTTAGCCGAAAGCCAAGTTTCTGCTCCCTCGGCCATTGCGGCAGCCAGCCGATAGACGCGACCTCTACAACCTGAGGGGACTTCGTCGCCGCCCATACGGTGAGCCGACGATGCCTATGCCGTCAAGAGTCTGTTGGGCCCTAGCACTCTCTCGACGGATACGGGCCAGGCTCATGCCGTCAGCGGCTTCAGGCACCGATGACGTGACTGCTTTAATGATGTCCGGTCCAAATGCCGACAGACCCGCTTTCGCCTTTCCCGATGAGTTTCGGGCGCCAGCAGGCGTACGAAAGACCCCGAGGAAGGGACCCGCAGGCCACAGGCGATGGGCTATGCGGATTTTCGATTTCGGCCCAAAGCTGTCGGACGGCAATGCGCCTCATGTCAGACGCTAGAGCACCTTCTTGTTTTGCCTGTAAGCAGACATTCGATCGACTGGGGCGATAGTCGACTCTTCCATGGGTCCATTTGGACAACCGCTATCGCGTGTGGTCCGAGGGGGCCTGAAGGCCCGCGCCTGCCCCTGCAGGATCGTCATGCCGCCGAACCGCCAGCCGCCGAGCAGGACGCGCAGTGGGCGCCATGTCGCGAACACTGCCACCGCCAGCGCGACCCAACCTTTGCCGGCGGCCAGTCTGATTTCTCCTTAAGCAGTCACCAAAGCAGTCATCCCGCCTGCGGCCGGACGGCCGCCGCGAGAGCGGCTTATGCGGCTGCGAGACCGGCAGCAGGATATCTAAGAGTCGCCGATGATCACGCTTTACGATTACGAGCCGTCCGGCAATTACTGCAAGTTGCTCAGAGCGGTTATTCCCTGCTCGAAGCGGTCTCTTTCGACGTTTGCGGGAGATCATCCGCCCTTGCAACGGTCGGTCATGGACCTTCGCATTGCCTGACCGATACTTCCGTTTGATGGTCGCGCAGGCCGCGGCGGCGCAACCTCGTGTGCAGACGCCGTGTGGCCGTCCGCCAATCCACGGGGGCCAGCGGCGGAGGCGGCCGCTATGGCCGTGGCAAAGGCGATCAACAGGAGACAAACATGAGCACAAACATGAACGTGGACGACATTTCCGCTCGACCGGGGCCCGACGAGCTGGTTCCGTCGCGCTACGCACTTAAGATCGGCGAGATTGACGTGCTCGTGGTCAGCGATGGAATCCTACCAATTCCAGCCCCGACTATCGCATACAACGTCGACCCGGCCGTCCGGACAGCCTGGCTGGAGGACGAGTTCCTCTCGCCGGAGACGCTCGAGTGGCCGCTGAACGTGGCTGTGGTGCGCAGCGGCGACCAAACCATACTCGTCGACGCTGGGCTGGGGGCGGACCCGGAGTTGCACTTGCCGCGGGCTGGGCAGTTGATCCATCGACTGAAGGCCGCCGGCATCGATCTGG
>NZ_JAMYMO010000079.1:0-9233 GCF_040318575.1 Mesorhizobium sp. M1088 | reverse complement strand
ACAAAACTTTCACCCAAAAAACCACGGGGCCAACTCTGGGGGGCACCGGGCTTTTACCCCCCCAACAACCCGTGCCCAAAAAAACGGGCCCCGGTTACAGCGGGGCCCCGTTTCCTGTTGGGCCGCAAGGGCAGCTCAGGCGGCCTTGCCGTTGGCGTTCAGCGCTTCGTCGGCCAACCGGCCGGTGAGTTCGGCCATGTGGTCGAAGACGGCCCGGTAGCTGGCGACACCCGCAGTGGCCGAGCGCAGCTCGATGATGAGGTCGCCGATCTCAGCCTGCGGCATGGTCGCCTCGACCACGTCCCATCCCGGCCAGTCGGGCCGCGCGTCGTAGCCGAGGATCTGGCCGCGCCGCTGCGGGATCAGAGCGATGATCTTCGACGTCGCATCCGACGGCGTGACGATCTCGACCTTCATCACCGGCTCCAGCAGCACCGGCGAGCACGCGGCCATGCCTTCCTTCATCGCCAGCTTCGCCGCCATCTGGAAGGCCATGTCGGAGGAATCGACCGCATGGTAGGAGCCGTCGGAAAGGTTGACGGCAACATCGACGACCGGGAAGCCGAGCGGGCCCGATTTCAGGTAATCGCGCACGCCGGTCTCGACCGACTGGATGTAGGTCTTCGGCACGACGCCGCCGGTGATCGTATCGGTGAACTGGAAGCCTGAACCGCGCGGCAGCGGTTTGATCTCCAGCACCACATCGCCGAACTGGCCGTGGCCGCCCGACTGTTTCTTGTGGCGGCCGCGCTGCTGCGTCGCTTTGCGGATCGTCTCGCGATAGGGCACGGCCGGCACATGGCCTTCGACCGGGATCTGGTTCTTGCCTTCCAGCCGCTCGCGCACGACGCGCAGATGCATCTCGCCATGACCGGACAGCACGGTTTCGGCGGAATCCTGGTTGTGATGCAGGTTGAGCGAGGGATCTTCCTCGGCCAGGCGCTGGATGGCCGCCGACATCTTGACCTCGTCCTTGCGCTCTTTCGGCCGCAGCGCGAAGGCGAAGACCGGTTGCGGCGGCGCCAGGGTGACCAGCGGCTTGATGCCGCCCTTGGTCGAGCTCAGCGTCTGGCCGGTCCTGACGGCGTCCAGCTTGCCGAGCGCCACAGTGTCGCCGGCCTTGGCCAAAGTCAGCTTGACCTGGTCCTTGCCGAGCATCTTGTAGATGCCGGAGACCTTTGCCGTCTCGCCGTTGGGAAGGAACAGCTCGGCGGCGTCGGCGACCTGGCCGGACAGGATGCGCGAGACCGACAGCTTGCCGCCATGCGCGGTGTGGATGGTCTTCATCACCTGGACCACGGTGGCATTGCCATCGGGCGCGCCGAGACGCTGGCGCGTCGCCGCGATGTCGGGTGCGTCGTGACGGATCGCCTTCAACAGGCGCAGCACGCCATTGCCTTTCTCGGCGGTGCCGATCAGCACCGGCGTCACCGTGCCGTCGCGCAGATCTGCGGCGAGGTCGTCGAAGATCGCGTCCTTCGGCGGTTCGATCTCGTCCAGCAATTGCTCCATCAGGCGGTCGTCATGGTCGGCGAGCGTCTCCAGCATGGAAAAGCGCGCCTCGAGCTCGCGCGCCTTGTCGTCGCTCGGGATCTGGGCGACCTCGCTCTCGGCATATTCGCGGTAGATGTAGGCACGCTCCAGAGCGAGGTCGATCGAGCCGATGACGACGCCGTCCTTGCGCAGCGGGATCTGGCGCAGCAGCAATGGCACCGAGCTTGCCGGCTGCAGCATCTTCAGCGTGTCGCGCACACCTGCTATCGCCTTGTCGACCTTGTTCAGGAACAGCATGCGCGGCACGCCGAGCTCGTCGAGCTTGCGCATGATCAGCTGCAGGGCAGGGATCTTCTTCTCGTCGGCCTCGGCAACGACCACGGCGACGTCGCAGGCGGCCAGCACCGGCTCGGCTTCGAAGGAGAATTCGATGGAGCCGGGACAATCGACGAAGGTGAACGGCTCGCCCATGAAATCGGTGGTGGCGAAGGTCGCCTCGACGCTCATGCCGTGAGCGCGCGCCTCGGGCGAATGATCGGAAACGGTATTTCCGGACGAAACGGGATTCTGGCGGGGAATGGCGCCTGTACGGGCGAGTATGGCTTCGAGAAGTGTCGTCTTACCGCTTGCGAAGGGACCGACTATGGCAATGCATTTCGGTCCCGTGCGTCGTCCTCCGGCGCGAGTACCCATGGCTGACCTCCACTCAGGCGTTTCCCTGTGAGCGGCGGCCGGCCTGTCGGCCGTCGCGGGCGAGGCTTTTTTCAATTTGCCACCTACCCAAAGGGCATCGTCCCACGGGCAGGCCGGGAGGGCAAGGGATTTGAAGTTGAAGGGATTTGAAGTTGGAGCCGGTTCAGCCGGTGCCGGTTCGCCGCGACGCCAGCGGGGTTGTATGCACGCGCTGCCCCACGATCGTCTCGGCAAAGCGGGCGAGCAACGGATTGAACAGGTCCGCACGCTCCCAGAAAGGCGCATGCCCGGCGCCGGAGACGATGTGGCAATGCTCCCACAGCGAGCCGTATGCGAGCGTCTCAAAATAGCCGAGCCGGACGAACGGATCGTTCTCGCCATTGACGATAGCGACCGGAAACGCGGCTTGCTCGACCACCTGTCTCTGGTCGGCGCCCTTGCCGGTGAGCATGCCGCGCGTCACCGCGGCGCGCAGCCGGCCGTCGGTGCGCAGGATGGCTTGGCGAAAGGACGGATCGGCGGTGTCGCCGAAACACAGCGTCTCGAAGCGCTCGGCATCGCGTTCGGAATACGTCTTTTTGGACGCCAGCAGCATGTCCCAATGCGCGTGGAAGCCGCGCAGCATGCCGAAAGGACCCTTCGATACCGGCGGCGCGCCGGTCAGCATCAGCCCGCCGACGGCGCGGTGAAAACTCGCGAGTTCGATTGCCACGTGCCCGCCAAGCGACCAGCCGAAGACGACGGCGCGGCCGATGCCCAAGGCATCGAGGAGCTGAGCCGCCGATTGGGCAAGGCCGGCGATGGTGTAGTCCGTCGCCGGATCGCGGGCGTCGGACGATTCGCCATGGCCGGGCAGGTCGAAAGCAATCAACCGATGGGCAGCGGCCAACGGGCTGTCGAACTGGCGGGCGAATACGGCGCGCGAACTGCCCGAGCCGTGGATCAGGACAAGCGGGATGCCGGGTCCCGACGACTGGCTGAGGCGCAAATCCGCTTGCGGCGTGCGGATCGTGCGATGGGAAACGGCCATATCTGGTTTGGACCCTGGGATTGTCTCAAGGTCAACATCGCATGCCGAGGTCACCATGTTGTTTAGAACGGTGGTTAAGAAATGATTTCTCGGCTTGCGCCGGGTATGATGAACGAATCCACCACAGCTAACCCCCGGAGCCTGATGATGGAATCCACACTCGACCTTCTCGTCTCGATCAGCAGCATCGCGACGCTCGGCCAATATGCCTGGTCGATGCGCGCGCATTTCCAGTCGCCGACCATGTCTCAAGGCGCGATGATCATTTCGGCCGTCGTGGTCGGCACGGCGCTGTTCTTTCTTGCGCTGCTGTGGATCGAGCGGCAGCCGGTGGCGGCGAAGATCGGCGGGCTCGCCATCGAACTGGCAAGCTCGGCGCTGTTCTGGTGGGCGATCTCGGTCTCCCGCAAGGCGGGGCTGCGGTTCGCATTCGATCCCGACAATCCCGACAGCCTGGTGACCGAAGGCCCTTATCTCCATGTCCGGCATCCGTTCTACACGTCCTACATCATCTTCTGGGTCGGATGGGGTATCGCGACCTGGTCGGTCTGGGCGGTGGTGCCGGTCGCCGGCATCGTTACGATCTACGTGATCGCGGCCTTGGACGAAGAGCGAAAATTTTCGCGGACAAGGTTGGCCGATGCCTACGACGCTTACCGCACGCGGACCGGTCTGTTCTGGCCGCGTTTTGCCCGCAGCCGGCAGGAGATGCAGCCGGCATCGGACGAAAGTGGTAGGGTCTAAGACACTGGATTGAATCGAGGATTTGCGACGATGAAGATCATTGCCTGCGGCAGCGTGCCGACGATTGTTGCGCCGGAAAAATACTTCACTGGCCGGGTTTTGCAGACGCCGATCATCGAGAAAGAGGCGCCGGCGCGGCTCAGAGCCACGCTGGTCAGCTTCGAGCCCGGCGCCCGCACCCACTGGCACACGCATCCGCTCGGCCAGACGCTATATGTCACATCCGGTGCCGGTCTCGTGCAAAGCTGGGGCGGGCCGCTGCAGGAGATCAGGGCCGGCGACGTCATCTCCTTTGCGGCCGGTGAAAAGCACTGGCACGGCGCCGCGCCCAAATCGGCGATGACCCACATCGCCATGCAGGAGGCGCTCGAGGATGCGCATGTCGATTGGCTGGAGAAGGTGAACGACGAGCAGTATGGCGGCTGAAACGTCTCAGACCAGCGCGGCGGTAAAGCGCTGGATGCGCGTGCAGGCCTCTTCGAGCAGAGCCTCCGACGTGGCGTAGGAGATGCGGAAGTTCGGGCCGAGGCCAAAGGCCGAGCCGAAAACAACCGCCACGCCCTCGGCCTCGAGCAGTTCGGAGCAGAAGGTTTCGTCGCTGTCGATCACCTTGCCGTTCTTGGTCCTCCTGCCGATCAGCTGGGCACAGGAGGGATAGACGTAGAACGCACCCTCCGGCGACGGGCAGGTGATGCCGCGCGCCTGGTTGAGCATCGAGACGACGAGATCGCGCCGGCCCTGGAAGATCGCCTTGTTCTTCGGGATGAAATCCTGCGGGCCGTTCAGCGCTTCGACCGCCGCCCATTGGGCGATGGTGCAGGCGCCGGAGGTCTGCTGGCCCTGGATCATGTCCATCGCCTTGATCAGCGGCACCGGGCCCGCCGCATAGCCGATGCGCCAGCCGGTCATGGCATAGGCCTTTGACACGCCGTTCATCGTCAGCGTGCGCTCATAGAGCTTCGGCTCGACCTCGGCGATGGTCTTGAAGACGAAGTCGCCATAAGTCAGGTGCTCGTACATGTCGTCGGTCAGCACCCAGACATGCGGGTGCTTCAACAGCACGTCGGCCAGGCCCTTGAGCTCCGCCTCGGTATAGGCGGCGCCCGAGGGGTTGGACGGCGAGTTCATCAACAGCCATTTGGTGCGCGGCGTGATCGCCTTTTCCAGCACGGTCGCCGTCAGCTTGAAGCCGTTGTCGATGGAGGTGTCGGCAAAGGCCGAGGTGCCGCCGCAGATCGCCACCATTTCGGGATAGCTCACCCAGTAGGGCCGCGGGATGATTACCTCGTCGCCGGGGTTCAGCGTCGCCATGAAAGCGTTGAACAGGATCTGCTTGCCGCCGGTGCCGACGATGGTCTGCTCCGGCCGGTAGTCGAGATTGTTCTCGCGCTTGAATTTTTTCGCGATCGCATCGCGCAGCGGCACGATGCCGGATACCGGCGGATACTTCGTCTCACCGCGGCGGATGGCCTCGATCGCGGCGTTCTTGATGTTGTCGGGGGTGTCGAAGTCCGGTTCGCCGGCGCCCAGCCCGATCACGTCGCGGCCGGCGTTTTTCAGCTCGCGCGCCTTCTGCGTCACCGCGATGGTCGCGGAAGGCTTTACGCGGGAAAGGACGTCGGCAAGAAAGGCCATGACAGATATCTCCAGAAAGGACCGGCGGGCGAAGGCGCCGCGGCGCCTCTCATGTCGCATCGTCTGGTCAAGCGCAAGCCCAGCGCAGGCATTGTCGGATGAGCCAGCGCGCAATGCTGGCAACAATAAATTCACCAACGATCGGTAAAAGCTTGAACGGCAGGACCGTAGCCGGTCCGCCAGTCTCGCACAGCGAGGAACCGTGACGCGCAGCATCGGGCTTGCCCATATCATCCGCCATGATGACGGCACCGCCAGCGGTGTCTGGGGGGTCTATACGCTGCAAAGCGCGTTCCAGCCGATCTTCGCCTTCAACAAGGGCAAGCTTTCCGTCGTCGCGTTCGAGGGGCTGATCCGGCCGTTCCGCGAAGGCGAGCCGCAGCCGCCAATGAGTTTCTTCAACAGCTGTCCGGCGGTCGACCGCCTGCATATCGAGGCGCTGACACGGACGCTGCACCTTCTGAACGCCGGCGCCTGCCTGCCGCGAGACGCCTCCATCTTCATTAATTTCGATCCATCGGTGTTCACCGACCGCAGCATCGCCGACAAGGCGCTGCGCGAAATGCGGCTGGTGCTGCACGAGGCCGACATCGATCCGCGCCGCGTCGTCTGCGAGGTCACCGAACAGAAATCGGCGTCGCAGGAAACGCTCTACAATTTCGTCGAGGCGCTCAGGGGCAATGGTTTGCGCATTGCCGTCGACGATTACGGCGCCGACGAATCCGACATCAATCGCATCAAGGAACTCAGGCCAGACATCGTCAAGTTCGACGCCGACTGGATCATGACGCTGATGGAGTCCGGTGCCGGCTTCGCCTTGCTGACCGCTATGGTGACCAGCTTCGAAGAGCAAGGCATCCGTACGGTATTCGAGGGCATCGAGACGGGCTGGCAGCTCGAGCTCGCCGAAAAGTCGGGCGCCTCGATGGTGCAAGGCTTCGTGCTGGCACGCCCGGAGCTTGCACCGACCAGCTTTCACGTCTTCGACAAGGCCGGGCAGGCATCAGCGGTGTCGCCCGATAAGGACAAAGTTCCCGCGGCCGTTTCGCCATCGCGGCGGCCGATGCGGGCCTTTGGCCGCAGGGTGGCATCGTGACCGGGCGGGCCGACATGCGGCGCAAGGTCGGCGAAGCGATCTTTGCCGACGAGGTCGGCATCGAATATGGCGTCTACGGCGCATTCCGGCTGAGGAGCGCCTACCAGCCGGTCTTCGCGCCGCGCGGCAGGTTTCTCGCCGCCGTCGCGGTCGAGGGACTGATCGAGCCGCACCGTGCAGGCAGGCCGGTGGCGCCGCAAATCTTCTTCGAAGGTGTGCCGGCAGCGGATCGGCTGTTTGTCGAAACCATGTGCCGGGTGCTGCATTTGCGCAACTTCCGCAACATCGGCGTCGACGGGCTCGACCTCTTCTTCAACTACAATCCGCTGATCAACGATGACCCCGCACGGGCGCTGGCCGAAATCAGGCTGATGACCAGGCATCTGACGGATTTCGGCCTGCATCCCGGCATGCTGGTCTGCGAGATTACCGAGCAGGCGGCCGGCGACAAGGTGCTTGTCAGCCTGGCGCGCGAGATGCGGCGCGACGGCGTCCGCATCGCCATCGACGATTTCGGCACCGGGCATTCGACCGAAGAAAGGGTAGCACTGGTGCAGCCCGACATCGTCAAGATCGACGGCACCTGGTTCGCAGAATTCTGCCGCCATGCCGCCGCCGAGCGGTTTTTCCGGCCGCTGGTTTCGACGCTGCACGACCGTGGCGCCAAGGTGCTGGTCGAAGGCGTCGAGAACGCCACGCATCTGCGCGTCGCGCTGGATGGCGGCGTCGACCTGCTGCAGGGCTTTTACCTTGCCCGGCCGGCGCTGGCCGGTACGCTGTTCGACGAGGAGCCGCTGTCGATCGACAGGCTGCTTGGCAGGGACAACAACGTCATCCCCCTATTCGGCTAGGATATGTCGAGATTCAAGTGATGCCGGCCTGCGAACGGCGGTTTCCTGCGCTTCCGGTGCTCACGTACCCAAAGTACGCTCCGCTCCGGTTCTCGGAACCCACCCTTCTCGGCTCGGCCTGACTTGAATCTCGATATATCCTGAAATGCATCAGCGGCGCTGATGGTTACGCCAAAACAAATCACTGGATGAAGCCGCCGCTGCCGCGATAGAGGCTGGATCAAGCCCTGAGACGGGTGGTTGCGAGCAAGGGGGAGCACCGATGATACTCTATGGAATGATCGACAGCGGCAATTGCTACAAGCCGCGCCTGTTGATGGCCAAGCTCGGCATCGCTTTCACCAATGTCGAGGTCAGCTCGCACACCGGCGACACGCGCAAGCCCGACTATGTCGCGAAAAACCCGAACGCCATGGTGCCGCTGCTCGAACTCGACGACGGCCGCCGGCTGGCCGAATCCAATGCCATCCTGCTCTATCTCGCCGAAGGCACGCGGTTTCTGCCGGCGGACAGATACGAACGCGCGCTGGCCTATCAGTGGCTGTTCTTCGAGCAATACAGCCATGAGCCTTATATCGCCGTGCGCAGGGCGCTGCTGACCTTCCCTGAAAGAGCCAAGGATGCGACGCCGGAGCGGCTGGCCCTGACGCTGGAGCGCGGCAACAAGGCGCTCGGCGTCATGGACAAGCACCTGGCCGGGAGCAGCTTCTTCGCCGGCAATGCGCTCAGCGTCGCCGACATCGCGCTCTATGCCTATACGCATACGGCCGAGACGGGCGGGTTTCAGCTCGACGCCTATCCGGCGGTTGCCGCCTGGCTGAAAAGGGTCGAGGCCGATCCGGGGCACGTGCCGCTGGAGTGGCTGCCTTAGTCACGCTTCTCGGCGCTTCGCGGCTCGCTCCGGAGGTCGGGCTTGCGGCCCTCGGCCGATGACGTGAATGGTCGCGCGGCTATTTCAGCAGGCGATCATATTCGGAATGGGTGCCTATCCAGAACCAGACCACGTCATCGTGGTCGCGAACAGCCACGGCGCGGTAGTTGATATCAACCCGCGCCGACCAGTAGCGCCCGACCTGTTTGAAATGCAACGACGGGTGGAACGGGTCAGAATTCAGTTTGGCGAAACGTCTGTTCGCCTTTGCTCTGATTAACGAGGGCAGTTTTGCGTAGGCCTCCCAAAACGAGGGAGTAGCAAAATGATTCACAGAGGCCGGGTCCGGCCGGCGCGATGATCAGCCAAGGCCTGCTCGGCAAGCTTGTCCAGCCTGCCGCCCTTGGCGTCGGCTTCGATCTGCCGGTCCCACATGTCGGCCTGCAGCGCCTCGAACCATGCGGCAAACGCTCTCAGCTCTTCGGGGCTTAGTTCGGCAACGGATTTCTCAATCTGTTCAAGCTTGCTCATGAATCAATAGTACCACATTGGGCCAAAAACACCACAAAGTGGGACTATAGGCCCAAGGCAGCGGTTCACTGGAATCCAGACAGCAAAAAGGCGGGACAAAATCCCGCCTTCCCATGCTTGGTAGCCTGATCGGGAGCGTTTTGGCCGGGCCGGCAGCAATCTGCTGCTTCGGCTTGTCGGGTCTTTCGCTCCGGCGCGCTTCTCGCGCGACCGCCAGTACATCCGTGACTTGCCGCGGGGGCCCCCGGGATCACCCCGGCGCCGGCGGCGGGCCAGAAGAGGGGCGTG
>NZ_JAMYMO010000078.1:0-9787 GCF_040318575.1 Mesorhizobium sp. M1088 | reverse complement strand
ACACTAACTGTCCGGCTTCAAATCGGAATCGTGTCCGGCATGAAATCGGAATACCTGTCCGGCTTCAGATTGGAATAGCCGTCCGGCATCACCGGAATACGCAGCCCCGGCCACTGTGACGTCGAAGTCTGGCTTGAGGAAAAGCTTCTTCACGTCGAAGTTGACGCCCCAGTGCTGATCCACCATGTAGTCGAACCCGACCTGCAGCGCGGTGCCGAACGTGTCCTTAACATGGAGAGCATCGGCGCTGCCGGTATCCTGGTTATAGAACATCGTGAAGTTCAGGCCGGCACCGACATAGGGCTTGAAAGCGCCGAGATTGGTAAAATGATACTGCAGTGTGAGCGTGGGTGGCAGCAGCCAAACCTTGCCGATGTTGCCCAGCCCGCCGAGCGTTCCTTGGCCGTCGATGTTGGCATAGGTGGTGCCGAGTATGAGTTCGGCGGCGATGTTGTCCGTGAAGAAATAGGTGATATCGAGTTCCGGGATCACGGTGTCCGAATAGGAAAGACCGGAGCCGGGCACCGCATTGACGTAGCCCGAATCCTTAGTGATGACCCCCAACCCACGCAGGCGGATCTGCCAAGGGCTTGGCGCTTCCGTGACCGAGACCCCTGCCTGCGGGACGCTTGCGGCTACCGGAGGCTCCGCCGCGACGGCCTGCTGTCCCACCATCATCAGGACGACGGCCGCTGTTACTCCCCGCGCCACGCCCATTCTCTTTCTCGCCATGATATTCTCTCCTTCATCTTTAGAAATGATGCACTGCACTACTGAGACTCTCCTCGGATTGATTAATTTTGACGGAGTCTCATGCTCATTTTACAAGAGACTGTGCCGACATTATTTGCGCGTTTCCGCAATCATCGACCTGTGCTAACTTTATTTGAAACGTTGCTCTTGTTGGGGCCCCGGTCACCTATCGACCGCTATCGGCTTGCCAGCCGATCGCACTGCGAAGGAAATTGTTGCCCAGGGCAATGAATGCGGCCCGCTCCCGGTTGTCCTTGCCGTAGCCGTGCCCGCCCGCGCTGGGCTCGTAAAAGTAAGCCGGATAGCCAAGAGCCTGCAGCTTTGCGGCCATCTTACGCGCGTGGCACGGGTGGACGCGGTCGTCCCGCTTCGTGGTGGCGAGCAGGATCGGCGGATAGGGCTGTCCCGGCGCCGCGGCGTGATAGGCGGAGATTTCCTTCAGGAAAGTCCAATCGTCCGGCTTGCCAGGATCGCCATATTCGTCAATCCAGCTCGCGCCCGCCAAAAGCTTGGTGTAGCGATGCATGTCGGTAAGTGGGATTGTGCTAAACAGCGCGCCGAAATGCTCAGGATAGCGGGTTAGCATATTGGCGATCAGCAGGCCGCCATTTGAGCCGCCCTCGGCGGCAATCCGGCTCGGTCGCGTAATGCCCCTTCGCACGAGGTCGGTGGCAACGGCGGCGAAATCGTCATGGGCGAGACGCTTGCCCTCCCTGCGCCCGGCTTCGTGCCAACGGGTGCCGAACTCGCCGCCGCCCCGGATGTTCGCCACCACGCACGTGCCGCCACGTTCGAGCCACAGCTTACCGATTGAGGAGCTGTAGTAGGGCAGGAGCGAAATGCCGAACCCACCGTAGGCGGTGAGGTAAACCGGGGCGTCCCCGTTCCCGTTCGCGGGGCCGACCTGCGTATAGGGGATCATCTCACCATCGGTCGAGACTGCCTCGTGGCGCGTGACCACCAACCCGGATGCGTCGAAATTCTCCGGATTGCGCTTCAGGATTACTGGAGCGCCGAGAGGCGGCGCCGCATTGAGGTCGAATAGGAGAAGCTGCGGCGGACGTACCGCCAACCGTCCAGGGTTTGCGGGGCTTTACCGCCAGCCAGTCGCCGAAGCAATTCCACCAGGCGTCCCGAGGAAGGTCGATCTCAGTCTTCGGCCCGCTCCTGTCGCCGATTTGGACTATCTCCTCGAAGAAGGCCGGCGTCTCGAGGAACCAAAGGCGTTCGCTCCCGGCGGTGCGGTCCAAATGACCAGATACCCAGAGGGATTCGGAATCGGCCTCGAAGATTACCGCTGAGGTGAGCGGATCCGCGCCACGCTTCCACAACCGAACGGTGCGCGGGTAGCCGGAGCGGGTGGCCATGCCGTCACCAAGCGCACTGGAAAGCAGAAGCGTGTCCGGGTCGAGCCATTCAATGCCGCCCTTGGCTTCCGGGAGATTGAAACCGTCGGCGACAAAGCTTCTGGAATGACGGGAAGCTTGTCATCTCCTACCTGGTCAACCTCGTTCCGCGTTTCGAGATGTTCACCCCCGGCAGCCGGGAATGGACGAGGCGAGCCCTGGACACCGTGCCCGCCGGAATGACTGCAGGGAGCGCCGGTCGCCTGGTTCAAAGAGGGCGGCAAAACTGCGCTCGCCGGCGAGGAAGGAGGAAAGCGAGATGCCGATCAGCGCGTCGGTGGCATAGGTCTCAGGGATCCTATATCGAATTCGCGATGCACGACCGCGTCGCTGCCGCCGCGCGACAGGCGCAGAACGGCTCTTTCCCGTCTCTCGGGCTCGATCGACGCGCGCCCCAGATCCAGTCCTCTCCGTCGCTAACGGCGAGGGCGTCCAGATCGAGCAGTACCTCCCATTGGGGATCCGCCGTCATGTAGGCGGCAAGGGTGGTCCGGCGCCACGGTCCGCGCGGGTTACGGGCATCTTGCCAGAAATTGTAGAGGTACTGACCGCGGCGCGTGATCAGAGGAATCTTGTCGGGACGGTCGAAAATCGCTGTCAGGGCCGCGCTGTCGCGCTCGAACTGCGTTCCACCGAAGTGGCCCAGTGTCCTGGCCGACTGGCTGGCGGTCCAGTCAAGTGCCGGTTCGCCTTCTGTATCTTCAAGCCAAAGATAGGGATCATCGTCGGGAGCATTCAGAGTTGGACGGAAATCGAATGCGGTCATGTCCGGACAACCCTAGGAATGAAAGCGCAAAGGCTTCCGTCGGCTTGGGAACGCTCAGTGTTCGCGGCGGCGACCGCGTGTTCGAAAAGCGGGATCATGGGATGAGTTCTTCTCAGTCGGTGCGGCGCGGCAGTGCGTTTGCGAATAGGGCTGCATGTGTCGTGCCAACTAGGAAAATCGTTTCAGAACAATGCGTCCCTCTGATAGCGCTGTGTCGCATGTCCGACATCGTCGAAGATCCGACAATGACTGCAACCGTAAGCGCCTGATCGATCTCGTGTGCGAGCTCGCAGGACACGCTGCAAACTCAAGCAGTGAAGCTCACAGCGAACTTGGTTGGACGCAACATCTTTGCTCCAAGACGCTTCACGTACCCGGCTTCGATCGTCCGATACCCATGAGTTGACGGAGGATCTGAGCGACAAGACCGGCTGCGCGTCTAAATCTACACGCCGCCAGCGAAAGAGTCGGAGATTCGGGGAAAAGGGGATGGGGGCACCGGTTGGCCGACCTGATGGTTGTGCAAGCCCTGCCAGCATTCTAGGCACAGTCCGCTTGACCTATTTGAGGTCTATCCATCGCGCCAGCAAGCTGCGCTCGAACGGACGCAAGCGACTGGTCCCTATGACAACTCGGCCTGCAGGCGGCCCGTCACCCAATATGCAAGGTACGAGGGTTCAGGAGACCGGGGGATCCGGCCCGGTGGAGTATCAAGGAATTCTTGGACGGCGCCGCCAGTTGGAGCCGCGTCGAGCACTCATCGCCCGCGTCGAGGTCGGCGCCCAAGGTGCCGACAGCCGCTTCATCGTCACCAATCTTGCCGGCGGAAAAGCCAAGGCGCTTTACGATGATCTCTACTGGCGGCGCGGCCGAGAACCACATCAAGTCCTGGAAGACGCATCTCGCCGCCGACCGCACACCCTGCACAAGAGCGACGGCCAATCAGTTCCGGCTTCTCTATTCGGCGTGTTGAGGTCAAGCGCTTTTCGAGCTTTCCGCCTCACCGGCATTGCACGTCATTCGCGGGGCCTTGCTTCTCTTCGGGATCGGCGCTCTGGCCCTGCCCTCCATGGGGATTCAGAAGAATGGGGTGGAACAATCTGTTACCGCGTCCTGATGCTCCAGTGCGATCGGTACTTCCGGAACTACGCACTCACCTCATCCTCGTCCCGCGAAGGACGGCTTTCCACCGGCAGGTGGAACTGTGTCACCTTCTATCGGGGGCGATGATTATCACATTTGATCCTCGGTTCTCTCTATCTCCTTGTTCGGCCGATGGGGCGACCATCTCCTTCGTCCTCGTCCCGACCTTTGCTTCGGCGCTTCCCGCCGCGCGCAGTGATCGTCAAGGGTGGGGACCGAAGGGACCCATCGCGCAGCGACTTGGCCCTTGACGGGCACGAGCACGGCGGCATGCTGACGCTGGTCGGGACGAGGTTAGCCGGCGACTGGCACGATTTCCGTCCTGGTCCAGCGGAACTGCGTGCCGTCGCGCCAGATCCGGTGCATGATCACCGCCAACCGACGGGCGAGCGCGATTACGGCCTTCTGTTGGCCGCGCCGCTTGGCGACGTTCATCGCCCAGGCCTTCAGCCAGGACCATTTCGTCACCCGCGTCAGCAGGGTCTGCGCGGCCTCGTAGAGCAGCGTTCGCATCATGCGATCGCCGCACAGCGAGATCCGACCGATGCGGCGGCTTTCGCCCGACTCGTTGAGCACCGGCGTCAAGCCCAAAATCGCCCCGACCACCTTGGAGTTGCGGAAGCGGCCCGGCATGTCGATCGTGGCGGTGTAGGCCAGCGCCACGACCGGGCCGACACCGGGAATCGACATCAGCCGGCGGCAATTCTCGTCACCCCGGACGATCGTCAAAACCTTGCGGTGCAGGGCGGCAAAATTCTGGCGCAGCTTGGCGCGTACCTCGAGCAGCGGTTCGATGATCTCGGCCATATCGGGCATGCCGTCGGTGAGCTCGCGGATGCGCTCCGCGAAGCCGGCTGGGCCGACTTTGCCGACCTTGAGCCCGAAATTGCGCAGCAAGCCGCGGATGTCGTTCTCGACGGCAATGGCCTTTTCCTGTAAGAGCTTGCGCGCCGTCAGCAACGTCCGGCGCTTCTGGCTCGTCAGGATCTTCACATGCACCGGGCGGTACAGATTGACCCGCATCATCTGCGCGATGCCGCGGGCGTCAATGCGATCAAACTTGTTCGGCTGGGCCTTCAGGAATGCCTTGGTGTGCCGGGTCTCGATGCAGATGACCGGCAGCCCTGCTTCGGCCAGGCCGCTGAACAGCCATTGCGACAAGGGCCCGGCCTCAAGCCCGATCCGCTCAAAGTTCCAGGCGGGATCCGTGAGCACCCGCGCAAGATCCTCCGGATGGCTCGGCACCTTCATTTCGCGGCACGCCGTGCCAGTTTCGTCAACGATGCATACTGCGGTTTCTCTCACTGAGACATCTAATCCGGCATAATGTTTCATGTTGCGCTTCCTCCTTCTGATAGCTTGTGGCTGCTTCCATGCAGACCACGTCTGATCATCGGCCTAAAGCGCAGCACCTTCATGGCATTACCGCTAAAAGATGAGGCTCAAGCCGAATACATGGGGTAATCGCGGGAGCGAGTTGCCCAAGTCTTAGCTATGGAATGGGTGGTCGCGTCCCCACAGGTGGTGTAGCTCGGCGGTAGCGAAGCGGCTCGTGACATACCCGAGGCGCATATGCCCCGAACCGAACCCGCCCACCTTAACCCCCAAACCCCCGCCTCCATATCGACGGATCAACCCCGGAGCCCGGCGAAGCGTGCCAATAAGCACTGCAACGGCGACCACATCGCCGCTTCAGGACGCCGAGGCTCATCGCTGTGCATCAAGGCGGCTAACTACCTTTACTCTACCCTTCGCGAGAGGATCGTAGAGCATGTGTTCGTCGGGGGACGCACTCCGCGACCTGTGGCGAAATGGCATTTACCCTGTGGCGGCGCCGCGCGTGGAATTTGATGCCCCTGGGTATGATCTCGTCATGCCTGGAAGGCATGATCGACCGCCACTTCCAATCAAAGACGGGCACTCAAAAGCGGCCACTGCGGTCTCCTTATCCAGAGCGCTCGTGGAGGAACCAAGCGGTTGCGCTAGTTGGGTTAGGTCCGCTGCTGGAGATGGGACCGTACTACTGGCTAGGCGGTGCACCGGGAGAGCCATTGGACTCGAGCACGCATGATCCGAATTACAGGAAGTCACTCCCGACAAAACGGGTGTGCTGCCGCCGAGCCGAAAAAATCACTTTGACGTTCCCGGCTCCGCTTTCGTTGCCCGCAACACATTGGGCGAGATTCTGGAAGGCCTATTCGGTGATCTTTCGCCAACGATGGTAGAGAGCGTCGAATGAGCGACGTCGCCGCCCGACCCGTCCGCTGGATAGCGACCGTTGACTGCCGTTGCCGGAGACGGTGAGCGGTATTGCGCACTGAATGCCCCGATTTTATTGAGGTGCAATTAAACGATCTGTAGAGAGGAATGCGGCCTAAGATCAATGCCACAATTTGATCGGTGCGCGAGCCCTGAAGCGGAGCCCGCCGTTGATTTCTATCTCATATTTCCAAAGCCCAAAGGAGCCAATAGGTGGAGATTATCCCGTCTGATCAAGAGAACATCCTCATCGGCATTCGTCCGATAGAACGCGCCGACGAGGACGCCTTGTTTTCTTCCGAAGTTACCGCACTAGGACACGCTGTTGCCAAAGTCCGTCGCCAAAGCGGTGCCGCTAGAATAATTGCTCGGACACTTCTTGGCGAACTGGGATTTCCACCGACGCCTATTCCAAAGACACATTCTGGTGTTCCGACATGGCCAG
The DNA here is from genome assembly GCF_040318575.1 of Mesorhizobium sp. M1088. Classification (NCBI taxonomy): domain Bacteria; kingdom Pseudomonadati; phylum Pseudomonadota; class Alphaproteobacteria; order Hyphomicrobiales; family Phyllobacteriaceae; genus Mesorhizobium; species Mesorhizobium sp. M1088. Next base: position 3,015 of record NZ_JAMYMO010000078.1, on the reverse strand, counting down.
CCGGCATAGTTGGATCTTTGGCTCATCACGGTACAGTAGCAGCAGCTGCTATTGCAGAGAATAGAAGGGTTGCGGCGCTTGGTATCGACATAGAACCTAATGAACCTCTGCCGGAGGACTTAATCGAATTGATTGCTACCCCGCGCGAGCAACGGATGTACGGCTTACGGCTGCTCCAGCGGCGAGACCTGTTTGTTTTGAAGGAGGCCGTGTATAAAGCCTATTTTCCACTATATATGGCTTTTCTTGAATTCCAGGATGTTGAAATCGATATTCGCGCCCGACTTGGACATGTGCCGAGGTCAAATTGCACCTTTTCATTGGAGTTACATACTTCCGATAACGTAATCGGCTTAGCATATTCACTGCCAGAGCGGATGTAAGCTCAACTCGGCTCAGCACTTGCCGCTGCCGCACTACTTTGGCGTAGTTGGCTTGATGGCCGACTGCGGGTTCTCCGGCAGATGGGAAATTGATGGCGTTTTCTGAGCTTGAGGCGATGGTGCTGATGACGGTCGGGTATTTCCAGGCAGTCACGCACGGGAAGCTCAGGAAGATATTCACCAAGGAAGTCAGCCTCGACGGCGACCCTATCGATTACATTCGGCATGAGGCAGAAGGTCGATTCCTCGGTTTTTTTGACAGATGAACCTGTCGATGATGCGGCAGATGCTTGAGAGCGATCCGCAATTGAACGGTCGATTGACAGTGCTCAATCGTCCTATGTCCGACGATGTCGGATAAGCAACATAGCAGTGTTAGGCTATCATATTGGTTGAGAACGATTTCTCCTTTGGCACGGTACATGCGTAGTCCTCTACAAGGCGCATAGACTGAGGAGAAGTCGTCCGATGATCAGGCTCACTGGAAACTCAGACGAGGTTCAGGTGGCAGCTGCGATGCTGCCGGAGACGATATTTGGAGCCGTAGGGGCTTGCCGGGCACTTTGGGAAGATGTGGCTCCGCGCAAGAGTTTCGTTACCGTCAATGAACGCCATATTACACAAGCGACTGTGGGCGCGGTTACCCCCGAGCAAATCCGAACCAGTGTGATTAGTTTGGGCCGCTACGTGCCGCGGCGCCTGGGGCGGGCACTGCCCGGGCCTACTGGGTGGACTGCTGGAGGGGTGAAGATGGCATATCGGTCTTCTCCAGTGCGCGGAGGCGCTTGCGAACCAGGCGGTCGGGATAGACAACCTGCAGCCCAATCAATCTCCTCCAGCGTCTTTGTTGGCAGTGGTACGCTTGCTATCAGCTGCGCTCAGCTGGCAATTGAGATGGGCCACGTCATTGGTGCGGCCCTGTGTGGCGATGCCATATTCGCAGAGTGGGCGGCTCGCGCCAACATCCCCCGCATGGCGAGTGTTGAAGAGCTCTGCTCTCTTTTGAAGACCGAACCGGTGGATTGGATTTTCTCCGTTGCCAATCCGTTCATACTGCCACCGGACGTGTTTGGGCGAGTGCGTCAAGGTGCTTTCAACTACCACGACGGTCCATTGCCACGATATGCGGGAACGCACGCGACGTCCTGGGCGCTGCTGGCGCAAGAGACCGAATATGCCATCACGTGGCATCGTATCGATGATGGTGTTGATACGGGTGACGTCGTGGTCCAGCGCCAAGTGCTGATTGCGCCTGCCGATACGGCACTGACCCTGAACCTCAAGTGTTATGAGGCCGCTGTCGAGGGTTTCCGCGAGCTTTTAACTGGCCTCAAGAGCGGGAAGCTTATTGCTTATCCGCAGGCGCTGGTGAACAGAAGCTATTTTCCGAGACGTCGACGCCCAGATGCGGCAGGCTGTCTGCGATGGGATCGATCCGCGCAATATCTGTCAGCGATGACGCGTGCCCTAGACTTTGGGCCATATCATCCCAATCCATTGTGTCTGCCTAAGGCTCTCGTAGGCGATGGGGTTGTCACAGTCAGACGCTTGGAGGTGCTGCCTCGACGCTCGGGCCTTCCGGCGGGTTGCCTGCTTGAAATCTACTCCAGCCACTGGCGGGTGGCGACGGGTACGCAGGATGTTGAGGTTTGCTTTGGCAGCTCCGATGGTCAGGCGCTGGACGCGCGAGACCTCGCCAGGCATTCCAATCTGAATGAAGGTGATCGCCTGCCAATTTTGAGCGATGAACAGGCGCAGAGCATAACTGCCACCCATGAATTGCTGGCGCCTCGGGAGGATTTTTGGCGACAGCGGCTAGAGCAGTTTAAAATATTGCAGCTTCCTTTCCTGTCGTCGTCCGCGGCTGAGGCGCCGCCCAGATGGCAATCGAGTTCGTGGTTCATTGCAAGTGCTTTGGCTAAGCTGTCGCCACATGATCGCACGGATTGCTTGGTAGCGGCTTGGCTGATCTATCTCGCCCGCATCACGGGAGAAACTGAGCTTCAACTGGGATGGACGCCGGCATCGGATAGCTCGCAAGCTGGCTCTAAAGCGAGGGAGGTGCTTATCGCCTCTGTCGCGCCGATGGAAGTTACCATTGATCTTGCACATGATTTTGAAGAAATACGCAAAACGGTGGCAGCCGAATGCGCTCAGCTGAGGGAGCACGGTAGCTTTGCGCGGGATCTTATCGCGCGCTGGCCCACAGTGCGAGGTGTGGAGCCGCTACGGTCGCACCAGCCCTGGCCGATTTGCCTCACAATCACGACAGACAGCTGTTCTGTCGCTGGCGATTTGACGTCGAGCCAAAGTGCTGGGGCAGGCCTATGCGGCGATTTGCTGACGTTTGAGGTCTGCGTTCAGGATGGGAGCTTTCGATGGCACTTTGATGCAAGTCGACTAGCGCCGAAGCAAATCGGCCGTATGACACAGCATTTGCAAACTTTGTTATATGGTGTGACGGCCGATGCAGGGCAGCCGGTTGGCCGGGTTGAGCTGCTGCCATCCGATGAACGGACCTATCTGCTCGAGGAGTTGAACCGGACGGCGGCGGCCTATCCGTCGGAGCGGTGCATCCACGAGCTGTTCGAGGCGCAGGTGCGCCAGGTGCCGGAGGCGGTGGCGCTGGTCC
>NZ_JAMYMO010000077.1:0-10578 GCF_040318575.1 Mesorhizobium sp. M1088 | reverse complement strand
ACGGATAAGGTGTTCCACGGACGGCTCCCTTGTTTGAGATCTCAACGAACTCATTCTGGCACATCCGATGCCGTCGGGCGCCGTCCACCCCATCATGCCGTGATAGTGATGCAGTGCGCCGGCGGTGCAGAACCGAACGCTCATCATCCCGTTCTGGGTAACGGGGCTATCCCGATCGGTGGTAGATCACACTAATCCTGATCCGCCGTGCCCTTCGGCAGAGGTAACGGCATGGATCCTAGGGTACTCCGCGACGTCGCTTCGCGACTGCTACGCCCTAGGATGACGAAGGACGAGCGCTTCAGCGAACCTCCCTACCAATCGCTGAGCTTGGTGTCGGGGCCGTATTCCTGGCCCTCGATGTCCTTCACCACGGCCTGGCCGCAGCGCATGGTCTTGGCTTCCTGGTCATAGGCATAGGTCGGCGAGCCGAACAGGTGCCAGCCCTTGTTCAACGCCGCCGTCACCTTGTGGCAGAAGCTGGAATCGTCCGGACCGGACAGAAAACGGTAGAGTTTCATTCTTCAATCCTGTCGTCAGTTACGTTAGTCATGCGCGAACAGCGGCGGCCTTCGCCAGCAGTTTTTCGGCCTGCGCCAGATGCAGTCGCTCGACCATCTTGCCGTTCAGCGCAACTACCGCCCTACCGGTATTTTCGGCGAGCGCGAAGGCATCCTTGACCGCGCGCGCCTCGGCCATTGCTTCGGGCGACGGTGCAAAGGCGCGGTTCGCGGCTTCGATCTGAGCCGGATGGATCAGCGACTTGCCGTCAAAACCCATGGCGGCCGCTTCCGTGCACTCGCGCGCAAACCCGTCCATATCGCGAAAATCATTGAAGACGCCATCGAGCAGGTCGAGGCCGCCGGCACGCGCCGCGAGCACCATTTGCATCAGCCATGGAACGAGATAGCGCCGGTCGGGCGTGGCGAGAATTCCGGTGTCCTTGACCAGGTCATTCGTTCCGGCAGCGAAACAAGCCAGTCGAGAGGCCGGATCGCGGCCGAGCTCGGCAATCGGCCCAATGTTGAGCAGCGCCTTGGGCGTCTCGATCATCGCCCATAGCTTGACTTCGTCGGCGATAAAATTGTCGTCGAGCACGTCGCCGGCCTCGAGAATGTCGCGCGGCGTGTCGACCTTGGGCAGCAGGATGGCGTCGGGCGTGCATTTTGCCGCGGCCAGCAGGTCGGCGCCGCCCCATTCGCTCGACAGCGCATTGATGCGCACCACCATCTCGCAGCGCCGGTTGGAACGGCCGGCGAAAATCGCCGCCAGTTTTTCGCGCGCGGAAGACTTGTCGGCCGGGGCGACGGCGTCCTCGAGATCGATGACGACGGTATCGCAGGCCAGCGATTGGATCTTGGCCAGCGCCTTGTCGTTCGAAGCCGGGACGTAAAGCACCGAGCGGCGCGGGCGGTAGCTTTCGGTGGTCATCTCCGATCTATGCCGTCTGCAGCCGGCCGAGGCAAGCCGTGCATAAAAACTGCACGCAATTTCGGAAAATCTCCTCGTCTCCGCCCCGCTTGCCACCCGACCGGATGCGACAAGGGCGGCATGCAAGAGCAAACGAACTCCCGTTGGTCCCTGCCGTACCGGCTTCGCCGCGAAAGCTGGTGGCTCGTCGATCCGCCCCGGACTTCGGTAAACCTCCTCCCTTTCGTCCGGAAATCCCCGCCCACCGGCCGCATCAAAGCCGCCGAGAAAGCCCGATCATGATAGTATTCCTCCCGGCGGCGCCGAGCTATTGCAACCGCTTCGGCGTTGCCGTCCTGCTCGTCGCGCTGGCCGATTTTTTCTTCTATGGCCAACCGGCGGGCATCACGCTTTTCCTGTTCGGCGTTGCGATTGCCGCGGCGAGCATGGCTCTCCATCCTCTCGGCTCCTTCAACGATGGCAAATTCTGGTTCAAGCCGGTTGCGCTGCTCATGGCGCTGCTGCCGCTTGTGGAAAATGTCAGCGCACTGTCCGTCTCGATCGCGCTGGCGGGGCTGGCCATCTTCGCGCTTTCACTGGCCGGACGGTTGCGGCGCGGCCTTGCCCGTATTGCCGGCCAACTCTCGCTGTTCCTGGTTGCAACGCCATTTCGGCTCGTTCTTGATTTCTTCCGCTGGCGCACGGCGGCGCGGCGGCTTGGCCGGCGGCGCGTGCGCCTTGCGGCGATCGCCGTCTGGGTCATGCCGCTGGGCCTCGGCGCAGTGTTCCTCGCGCTGTTCGGCGCCGCCAATCCGGTCATCGAATACTGGTTTTCGCTGATTGATCTCTTCGCCCTGCTCAACCTCATGCAGTTGCCGCGTCTTGCCTTCTGGCTGTTCGCGCTCGCCGGCGTATGGGCCTTTCTGCGGCCGCGCCTGCCGCGGCTTCTCCGGCATATTCCCCGGTTGGGAACGCCTGCCAGCACACCGACGAGGCCAGCCATAAGTCCCACGATCGAAGATATCGTCTTCGGCAAGGCCGCTGTCCTCCGCGCGCTCGTCGTCTTCAACATCCTGTTCGCGGTGCAGAGCGCACTCGACGCCACCTATCTGTGGGGCGGCATCGCGCTTCCCGACGGGCTGACCTATGCCGCCTACGCGCATCGCGGCGCCTATCCGCTGATCGTCACGGCGCTGCTGGCCGCCGGCTTCGTGCTGGCGGCGCTGCGGCCGGGAAGCGCGACCTCCGGCGATCCGCTCATCCGCCGGCTGGTTTATGCCTGGGTGGCGCAGAACATCCTCCTGGTGATCTCGTCGATCCTGCGGCTCGATCTCTATATCGGTATCTATGCGCTGACCTATTGGCGTGTCGCTGCGTTCGTCTGGATGGGGCTGGTGGCGGCGGGCCTTGTCCTGATCATGGCCCGCATCGCGCGCGAAAAGTCCAACGAATGGCTGCTTGCCGCCAATCTTCTGACGCTATCGGCGACGCTCTATGCTTGCTCGTTCATCAACTTTGCCGCGCTGATCGCCAACTACAATGTCGACCATTGCTTCGAAATGACCGGCCAAGGCACCCAGCTCGACGTCTGGTACTTGCGCTCGCTCGGGCCCGGCGCCTTGCCGGCGCTCGATCGCTTCGTCCAGCACCAGAGCAGGACGGTTTCCGCGGAGGATGCCTCCATCCGCGAACTCGCCGGCTGGTATGCACAGGACGAAGCACGCTTCCGCGCCGGCCAGGAGAACTGGCGGGGCTGGAGCTTTCGTGACTGGCGGCTCAACCGCGCCCTCGACAGGCGTGGCCCGTTCGTGGTTCCTCCGATGTCCGAACCCTTCATGCCGGGCCGCTGATTTGATGCCGCACCACATACTGGTCGCCGACGACGACCCGCACATTCGCGAAATCATCTGCTTCGCGCTGGAAAAGGCCGGCATGAAAACGCTGGCGGTGCAGGACGGCGCGGCTGCCTTGCAGGCGATAGAGCGCCATGCGCCCGATCTCGTCGTGCTCGACATCGGCATGCCGGAAATGGACGGGCTGGAAGTGTGCCGGCGGCTGCGCCACACATCCGACCTGCCGGTGCTGTTCCTGTCCGCGCGGGATGAAGAGATCGACCGCGTGCTCGGGCTGGAGATGGGCGGCGATGATTATGTCACCAAGCCGTTCAGCCCGCGCGAGCTGGTCGCCCGCGTCAACGTCATTCTGCGTCGCGCTCGGCCCACGCCGGAACCAGCCGACGACCGGCAATTCTCGCATGGCAGACTGTTGCTGGTTCCGGCAAGCCATACAGCCAGCTTCGACGGCAAGCCGCTGGCGCTGACGTCGATCGAATTCGCGATCCTGAAAGGCTTTTTGGCGCGGCCGGCGCATGTGCTTGGCCGCGACATGGTGATGGCCAACGCCTATGCGGCCAATATCCATGTCGCAGACCGCACCGTCGACAGCCACATCCGCAATATCCGCGCCAAGCTGGCGGCCGTCGGCTGCGTCGATGCGATCGAGACCGTGCACGGCGTCGGTTTTCGGCTGGGCGGATGCGGCGCGTGAGCGCCCAAGAACTGATTGGCAGCAAATGGCGGCCTCGCCTCGCCACGGTCGTCATCGCCATCCTGATCATGGTGATGGCACTGCCGCTGGCCGGCCTGTTTTTCTTCCGGCTCTACGAGAATCAGCTGATCCGGCAAACCGAGGCCGAGCTGATCGCCCAAGGCGCCGCCCTTGGCGCGATCTATGCGCAAGAGGTTCGCGAGGCCGGCATTGCCCCGGAAAAGCTAGGCGCACCCGTGCCTTCACCCAACACCAGCGATCGGGCCTCTCCCTACCAGCCGATCGAACCGGGCCTCGATCTTGCGTCCGACGGGATCCTGCCGACCCGGCCCGCGGCCACCGCGGCCAGCGCCGATCCCGCCTTCGCTTCAATCGGCGCACGCCTGTCGGGCATTCTTGCCGAGACGCAGAAGACCACGCTCGCCGGCTTCCGGCTGCTCGATCCCAGAGGCGTGGTCATCGCCGGCCGTGAGGAGGCCGGCCTGTCGCTCGCCGCTGTCGACGAGGTTCGCGCAGCGCTTGCCGGCCGCTACGCCAGCGCGCTCAGGCTGCGGGTTCCCGACCAGCCGTCGCCGCCGCTCTATTCGGTCAGCCGCGGCACCAAGGTTCGCGTCTTTGTCGCCATGCCGGTTGCGGTCTCCGGCAAGGTCGCCGGCGTCGTCTATCTGTCGCGGACGCCGAACAACATCGTCAAGCATCTCTATGGCGAGCGCGGCAAGGTGGCGCTGGCGGCAATCGCCATCCTCGGCGGCGCGTTGCTGATCGGGCTGGTCTTCCTGCGCGCCGTCAGCCGTCCGATCTATGCGCTGATGGAACGCACGAAACGCATCGCCGCCGGCGACCGCGCGGCGATCAGGCCGCTCGATCACCACGGCACGCGCGAAATGGGTGAACTCTCTGCTGCTTTCCTCGACATGGCCGAAAAGCTGCACGCACGCTCCGACGGCATCCAGACCTTTGCCACCCACGTCTCGCACGAGCTCAAATCGCCGCTGACGGCGATCCAGGGGGCCGCCGAACTGCTGCGCGATTCGGGCAGCGCGATGGACGAGGCCGAGCGGCGGCGTTTTTCGGACAATATCGTCACCGATGCCGGCCGGCTCAACCTTCTGGTGCGCCGCCTGCTCGACCTGGCGCGCGCCGAAAATCTCGAACCGAGCGGCGAAAACACGTCGCTCACTGCTGCACTGGCGCTGCTGCCGGCCGACCACAGGCTGGCGCTGCGCCTCGAGGCGGGCGCCCAGATCGGTCTGCGCATATCGGCCGAAAACGCGGCGATCGTGCTGGCCAATCTCATCGACAATTCGGCGCGGCACGGCGCAACGTTGGTTTCGATCACGGCCGCAAGCGCGGACGGCAAGGCCACCATTGTGGTGGACGACGACGGCGCCGGCATTTCGCCCAGCAACCGAGGCCGCATCTTCGAGCCGTTCTTCACCACGCGCCGCGATTCCGGCGGCACCGGCATGGGCCTCGGCATCGTGCTGGCCCTCCTGAAAGCGCATGATGGCACGATCCGGCTGGTTGACTCGGCGAGCGGCACGCGCTTCGAGATCATCCTGCCGGCGGCGTGACTCGGCGATTCAGACCGGAAGGGCGAAAAGGTGCATTACGACATCGTCATCATCGGCGGAGCCATCGTCGGCTCGTCGGTTGCCTATTACCTGCGCAAGGAAGGGTTTTCGGGCTCGATCGCGCTTGTCGAGCGCGACCCGCAATTTTCCCGCGCCGCGACCACGCTGTCCTGCGCCTCAATCCGCCAGCAGTTCTCGATCCCGGAAAACATCCGGCTGTCGCAATTCACGCTGAAACTGTTCCGGCGGCTCAGGGAAGAGTTTGGCGCGGACGCCGATATCGGCTTTCGCGAAGGCGGCTACCTCATCCTTGCCGGCGAGAACGGGCTGCCGATCCTGCGGGCCAACCACGAGGCGCAGATGGCCGAGGGCGCCGACATCGTGCTCGAGGATGCCGAGGCGGTCGTCCGCCGCTTTCCGTGGCTGTCGGTCGAGGGCATTTCCGCCGGCGCCTATGGCCGCAGCGGCGAAGGCTGGTTCGACGCGCATGCGATGCTGATGCTGTTCCGCAAGGCACTGCGAAGCAAGAACATTGATTTCATCACAGCGTCGGTGACCGGTATCGAGCGGCAGGGGAAGCGCGTCGCCGGTGTGACCCTCGACAATGGCGAGCGGCTCGAGGCCGGCACCGTCGTTAACGCCGCCGGGCCGAATGCCGGCAAGGTGGCAGCAATGGCCGGGCTGGCGCTGCCCGTGGAGCCGCGCAAGCGCAATGTCTTCGTCTTCGAGGCGCGCGAAAAATATGACGACATGCCGCTGCTGGTCGACCCGAGCGGCATCTATGTCCGGCCGGAGGGCTCGGTCCACATCACCGGCGGCGCCGAGCCGGAAGAGGGCGAAGGACCGGCCGACCCCGCCGACTTCGACCCCGACTGGCCGCTGTTCGAAGAGGTGATCTGGCCGGTGCTGGCGACCCGCATTCCGGCCTTCGAGGCGATCAAGCCGACGCGCGCCTGGGTCGGCCATTACGACTACAATACGCTCGACCAGAACGCGGTGATCGGCCCGCACCCGGAGGTCGGCAATTTCCTCTTCGCCAACGGGTTTTCCGGTCACGGCTTGCAGCAGGCTCCGGCGGTCGGCAAGGCGCTGGCCGAACTGATAGTACATGGCGGCTATCGCACGGTGGATTGCTCGGCGTTCGGGTACAGCCGGATTGCCGACGGGCGGCCGTTTCGGGAATTGAATGTAATTTAACGCTGGCGCGAAGGGATGCTACCGTTGCTTGGTGGATTAAGCCGCCGCCAAGCCGCCCGTACCAAGATACGCCTGAAGCCAGCCCAGCACCCGGGCCCAGCCTTCGGCATGCTTCGTTGCGGCAGCAGCGATGCCGGCGAAGCCGCCATGGCAGATGGTGACGCGTGTGCCGCCGGCGATCGGCTCCAGCAGCCAGGCGACTTTGGTTTCGCGGCGGCCAAGCGTCGGATGGTCCCAGTCGTATCTCCGCGTCTGCACGATCCGGCGCGGCTCTTCGATCTCCAGGAATTCGCCGCTGGCGGGCAGGTGTCTGCCGGCCGCCGTCTCGACGGTGACGCTCCAGCGGCCGCCGACGCGGAGGTCGGCCGCCCATCCGGTCATCCTGTAGGTCCTGGCGGACCCCCACCAGCGCTCGACCTCGCGTGTAACGAGGGCGTCAAAGATCCGCTCGGGAGGCGCGCGAACATCGGCGCTCGCCATGACGGTCTCGCCATTGGTCATGCTGTGCACCGCGGAACCGTGCATCACCTGTCCTCCAGAAACGTTTCGCTATCGAAACAACCTCAAGCCTTCGACGCCGGGCGCGACAGGCCTTTGCCGGTTTCGAGCAGGCTCTTCAGGCTGGACAGGATGAGCGGCCAGCCGTTCGCCACATGGCCAAGCAGCTTGTGCGGTCCATCGGCTTCGTGTGTGATGGCGAGCTTCATCATCTCGCCCTCTTGCTCGATGGCGAAGGTGCAGCGTGTGTAGCCGTCCGCCTTGACCTCGGGCATGAACTCGTTGCGCCATTTGAGCACGATGCGCTTGGGTGGATCGATCTCGAGGACCTCGCCGCTGTCGGTGACGCGGCCGTCGGTGTAAACAATCTTCCACGCCGAACCTTGTTTCCAGTCGCTTAGCATCTGAGCGCCGAGGAAATATTGCCGCTGGAACTCCGGCTCGGTCAGTGCTTGCCAGAGTTTTTCGGGCGAAGTGCGGATGTAGGTGACATAAACGAAAATGTTGCTCATCAGTCTTCCCTTTCGAGGCGTTTCTTCAAATCGCCGAGGGCGCCCAGTCGCCCCCGCTCGAATTTGCCGATCCAGCGTTCGGCGATCTCGTTGATGGGAACGGGATTCAGATAATGTTGCTTCTCGCGTCCCTTGCGGATGGTGGCGACGAGGTTCGCTTCTTCCAGGATCGCCAGATGCTTGGTCACCGCCTGGCGCGTCATGTCCATCTCACCGCACAGCGCGTTCAGCGTCTGCCCGTTCCTGGCATGAAGGCTGTCCAGCAATCGCCGGCGTGTCGGGTCGGCCAAGGCGCGAAAGACGGCATCCATGCTCATGACTCTAATATGCAACCATTTGGTTGCATGTCAAGAGGCAGAACCGTAGCCAAGAATGCGCGGGTTGAGGTCGCTGGGAGTGGATTTCAGCGCTTGCGGCCGAACCAGAATGCGTTGGGCATGCGCTCCATGCCGATACGCTCATAGAAGCCGACGGCGTCGGGTATGGAGATCAGGCTGATGGCAACGGAAGGTCCGAGTTGCCGGCGTGCCTCATCCATCAGGCCCTTGCCGATGCCCAGCCCTTGCGCCGATGCAGAAACAGCGAGCTCGGAGATATAGCAGACCCAGGAAAAGTCGGTGATGCCGCGAGCGACACCAACCAGCGGCTTGCCCGGTGCATCGATGCGCGCGGTGAGCACCAGGTCGGCACTCGTGAGCATCGCCTTCAAACGGGCATGATCATCGACGGGCCGTGTCTCGCCGAGGCCGGATTCCACCAGAACGCGGCGGAACTCGGCGATGCCGAGGCCCGGTTCGCTGGCGTAAAGGATCGTGGATCGCGTTGTCATGTCGACAAAAGTGCACCATGGGCTGGTGGTTTTGAAGCCGTTTTGTACCGATTTTGTGTTTCGATCGACGACGGAAGTCCAAAAACAGCCGCCTTTTATTTGCCCGCGGCATTGTGTAAACCGGGCGCCAGCAATTCCCCGCAACGAGAAGAAGACGGGCAAGAACCATGGAAAAATTCACCAAGCTCACCGGTGTCGCCGCGCCGATGCCGATTGTCAATGTCGACACCGACATGATCATCCCCAAGGATTATCTCAAGACGATCAAGCGCACCGGACTCGGCACCGGCCTGTTCGCCGAAATGCGTTACAAGGACGACGGCTCGGAAAACTCGGACTTCGTGCTCAACAAGCCGGCCTACCGCAAGGCGCAGATCCTGGTCGCCGGCGACAATTTCGGCTGCGGTTCGAGCCGGGAACATGCGCCGTGGGCGCTGCTCGATTTCGGCATCCGCTGCGTCATCTCGACTTCGTTCGCCGACATTTTCTACAACAACTGCTTCAAGAACGGCATCCTGCCGATCACCGTCAGCCCGGAAGACCTGGAGAAGCTGATGGACGATGCCTCGCGCGGTTCCAACGCGACGCTGTCGGTTGATCTCGAAGCCAAGGAAATTCGCGGGCCGGACGGCGGCGTGGTCAAGTTCGACCTCGACGAATTCAAGCGCCACTGCCTGCTCAACGGGCTCGACGATATCGGTCTGACCATGGAGAAGGCCGGCGCCATCGCTTCGTTCGAGAAGAAGAACGCTGCTGAGCGCCCCTGGGCCTGAGCGGTACGATGACCTGGCCGCGACAGGCCGGGTTCGTGGCGGCTGAACGGAGGGAACAGTCATGACACGTTCGCTTCTTGCCGGGGCCTGCGCGCTGGCGTGGATTCTGATGCCGGTGGCAGGCGCGCATGCACAGACCGACGTGGTGCTCGTGCCGGCTGACGATGCATCCGGCGGGGCCGCCGACCAGGGCGCGTTGAGCAATGCGGCCCTAGTCGACAATGACAAACAGGCGCCGATCCCGTTCGAGGGCGGCCAGCTGACCATCACTCAGGAGGAAGAGTACGGGGAACGGGTACTCGCTTTCGACGGCAAGGAACTGGCGCGCAATTACGACGTCTTCTTCGACAAGATCGTCGAGGTCGGCGGCGTCAAGGTGGCGCTGGTCGATGTCGGCGACGGCGGCAATCAATGCGGCCCAGCCAAGGTGATCGTTTGGAAGCCGGAAGGCGGCACGATCCAGACGGTCACGGTCGAGCAGGATGAATGCGGCGCGCCGCCGGCCGCGATCTCCGACAGCGCCGTCTATTTCGTGCCCTATCTGCTGCCGGGTGATTCCAAGCCGGCGCTGCAATGGTCGCCGACGGCCGGACTGACGACGTCCGGCAATCTGACCTACATGCCGGAGCCGGGCACCGACTGGAAGGACGTCGATCCGTCGAAATACGACAACATCATCGACGCCTTCCACAACGAGGCCGTCTACAAGCAAGCTGAGACGCTGCTTGGCAAGGACATGCCCGACATGGCGACCAGCCTGCTGGTCGGCGGCGGCACGGAAAAAACCGCGTCGGGCGCCTTTTTTGCCAGCGGCTGCGTGCCGCATGATTGCGGCGGCAATGACGGCTTCATGGCGGTCGACCCGGTCAACCAGAAGCTCTATTTCGCGCGCCGCGGCGACAAGCCCGAGCCGGACGCGTGGCCAGCGGTGAGTACATGGCCGGCCGACGTGAGGGAAGCGCTGGACAAGGCGCTAGGGTCGGCGAATTAGGTTTTTTGCGCGGCGCGGCGACTACCCTGCTTTCGTCATCCTCGGGCCTGCTTTCGTCATCCTCGGGCTTGACCCGAGGATCCATGCCGTAACATCGGCCGAAGTGTGCAGCGAAACAGAATTCTGAACCGTTGTGTCGCTCGGATGTCACGGCATGATGGGGTGGACGGCGCCCGACGGCATCGGATGTGCCAGAATGAGTTCGTTGAGATCTCAAACAAGGGAGCCGTCCGTGGAACACCTTATC
>NZ_JAMYMO010000076.1:0-10919 GCF_040318575.1 Mesorhizobium sp. M1088 | reverse complement strand
AACACCAGCTCTACCGGTTTTGGGGTCCTTTTAATCCAATTCCCGCCTTCCCCGCTTTTTTGGGGGGTTTCCGTTTTTCCCGGGGGGGCGCTTTGGGGCCGCCCGCCTCTTTTCTGCCCGAGGACCCGACAGCATGTTTTCAAACTTTGATAGTGAGATTCTATTCGCCGCCCGCCTGCTGCTTGGCGGCGCCTTTGTCTTTGCCGGCCTGCGCAACATCCAGAATGCGGCGTTGGTGAGCCAATTGATGACGACGCGCGGCGTGCCGCAGGCGCGGCCGGTGCTGTGGCTGGGGATCGTCCTGCAGATCATCGCCGGAGCGCTGGTGATCGCGGACATCTGGACCGCTCCGGCGGCGGCATGCCTGATCCTGTTCCTGGTTTTTGCTACGCCGATGTTCCACAATTTCTGGGATCATCAGGGGCCCGAGCGCGCGTCCCGCATCAATGGCTTTGTCGGCAACGTCGCGCTCACCGGAGGATTTCTGGCGCTGATCGCGCAGTCGCTTTGACACGCCTCGTGGAGGCAGCCGCCTTACGCCGCATACCGCAAGCCGCTGTCGCAGGTCAGCACCTGGCCGGTGACGAAGCTGTTCGAAACCAGGAACGCGATCGCGCTGGCGACGTCCTCGGCGCGGCCGATGCGGCCGACCGGTGTCTTGCCGGCATAATCGGCAAACACCGCATGGCGCTGTTCATCGGGTAAAAAGTCCCACCAGGGCGTGTCGATGACACCTGGCGCCACGACATTGACGCGTAACGGCTTCAGCTCCATCGCCAGGATCGGCACCACGGTCAGCAGCATGCCGTTGACGGCGGCGATGCCGGCGACACCCGGCGCTGACAATTGCGCCGACACCGCCGAGATGAAAGTCACCGAGCCGCTCTTGTTCAGCGTCGGCAAAGCGGCCTGCAGGCAGGAGAGCTGTGGCCGGACCTTCTCGTCGACGCCGCCGCCGATGTCGGTCAGGTCAAGTGTTTCGAACGGACCGAGCCCCTTGCCGCCGCTGGCGGCCAGCACCAGGTGATCGAAAGGGCCGAGATCGTTGAAGAACCGGCGAACCTCGTCCGGCTTCGCGGCATCGAAGGCAGCTTTTCCGACAGCGCCGCCAAGGCTTTGCCATGCATTGTCGAGCCGTTCCCTGCTGCGCCCGGTGATAGTCACCTTCATCCCCGGGCCGAGCAGCTTTGTCGCGGTGGCGAGGCCGATGCCGGAGGAGCCACCGACGATCACGGCGTGCTGCGTTTTCTCGGTCATGAATTTTCTTTCTTCGATGTTGCGGAGGCGGGTGCGAGCCCGACAAGGCCGAGGCTCAATTCACGCAACTGTTGCCTCGCCTTCGCGTCATAGGCTTGCGCATCGGCGCGGGATTCCCTTTGGCCGTCGAAATAGAGGCCGCTTCGCCCTTCGAGCGCCGGCGATGTGGCGAGATTGATGATGGCTTCGGCGCCGGTTTCGACCGAACTCCAGGGTGTGACGCCCGCCTGCCGCACCATCGTGGTGTTCATGTAGCTTGCCGGATGCAGGCTGTTGACCGTGACGCCGGTGCCGTTCAGCTGCTCCGCCAGATCGATGGTGAACATGATCTGCGCCAGCTTGCTCTGGCAGTAGGCACGAACGCCGTCATAGGAGCGGGTCAGCATGACATCGTCGAAGTCGATCGCCTGCTGGCCGGCCGAGGCGACGTTGATGATGCGCGCCGGCGCGCTGGCCTTGAGCAGTGGCAGCAGCTCCGTGGTGAGCAGGAAGCCGGCGAGATAATTGACGGCAAAACGCAACTCGTAGCCGTCGGCGCTAACCTGTCGTTTGGAGTTGGGGCCGGCTGTGCCGACGCCGGCATTGTTGATAAGGATATCGAGCCGCTTGGTCCTTGCGCGCACCGCCTCGGCGAGGCGGCGGACCTCGGCCAGGGAGGAGAGATCGGCGACCAGCAGCTCGGCCTTGCCGCCGGCGGCTTCGATTTCGGCCACGGTCGCCTTGCCCCTAGTCGCGTCGCGGCCATGCACCAGGATACGAGCGCCGCCGGCGCCGAGGCTTTGCGCGACGACGCGGCCGACGCCGTCGGTCGATCCTGTGATGAGCATTGTCTTGTCTTTCAGTTCCATGTTCAGAGCCTCCATGTCATCGCTCTGAACGGAAAGATGGGGCACCGGCCACTTGCCAAACAGTTCAAACTTTATCCTGGTATCGATACTGCTATAATAGCACCGATGGATTCACCGACACACTCCGCCGAAGACAGCCGCCGCCGCGAGCTTGGCGCCTTCCTGCGCTCGCGGCGCGAAAGGCTGACGCCTTCGGCCACCGGCATCCCGACGGGGTTGCGCCGGCGCACGCCCGGGCTGCGGCGCGAGGAAGTGGCGATGATCGCCGGCGTCGGCACGACCTGGTACACCTGGCTGGAGCAGGGCCGCGACGTTCGGCCGTCGGTGGAAGTGCTGACGGCGCTCAGCCGGGCGCTGCGCCTGGACACGGCTGAGCAACGGCATCTGTTCATTCTTGCCGGCCGCCCGCAGCCGGAGCGACGCGTCGATGCGCCGGAAAAGGTCGACGGTCCCTTGCTGCACATGCTGCAGAGCCTGGTCCTGCAGCCGGCCTATGTCCTTGGGCGGCGCTGGGATGTGCTGGCCTGGAACTCTGCCGCGGCAGCCGTGTTCGGCGACTATGGCGTGCTGGAGGGCGATGCCCGCAACATCGTCCATATGGTTTTCACCAGCCCGCAGCATCGGCGCCTGCTCGTTGACTGGGAGGAACTGGCGCGTGCCGTGCTGGCGTCGTTCCGGGCAGAAAGCGCCAGATACGTCGGCGATCCGGATTTCGAGCGGCTGATCGCGCTGATGACGCGCTCGAGCCCGGAGTTTCGCGCCTGGTGGCCGCTACGCGACGTGGCCCGCAACCTGTCGGGTGTGAAGCATGTCAGGCATCCGACGGCAGGCGCCATGGCGTTCGAGCATATGAGCCTTTCGATCGACGACGGCTCGGACATGAAGCTGATCGTCTACACGCCGCTCGCCGAGCAGAACTCGATCGCCAAGCTTGAACAGCTGCTGGAGACGCTTCCGGCCGAGCGGCGCAGCGCGTGAACCCAGCTTCGTCATCCTGGGGTCTGCGCTGCGTCGCTCCGCTCCTTGCTGCGCCCCAGGATGACGAAGCAATGGGGGAGGTTTGCGACAGCCGAGCTGCCTCAGCCCTTCGGCTTCAGCCCGTCGATGAACAGTTGCTCGAGAAACCTTGCGGCATCCTCGAAGCGGCCGTCGCCGCCGCGGTCAGGGCCGAGCACGGCGCGGACCTGGACGTCGAAATCGGCATAATGCTGGGTCGTCGCCCAGATCGAGAAGATCAGGTGCCAGGGGTCGGTGCGGGCAATCTTGCCGGCGCGCATCCAGCCCTTGATGACGTTGGCTTTCTCGTCGACCAACGTCTTCAACTCGCCTTCCAGCATCGGCATGATGCGCGGCGCGCCCTGCAGGATCTCGTTGGCGAACAGGCGGCTCTCGCGCGGGAAATCGCGCGCCATTTCGAGCTTGCGCCTGATGTAGCTGCGCAGTTCGGTCAAGGGGTCGCCGATATCGTCGAGTTCGCGCAGCGGCGCCAGCCAGGTGTCGAGAAGCCGCTGCATCAGCGTCTTGTGGATGTCCTCCTTGCGGCGGAAATAATAGAGCAGGTTCGGCTTCGACATGCCGGCGGCTTCAGCGATCTGGTCGATGGTCGAGCCGCGAAAACCGTTGGTCGAGAAGACTTCGAGCGCCGCCTCGAGGATGAGCTCGCGCTTTTCCAGCTGGATGCGGGTGCGGCGAGGAGCGGAGCTTTCGACCGCCCCCGTCACCCCGAAAAACTTTCGCCGCGAGGAGTGTCTGGACCAATTCTCTGGACCAGTTTTTCCTCGCCCTGTGGAGCGCACTTCGAAAGCCGCATTTCCGCTAGTAATCCCTTGACCGCTGATAAGGCGGTGCTAACGTTTGTCCAACCGGTCAAAAATTTGCGTAGCACGAAAACGTCGCGAAGACCAAGCGTTGGTAAGACCAAGCGTTAGCCGCACCGAAACAGGTTACAAGGGGAAGTCTTGGTCATGTCCAACCGGCTGAAAGTCACGCCGAACGATCTCAGCGCATTCTGGATGCCGTTCACGGCAAACCGGCAGTTCAAGCAGGCGCCGCGCATGATGGTGTCGGCCAAGGACATGCACTACACGACCAGCGACGGGCGCAAGGTGCTCGACGGCACCGCCGGCCTGTGGTGCGTCAATGCCGGCCACTGCCGCCCGAAGATCACCGAGGCGATCCAGAGCCAGGCGGCCGAGCTCGACTATGCGCCGGCGTTCCAGATGGGCCATCCGATCGTGTTCGAGCTGGCGAACCGGCTGGTCGACATCGCGCCGAAGGGCATGGACCATGTGTTCTTCACGAATTCCGGCTCGGAATCGGTCGAGACCGCGCTGAAGATGGCGATCGCCTATCACCGCGCCAAAGGCGAGGGCTCGCGCACCCGTCTGATCGGCCGCGAACGCGGCTATCACGGCGTCAATTTCGGCGGCATCTCCGTCGGCGGCATTGTCACCAACCGCAAGATGTTCGGCACGCTGCTCGGCGGCGTCGATCACATGCCCCACACGCATCTGCCGGAAAAGAACTCTTTCACCAAGGGCGTGCCGGAGCATGGCGCGGAACTGGCGAACGAGCTGGAGCGCATCGTCGCCTTGCACGACGCCTCGACCATCGCCGCCGTCATCGTCGAGCCGGTTGCCGGTTCCACCGGCGTCATCCTGCCGCCGAAGGGCTATTTGCAGAAGCTTCGCGAGATCTGCACCAAGCACGGCATCTTGCTGATCTTCGACGAAGTCATCACCGGTTTCGGCCGTCTCGGCACGCCGTTTGCGGCCGACTATTTCGGTGTCACGCCGGATATCATGACCACCGCCAAAGGCGTCTCCAACGGCGTCATCCCGATGGGCGCGGTGTTCGTGAAGAAGGAAATCCACGACGCGTTCATGACCGGGCCCGAGCACATGATCGAGTTCTTCCACGGCTACACCTATTCGGGCAATCCGATCGCCTGCGCGGCAGCGCTGGGCACGCTCGACACCTACAAGGAAGAAGGGCTGCTGACGCGCGGCGAGGAACTGGCGCCGTACTGGGAGGACGCGCTGCACTCGCTGAAGGGCGAGCCGAACGTCATCGATATCAGAAACATCGGCCTGATCGGCGCGATCGAGCTGGCGCCGATCGCCGGCCAGCCGACGAAGCGGGCCTTCTCGGCTTTTGTGAAGGCGTTCGAGCGCGGTGCATTGATCCGCACCACCGGCGACATCATCGCGCTGTCGCCGCCGCTGATCATCACCAAAGGCCAGATCAACGAATTGATCGACCATGTGCGCGAAGTGCTGAGGGCCGTGGATTGAACCAGGTGCAGCTTTCCCTCCCCCTCGAGGGGAGGGGGACGCTGGCGTGCCACAACCAATGAGGTTTTAGAATATGGCCGCCCCCGGCGAGAATCTGCGAATCAATTCAGACCGTTTGTGGGATTCGATAATGGAGATGGCGAAGATCGGCCCCGGCATTGCCGGCGGCAATAATCGCCAGACTGTTACTGACGAGGACGGCGAAGGGCGGCATCTGTTCAAGCGCTGGTGCGATGAGGCGGGGCTCGAAATGGGCGTCGACGAGATGGGTACGATGTTTGCCCGTCGCGAAGGCACCGACCCCAGCCTGCCGCCGGTCTATGTCGGCAGCCATCTCGACACCCAGCCGACCGGCGGCAAGTATGACGGCGTGCTCGGCGTGCTCGGCGGCCTGGAGGTAGTGCGCTCGCTCAACGATCTCGGCATCAAGACCAAGCATCCGATCGTCGTCACCAACTGGACCAACGAGGAAGGCGCCCGCTTTGCGCCGGCGATGATGGCGTCCGGGGTATTCGCCGGCGTGCTCGACCAGACCGACGTCTATTCACATGTCGACAAGGACGGCAAGAAATTCGGCGAGGAGCTCGAACGGATCGGGTGGAAGGGCACGGAGAAAGTCGGTGAGCGCAAGATCCACGCCTTCTTCGAATTGCATATCGAGCAGGGCCCGATCCTCGAGGACGAGGGCATCGACATCGGTGTCGTCACCCATGGGCAAGGACTGAAATGGCTGCAGGTGACGCTGACCGGCAAGGAGGCGCACACCGGCTCGACGCCGATGCCGAAGCGGCGCAATGCCGGGCTCGGCATGGCGCGGGTGATCGAACTGGTGCACGAGATCGCCATGGACTACCAACCCGACGCCGTCGGCGCGGTCGGCCATATGGAGGTCTATCCGAACTCGCGCAACATCATTGCCGGCCGCACCGTCTTCACCATCGACATCCGCTCGCCGGAAAAGGAGGTGCTGGACGCCATGGACGGCCGCATCCGCGACGGCATCGACACAATCTGCGACGCGCTCGACATCAAATATCAAATCGATCAGGTCGGCCATTTCGATCCGGTCACTTTCGACGCGGGCTGCGTCAAGGCTGTGCGGGATGCGGCGGAGCGCCTGGGATATACGCATCGCAATATCGTCTCGGGCGCCGGCCATGACGCTTGCTGGATCAACCGCGTTGCACCCACCGCAATGGTGATGTGCCCCTGTGTCGACGGGCTCAGCCACAACGAGGCCGAGGAAATCACCAAGGAATGGGCAGCGGCCGGCGCCGACGTGCTGTTCCATGCGGTGGTGGACACGGCGGGGATTGTGGGGTGAGATGTTGGCGCCGTACCCCCACCCCTAACCCCTCCCCACAAGGGGGAGGGAGACTTCCGTTGGCACTGACCTCGGGAAATTGCCTGCCTTTCGGCGCCAAAAGGGGACGTAAGGGCATGCGGCAGCGTTCCCTCCCCCTTGTGGGGAGGGTTAGGGTGGGGGTCCATCTTCGTAAGAATCCAAATGCGATTGCCCTGCCACAAGGGGGAGGGGGACTAGCAATGCCGACGTCTTTTTCTATGGCGAAAGCTTTGATGGGTTCAGCTGTGACAGCGCGGCACCAAGCCTCCCTCCCCCTTGTGGGGAGGAATTGAGGGTGGGGGTACTCGTCTTGGCACCGACCGCGATCGATCCAGCCGCCATCAAACGTGCAAGAATGTTGCGCCGGAACATGACAGAGGGCGAGCGTAAGCTCTGGTCCGAGCTGAAGGAGTTCCGTCGCCTCTACGGGTTACATGCAAGGAAGCAGGCGCCGATTGGGCCTTATATTGCGGACTTCGTTCTGCACGAGAAGAACCTCGTCATCGAGGTGGATGGAGAGCATCACTTTATGCCGGAGCAAATGGAGAAGGACCGCATACGTGATGCATGGTTTGGCCGACAGGGCTATCGTGTGCTCAGGTTTTCGACTGGAGACTTGGCAAATTCCTTCGATGGTTGCGTCGAGGAGATATTGCGGGAAGTTGGAGTCATGTAGAGGCCGTTCAGGGTTCCTCGACGCTGAACCGACCTGATCAAGCAAGGCGCTCACAAGAAGCGCGAAGAGAATAAGGGAACAAGAAAATGTCCAAAGTCATCAAGAATGGCACCATCGTCACCGCCGACCGCACGTGGAAGGCCGACGTGCTGTTCAAGCACGGCAAGATCATCGGCATCGGCTCGGATTTGCATGGCGACCATGAGTTCGACGCCAGCGGCTGCTATGTGATGCCGGGCGGCATCGACCCGCATACCCATCTCGAAATGCCGTTCATGGGCACCTATTCGGCCGACGACTTTGAATCCGGTACCCGCGCGGCCCTTGCCGGCGGCACGACGATGGTCGTCGATTTCTGCCTGCCGGCGCCGCAGCAATCGCTGCTCGAGGCTCTGCAGATGTGGGACAACAAGACCTCGAAGGCGTCCTGCGACTATTCCTTCCACATGGCGATCACCTGGTGGGGCAAGCAGGTGTTCGACGAGATGGCCACCGTCGTCGACAGGGGCATTACCTCGTTCAAGCATTTCATGGCCTACAAGGGGGCGCTGATGGTCGATGACGACGAGCTCTATTCGTCGTTCCAGCGCTGTGCCGATCTTGGCGCGCTGCCGCTGGTCCATGCCGAGAATGGCGACGTGGTGGCGGCGCTGTCGCAGAAGCTGCTGGCGGCGGGCAACAGCGGCCCGGAGGGGCACGCCTATTCGCGCCCGCCTGAAGTCGAAGGCGAGGCGACCAACCGCGCCATCATGATCGCCGACATGGCCGGCGTGCCGCTCTATGTCGTGCATGTCTCCTGCGAGCAGGCGCACGAAGCCATCCGCCGGGCGCGCCAGAAAGGCATGCGGGTATTCGGCGAGCCGCTGATCCAGCACCTGACGCTGGACGAGAGCGAATATTTCAACAAGGACTGGGACCATGCGGCGCGCCGGGTGATGAGCCCGCCCTTCCGCAACAAACTGCACCAGGATTCGCTGTGGGCCGGCCTGCAGGCCGGGTCGCTGCAAGTGGTGGCGACCGACCATTGTGCCTTCACCACCAAACAGAAGCGCAACGGCGTCGGCGACTTCACCAAGATCCCGAACGGCACGGGCGGGCTCGAGGATCGTTTGCCGGTGCTGTGGACGACCGGCGTCAAGACCGGCCGGCTGACGATGAACGAGTTCGTCGCGGTGACCTCGACCAACATCGCCAAGATCCTCAACATGTACCCGAAGAAGGGCGCCATCGTCGAAGGCGCGGACGCCGACATCCTCGTATGGGACCCGAAGCGCAAGAAGAAGATCACGGCCAAGAAGCAGCAGTCGGTGATCGACTACAATGTCTTCGAAGGTTTTGAGGTAACCGGCCTGCCGCGCTTCGTCTTCTCGCGCGGCGAACTGTCGATCGAGGAAAACGAGGTCAAGGCGAAGCCCGGCCATGGCGAGTTCGTCGCTCGCGAGCCGAACGCGGCGGTCAACCGGGCGCTGTCGACGTGGAAGGAGATTTCCGCGCCGCGCAAGGTGGAACGGACGGGCATCCCGGCGACGGGCGTTTGAGCTTGGCGAGTCACGGAGCGATTATCTCGATGGCCGCGGTGATCCTTGCCGCCGGGCCGGCGGCGGCTGACGTCCTTGCCGGCTCCTTTGGCAATGAGGTCGGTTGCGCTGGTGTACGGCTCGGTTATCAGGACAGCGACGATTATGTCGTGCTGACCGCCGACGGCGTCGAAACCTATGGCAGCGGCTGCCAGTTCGCACAACGATTGACGACGGCGCCTGGCACCCTGTTGTTGAGCTCCAGCTGTTTCGCCGAGGGCGAGGAGGGCACGACGACGGATGTCGTCAAGGTCATCAACAGAGGAGGGGACGGTTTCTTCGTGACCATTCCCGGCCTTGAGGAGATAGGGCCGCTGAAATCATGTTCGTGACGGTGCCGATGACGACCGCTGCCTCGATGCCGGCGTCAGGCGACCAACCCGTCCAGTTCCGGCAGCAGGACGACGCTTTCCTGTTCGTTGGGATCGGTGCGGGCAATGACCGCCGAGGCGGGGCCGTCGCTCAGATTGGCCGGCAGATGCGGCACGCCGGGGGGAATATAGAAAAGATCGCCGGCCTTGACCACGATATGCTGTTCGAGCCGGTCGCCATACCAGGTATGGACTTCGCCGGAGAGCACATAGATCGCGGTTTCATGGTTTTCGTGCATATGCGCCTTGGCGCGGGCACCCGGCGGCATGGTCAGCAGATGCATGCAGATGCCGGACGAGCCGACTGTTTCGGCGGCGATACCGCCGAAATAACTCAGGCCCTGCTTGCCTTCATAAGAGCTTTCAGGGCGGATAAGATGGCAAGTCGGTTTGGGCGACATCGGGGCAACTCCGGGCGTCTATCTGATGGGACAAGGGCGTGTAAAACTGGGGCGCGTAAAACTGGGGCGAGTAGGACTGGGCGAGTGGAAAGCAACATCGGGGTAAAATCAATGGGATTCCGGCCGGCGCCGCAGTGGCCGGAAGCGACAGGCTACGGCCGATGACGGGAGTATCGCCAGCCGTTGTTTCGGCAAGCAAGCTTGGCCTGACCTTCCAGACCAATGATGGTCCGGTGCAGGCGCTGTCGAATGTCGACCTGACGATCGGCAAGGGGGAATTCGTGTCCTTCATCGGGCCCTCCGGCTGCGGCAAGACGACCTTGCTGCGCGTCATCGCCGATCTGGAGAAGCCGACATCGGGAGCCATCTCCGTCAACGGCATGACGCCCGAGCAGGCGCGCCAGAGCCGCGCCTATGGCTATGTCTTCCAGGCGGCCGCACTTTATCCGTGGCGCACGATCGAGCGCAATGTGGCACTGCCGCTGGAGATCATGGGCCTGTCCAGGGCGGAGCAGGCGGCGCGCATCAAGCGCACCCTCGACCTTGTCAACCTCAGCGGCTTCGAGAAGAAATACCCCTGGCAGCTTTCGGGGGGCATGCAGCAGCGCGCCTCGATCGCGCGGGCGCTCGCCTTCGACGCCGATCTTTTGTTGATGGACGAGCCGTTCGGCGCGCTGGACGAGATCGTGCGCGATCACCTCAACGAACAGCTGCTGGAGCTTTGGGAGCGCACCAACAAGACTATCTGCTTCGTCACCCATTCGATCCCCGAGGCGGTCTATCTGTCGACGCGCATCATCGTCATGTCGCCGCGCCCGGGGCGTGTCAGCGACGTCATAGAATCGACGCTGCCGAAAAAGCGACCGCTCGATATCCGCGAGACGCCGGAGTTCCTGGCCATCGCGGCACGCGTGCGCGACGGGCTGAGGGCGGGGCACAGCTATGATGATTGAGCGGGATGAGCTCCCTCCTCTCCCCGTCGGGGCTAGCGGCCATGCCTTCGTCATCCTAGGGCGGAGCAGCCGCGAAGCGGCCTGCGCAGACCCTAGGATCCATATGTGGACGGCGCCCTGCCTGCAACGGTTGTTTTGCGTCGTTTTCGATCGCTTGCGTCCATATGTCCGGCCTTTGAGCACGGTCCTTGCGGCCGC
>NZ_JAMYMO010000075.1:0-11605 GCF_040318575.1 Mesorhizobium sp. M1088 | reverse complement strand
CCGGCCTCGCTCGATGTCCAGGCCGTGAATACCTATGCCGCAAAGGCCCACGAGCAGTCGGTCACCGGCTTCCTGATGAACATCATCCCGCCAACGATTGTCGCGCCTTCGCGGAAGGCGACATCCTGCAGGGGCTGTTCTTCTCGGTTCTGTTCGGCATGGCGCTCGCGATGGCTGCAGAGACGGGCAAGCCTATCGTTTGCTTCCTTCAGGCGCTCATCGCGCCTGTCTTCAAGCTCGTCAGCATTCTGATGAAGGCCGCGCCTATCGGCGCTTTCGGCGCAATGGCCTTCACCATCGGCAAATATGGCATCGGTTCGGTCGTCAATCTCGCGATGCTGGTCGCGACGTTCTATTTCACCGCCTTCCTCTTCGTGTTCGGGGTTCTCGGCGCGGTCTGCCGCTACAACGGCTTTTCGATCTGTTCTCTCATTCGCTACATCAAGGAAGAGCTGCTGCTTGTGCTCGCAACGTCCTCCTCGGAGGCCGCGCTTCCCTCGCTCATGGAGAAGATGGAGAAGGCGGGCGCCAGGCGTTCGGTTGTGGGTCTCGTCATCCCGGCCGGATATTCGTTCAATCTGGACGGCACGAATATCTACATGACCCTGGCGGCCCTCTTCATCGCGCAGGCGACGAACACCGATCTGTCAATCGGCGATCAGGTGCTGCTGCTTTTCTTCGCCATGCTCCCTTCGAAAGGAGCAGATCGCATTACCAGTACTGGATTCGTCACCTTGGCTGCAACGCTCTTTGTCGTCCCGACCGCCCCTTTCGTCGGCATGACGCTGATCCTTGGCGTCGACCACTTCATGTTCGAATGCCGTGCGTTCACGAATCTGCTCAGCAACGCAATGGCAACGCTCGTCGTCGCGCGCGGTGGGCGACCCGGATGAAGTTCGATCGGCAAAGGCCCTCGCGAGCGGACCCTCGGCGCTTTGGTGGCGGAGGATCAAGTCGGCGGCGTTTCGAAGGGCGGTTGCGGCTGGCCTGCTCGCGCGAACGCCGCTCAGGCATTGCGGGCAGGGCACGAAGCCGCCGTAAAGGAACCGTCCGCTGACATCGGCAGCAATAGAGCTCCGCAATTCGCGTACTCCGGAACTGCTGGGGTTCTTGGAAGCTTTTCGAACTTTCTGGGTCGCGCCTCAGCCCGAATTGCGGGTGCTTATGGACAAAGCGGGATACTAGAGTCGGTTTTTTTATTGCTTCGAAGACACCGACTTATGGGCCTCTGCGCCAGATAACGCGTCAGCACGAACTTATAAGCGCACCACGTTTTGTACGCCCGCTTATCGCCTAATGTGGGTCATTGAGGGTTGCTATGCGGGTTCCTCTAAGCAACGTCGCCGGGCGCCGCGATACCAAGTGCGCGTCCCCTTGGCATCAAGATAATCGTCTAATCGCTGGATTTACGGCATAGCGTGATTTTGCACGGCGAATAGCCTGTGAAATTCGCTAACGAAAGAGATAACATGAGCAAAATCGAAGTGATGTTCGACCTTTTGATCGTCCTGATGAAAGACACGATGCGGATTCTGCCCGACGTGAAATTTGACCGAGGTTACCGAGTGCATCGAGCGGTAATGGCTCTTTATGCATCCATCATCGAGAACACAGACAGCACGATGATCCTCTACCAGGCCAAAAAGTCGGCTGGTATTGATATCATCTTGCGAACTAACCTTGAGGCTTACGTTGACCTCGTCAACCTATGTAGCAACGAGGACTACTACAACCAGATGCTGGCACTCTACCACAAGGACTGGCTTGAGCTTACGCAACGCGGGTTGGATGGCAACCCCTATCTCGAGTTCTTCAAGAAAGACCCGGAGGCAGCCAAAACGTTGGAGGAGCATAGGACCGCGTTGGCGGAGCTGCAAAAGCTCGGGCGTACCGCGACCATCTTCGAACGGTTTCAAATGGCTGGAATGGAGGACGTGTATCGCTCCGTCTACAAGAACCTTTGTAGTCACACCCACAACAACATCAAAGCCCTGGCCGATCAGCATTTTCACGGTGCAACTGGAGAAGAGGTCGAGGTCGTAATATTTGCGCCGATGGGCAATGAGGCGCTGTTATCCTCACTCGATCAATTCGTGGTCATTCTTGCTACCGCGGGACACATCGTTCACGATTACTTCCAATCGCCAAGTGCCAAGGAGGCCACGGCGTTTCATGAGCGTCGCACCGACCTTCAGTCCGTCTTCGATGATGAGGAAGATTGAGGGTTTAGAATCCGGTGCAATAAATCTAGCCGCTTTCGAACTGGTTTGGCACTCAGACTCGAAAGGGCCAGTCCATATAGCTTAAGCAAGGTCTTCGCCGCGTGATATCGTCGGCCATGTCCGATGAACTCAATCCCCGATTCCGCGAAATTCTCGCGCAAGCTGACGAGATCAACAGCCAGCTCGAGGCAGTAATGCCTTTAGTCGTCAAAGCGCGGCGTGCATACATGAAAAGCCGCAGTGACGCTGACCGGGTGGAAATGGAGCGGGTCGAGGGGGTAGCCCAGGACTTGCACCGGCAATTCTCTTCGCTCGGACCCGCGTTGCGGGAAGCAAGTGGGCTGCCGGATGAGGTTCTGGAGGCGATCACCGAGGATGAAGAGTATCCTATCGTGACATCGCAGACCTTCGGCGCAACCGTCTCCGGGCTGAAGAAACCCGCGTCACCGACTGGATCGAAAATGACTTGGCGCGGTCACTCGAGAGTCTCCAAGGCCTTCTTCCTCTACACTGGTTGGCAGCGCACCCGCGAACACGCGCGAGCCAATCTGACCTTCTGTCGATCACAAAAGGCCTTCGCCGGGAGAGCGAGTTTCCGGACCAGCACCGTCTGGCTCAGATGATCACCACGGCCAATGATTTCCTACTCGAACGCCCGGGCTACGATCATTTTGCTGGGGCTACCCTGGTGCCGCAAGCGCTGCAACTTGGCAGATATCTCGACTGGCTTGGGGAAGTAGGCGGGCACGCGACGAGACTGCCGCGCCTTTGGACAGGAGCGAGCGACCAAGTAGACTCGACCGCATTTGAGCTGCTGGTCGCCGCGCGATGCGCGGAAATGGGCAGGAGGGTCGAGTTCTTGCCCGAGACATCGGAAGCCAGCCCCGACATCCGGTGTCACGATCCCTATCCCATGGTTATCGAATGCAAGCGAAAGAGGTCGCTTTCGGACTATGAGCTGAACGAAGAGGCGGACATGAAAGGCATTTTCGGCCGTTTAGAAACGGAAGCCGGAAAGAAG
Organism: Mesorhizobium sp. M1088; assembly: GCF_040318575.1. NCBI lineage: Bacteria > Pseudomonadati > Pseudomonadota > Alphaproteobacteria > Hyphomicrobiales > Phyllobacteriaceae > Mesorhizobium > Mesorhizobium sp. M1088. The sequence goes on along the minus strand of NZ_JAMYMO010000075.1, from coordinate 8,362 downwards.
GGACTTAGAGGCCGCTTTGATCTGACTCTGACTGTGGAAGCGAAGGCATGCCCGAAAGACGAGGTGGTAGCCCGGCTGGTCAGCCAGCGCTTGGCGCCCAATCCGGAGCGCGCCTTGGCATATCCTTGGGGATCGGTTGCCTATCATCCGATGCCGCAGACGATATTTTTTGGAAACCAAATGAGGGCACGTAGCCCCGACCTACTTGAAACAGCCTTTGGTTGGAATCCTGACCTGCCCGAGTGGGATGGCCTGATCGTCCGGACCGCCGAAATGAACGGCGAATTGATTGACGCATGGCGGTCACCGCTGGCTCTGGTCTGGAGAAACGATGCCCCGAAAGCCATTGTCAAACGTGCATGGAGTCCTGTTGATCTTTTTGGCGACGCGATGGGCCAATTCCATCGGGCGAGTTCGGCATTGTCTATCTCGCCTACCACGAGGGTGCGCGCGAGGAAATCGCGGACAGGCGAAGCCGGAATTTGATGGACAGACTGAAAGCATGGGAACACGCGGCATCCATCCGGGTACCGATATCGGTTCTCGTGCGCCTTTACCCCCGTGCCCTTGGAGTCGGGAAGCCTGACTTGATTGAAAGCAATGTGAGGTTGGCTAGCGGCGAGTACGGTGAACCAGCGCTCTTCAGCAAATTTCCTACGACGATCTTCACCAGCACGCCGAGCACTCAAGCAGGCCGCAGTTAGATTACCGGCGTTCTAACACGTCAGCATCAGCACGGGATGTGCCGTTTCAATAGCCATACCATCAATGGCAGCCGTAGCCCCTGCACTTGGCTGCACCTCCGCGACGTTCCCAGCTGGGGAATTATCCCGGGCATTTCCTCCTACTCCAGGCATGTCGGAGACGACGCAAGCAGGCTTAAATCCAGTCCCCGCAACCAATTTCATCATAAATCAATAACCGTCCCGGTCTAACCGGGGCGGTTTTTTGCGTTCCGGGGCGCTGGCCCACGGCCCTTAGGGATTGGTTGTGGGCTGTAGCGACTCCGTTGCGCGAGACCACCAGACTTGATCGCCGGTCTCTGCTTCCAGTAACCTGAGCAAGGCGCCATTGGCAGCATCGCGGAGAAACACGCGATAGCCTTCTGCAATGTTCTCGGGCAACTGTGTTGAGTTAGCGAGGCTGAACAAAAGGGCCGAGCAGGCGTCGATCGTGCCCGAGACGATATGTGCTATCCGGGGCTTCAAGGAGACGATGTTCTCGTTGAAAATAGTGCTCTGCCTTCCATGGGAAATCAGAAAAAGGTCGCATTGTGGGAACGACACAAAAGCCCTTCTCCGTAACGAAGAGTCCATCCGTGCGCGAGATGCCGTGGATGATGCCGTCGCGCAATTCGCGCAGCCTCGAGAAGAACGGCTCATAGTCCAGATAGGTTTGCGCCAAAGATGGTGGCAGAGCGTAGTCAGCAACTAGATCTGCGGGCGTGCGAGCCACCTTCGCGCGATAGAGGACCTTTGCAAAGCTCGTTGGCAGAGGATGCCTACGCCTTATGGCCTCGGCCTCGGGGTCGAGCGAAACCATGTGATTGTTCCAGCAGCGCGAAAGGGCCTCTTGCGTCAGGTCGAACACCGATCTCGCAACGATGAGGATGTACTCAAGCTCACTCCTCACGAAGGAAATGACCAGCGTGCCCTCGGTGTCTTTTGCGTGCGCGTGAAAGTGCTCGAGCTTGGCCGCACTGGCAGCCATTAGATGAAAATCGTCGGCGATCGCATGGATCAACGGCACAACATCCGGAAAACTCGCGCGCTGCCATAATATCTCGAAGAGGCTGAACCACACGTCTTCGTCGCGGGCTGCGCTTTTGCCCCAATAGGCCGAATGGGCGGCGTCAACCGGATGCATCTCCATCAACGTGCCATCGGCGGTCGGGAACCAGAGGTGCCAGGATCCGTCTTCCCAAATTGCCATCATGTTGATGGCTCGGCCGTTCAAGGCTTCGACGTTGAGATGCCGCAGCTTTTTCAGCTCGGAGAGCTTTGCTATCTCCATCAGGAAATCCCGTTTGAGAGACAAAACGTGTGGTTGTCATGGGCATGCTTTGGCGCAAAACGCCGCCCTTGACCTGTCAGTGATACCGCGACTGGCCGGATTAATCGCGGAAGCGCTTCCATCAATCCGGTCATTCGGGAGTCGGGTCCGCGTGGCTCGACGCGGCGGCCATTTTGGCCTCGAGGCGCGCGGCCTTCTCGGGCGTGTCGATATATTGGGAGAGCGTCGGCCGGGGACCGAAAACATTGCGACAGATGATTTGCACCTCTTTTCCAAGCCGGCGCACTTTTGTGGTGATGGTCGGCACCAACGAGCCATGGGCGCGGATCAAGTCATCGCTCGAGCGATCCTGGCCGATCGTCATGCGATAGGAAAACTGCGCTATCGTGCGATTGAGTTGCCGGACCCTGCGACTGTCGGAGATGTCGCGATGGCGCGAGATCATGTTCACCGGCCCCCGCTTGCTGGAGCCGCGCACAAGCATGTGAGCCGAAACCGGGAAGATCAGCTCGACCTCGCCGGAATGCTCGTAAGGCCTCCGCGCATGGAACGGCTGACGTGGATCATAGCTGCAGACCGGATTGTCCGATGTGAGGAAAGGCGTGCTTGTCTTGTTGTGCAGCACCTCGAAGCCGAGGCGGAAACAGAGGTCGCCGAAATTCTTGAACTCGCCTTTCATCGCCAGGAGCGTCTCGTGAGGGTTGACGCCTACCGGCACGGTGTCGAATTGGCCCGCGTAGCGCTCGAGCTGCGGAGGAAGGAGGCCGAGTTCCTCGCCGATCTTGTGCTCGCAACGAATTTTGGCCTCGATCATCAGCGCGTGCCGATCTCGCGTCGCCGGAACGCGTGCGCGCATGATCGTTTGCATGCCCAGCACATTGAAAGAGATGGCGGCTGACAGGCGGCGTTCCGCGAGCGCCCGCACCGTCTCCGGCCACACGGTCTCGATGGTGTTCCACAAATCCTCGAAACGATGGTTCTCTTGACCACCTTCGGGCAGCTTCTGGGAATAATAGTCTCGCTCGAAACCAATGGCTCGGGGGTTCATTGGCGGCAGCGGGTCTTCGGGGGCTTCGCAAAGGTAGGCCAGCACTCGGCCCCGGTCATCCGCAAAACCGTCCATATAGACGGCGGAGATGAAATGATGCCGGCGGTTGTCCCGGTTGATATCGTTCCTCGATGGATTGAGCATGCTGAACGGCTGCACGTCATCGTCGGCAGGCACATTGCCCCATGCGCGGAAATATCTAGGCGACTTCGTCATCCGCGCGTCCGGCCTCCTCCTGATGTCGCATTTCATCTGATTCCGACGATCATCGCTACTGGCGCTTCCAGGCTGGCGTCTTAGTCTGCAATGCACTCCCTTTGCAGGGAGCTCGAACATTCATTGTCCAAGGTCACGGCGTTTTCCGACGCTAAGCAATTTCCAGAGAGCCGCTACGAGCGCGGTGGAGGAGTGCGTCGCCCACGGACCATGGCTGCAGGCCCAGTGTGGTCGCACTCGGGGAACTGATTGCATCCACGAAACATCGACCCGTCTTTGTTGCGCCGCTCAACCAATTGGCCGACGAGGCAAGCTGGGCATTGGCTCAATTCGACTCCCTCGATCGTCTCGAAGCGGACTTCCTCGCCGGCGATCTCGCAAAGCTCGCGGATGTAGCGGGATGGCTGACGGCGATTGGTGAGCATGTATCCGATCGCGGAGACGGGCTGGATTATTCCTATGGCCGAGCTGCGGAGCGCCTTGGCAACCATGCGTCCAAATCGGAAATCGAGGGCTTTCTGGCTGCTCGTCCACACTTGGACCGAGATGCTAAGGTGATGGTGGCATGCTCAAGAAGGTTGATGGATTTAGGAGATCGTGCCGGCGCGCTTCGCCTATTTGTCAAAGCCGAGAAGGCTGCCGTCACAGGCTATTGGTCATCCTTTATGGGCGGCGAAAAACTCGAGTTGCAAAGGCTGCGGATCGAGTTGGAAGGCGATGCAGGGCGCGAGAAGGGCTACGATGTCCTTCTGGGCGAGCTCACGACAGGCCAGACTTCTGGCCCCGCGCTTTTTCTCAACCTAGACACGGTTTTAGAGCAGGTCACCGTCGAGATGCCACACGAAGCGCTGTGGATCGAAACCGAACAGCACTTGCGGCAATACCGCGAGTATCGGATTGCAGGGCCCGTTGAACCCATCGCCGGCATCGCTAGCTATTCGGATTTGTTGGCGTTCATTGTCTTAAGGCCTTCGGCTTCTCGTGTCCTACAATTCTGCACCATGGGCGGGCGGCCGCCTCTCTGATTGCGTGCCGGGGAGGAGGCGAGCGCTTCTTTGCCACATTCTTAGGGTTGCTGAAGCAGCAATCTGACGGTCATAGGGAGGCAGCGGCTCTAATCTTTAGGCTCCGAGATGTCTCTCACTTGCGCGACGTTTTGGTGGCCGAGGCCAAATGCGCTGCGTCTAACGATGACTTCGTAGTCTCCAGTCAGGCCAAGCGCGTGCTCGTTCATCTTGGCGAGCCGTTGGAAGAGCACGCTACGGTGCCACTGCCGGCATTTTACCGGTTGGTCACAACAGACCCCGATCAGGCGATGGATTTCGATCCGCCCCCAGGGCTTGGTCCCGGCCAGCGCCCAGTTTGGTCAGATGATCCGTGGACATGGACAGCATTCTTGCGGTTTCCGTTTCGGATACTAGCTGATCATTGTGACGTATCGTTGGATTTGTTGCGTCGGCGATGTGCTGATTTCATGAGGAAGGAAGGCGGGCGAGCCGCGTTCGGCCCGGAGGCAGAGGATACCATTTTGGCCAGCCTACGGCGGATGACGCTGCAATTCACTTACCGTCGACCCTTGCCAATGGCAGCTGTGCGGGGGTTTGGGAAGATGCTCAACGAGTTGGCGCTTGCGAATGCGGTCGATCCGCGGGTTTTTCCAACGGTCTGGCCTGAAATCGGAGGCCCATCGTTGTCAGGATTCGCGATTGAACCCGAGCCGAGGCCTGATTGGGTGCCGCAGCCCGATTTGCCCCACCGAGAACATGGAGGCGTCAAGCAAGAGGAATGGCTAGAGGCGGCGGAAGGCTCGCTTTGTTCGGCTGTGATCCCCGGACAATTTGTTCTTGCCGAGAAAAGCTTTTCCAGAGTGACAGTGTGGCGCGAGAGGGCAGAATGCTCACGGCTGGTCTTTCCTGTACAGGTCGACTTGACAGACGGCATAGAGGGCCTGCCATGTCTCGTCGAATTGGACGATCTCCGGCCTCTCTACCGGGAGAAGGAAAGCAAGCTTATTTGCCGCATTCCAAGCAATATCTTTGGCGATTTGGGCGAATCCATCATCACGATTTGTCCATTCACTGCCAGATCTCTAGGTTGGTCGCGCTCGAGAGCGACTCCGTTGGAGCTTCTTGATTCGGACGGATCGATCGTTGCTCGTACCGTTTTATGGATTGATGGGACCGACACCACAGACAGGCGCGACACCGAGTTATACGGGACCGGTCAGGCTGTAATTCTAACAGCGAGCGGGCGGCGGCAACTGGAACAGCAATACGGTCCGCTTTTCTTGAGCATCAATGCAACCCATCGCATTGAGCGCGACGGCAAGGGTGAGGTACACCGAACCGTAGTCGCGCCTGAGCAGTAGCCCCGGCCACGGCTTGCCGGCCATCTGCCTTGAGACCGTCCATGTTCGCGCCGCGATGTCGGCGCAGCGCAACAGCACCGACAAGGCCGATGCATTGGGCATCGCTCATCTGATGCGCACAGGTTGGTTCCGCCAAATCAGAAAGCTGCGACCGGACGAAGCTTCTGCTGATTCACCGGCGCAATCTGAAAGCCAAGTTCCTCGACCTTGGAGACCATCATCCGGCACTCGCTGAAGTCGTTTGGCATCCGTCTAAGCGAGGTCGGGCGAGGGACCTTCGACCAGGCGGTGCGCACGCCTGTGGCGAAGGATCCGCTGTCGGCTGAGCTGATGGACGCCATGCTTCGGCGCGCGCCGCGCTGTGGCGACAGTATTGCCGGCTGCACGATCTCGTCGTGAAAATCGTCGCGCAAACGAGACTTGCCATCGCTTCATGGCCATTCCAGGTGTGGGCCCGGTGACGGCGCCCTCGTTCATGACGGCGATCGAGGATCCGTCGCGCTTTCTCCGCTCGTGCGATGTTGCGCTCTACTTCGGGCTGACGTCGCGGCGCATCCGGTTCCTCGATCGACGTTCGGGTGCGCATCTCGAAGCTGGCGACGCGGACGTGCGGCGCGCGCTATGAGCCGGCGTCGGGCCTGATGACGCGCTTTAATCGATCCGACTGGGTCAAGAGCTGGCCGGGCGATCACCAAACGCTGCTGCTACTGTAAGGCCTGCGTCGCCGGTGCGCGCAAGCTGGCAGTGATCATGCATGCGCTGTGGAGCGACGGCACGTTCCATGTCGGCGACGCGGCCATGAGTGACACCGACGCCGCGCAACGCGCCCACATCAAGGATCGACGCCTGCTCGGAGCGCATCGATGAGCGGCGCGACGGCGGTTGAAACGCATGGCGCCCGCACGCTGACGGGCGCCATCTGACACAAGGAGATCCGCCCCGGCGGATGAGAACCGATGCAGACCAGGAACGACGGAACGCACGTTATCTTGCCTGCGGCCGCGCCGACGAACAGCCGGCAGGACCGCGCTCGATTGCCTGTGACGATGCTCCGTCAGCCCGATGGAAAAGTGCGCCACGACGGTTCGAGCGCTGCAACCATGCAGCCGAACCACTCCGTCGCAGAGCGCGGAAGATTGCACGGCGCATCGGAACTCGACGGTCAAAAGCGGAATCGTAACGCAGAGAATAGATTCCTGTATTATCGTAGACGGAAGGAGGAACGACGATGCCTACAAAGTATCGCCAAACACAACCGATTAGGATGGCTAGATAAAAGGCCGCGAGTATTCCCAGTTTTCGCGAGGTGCGGGTTTTCCCTGCACCTCCCAAGATTGTCGATTTTCGTTCTTCGTCAGTAGCTTAGTGCGATGTGTGGCCGCCCGGCTGGCCTTTGTGGTGGGCTGGGCCGAACGGGAGGGCGTGGTCAAAAACTGTTCTTGAGGTAGCCGCTCGTCGGTAGATAACGAGCTGTTGAATAGACCACGTTGGAGCCTCACCGACCTAGCCTGAGGTGGCCCGCGATCGGCGAACGGGGCTTCACCCTCGGCCAATGGGACCAACGTCGCCAGCGTCGGCCGTAGGATGGCGGCCGAGCGCAGGATCGGCTGGCGCCATCCTCCGCACGGCGGATACATAGGCTTCACCGCCCCAATGGAAGCGCCCGGTCGCGACAAGCCGGCGCCCAAGTCGAAGTTTCGGTAGGGCGGTCGGGCGCGGCATCCTATCGGAGATGCAGGCAATGTGCATCGCCGAGCCACACAGGCTCTCGACTCCTTGGGTCTGTTCATCCTGACACGAATGCGCAAACCGTCGTGTTATCGTCTAGTGGCTTACGTCACTGGCCTAATCGCCATCAACGCAAATGGGAGAGTTTGTCACGTCTAGGATCAACCGCCGCGCCTTGCTCCTCCACTCGGGCAGCGCAGTCGTCGCCTCGTCGGTCACGGCAACGGCGCTCGGCGCAGAGCCGTCGAGCCGAGACTCAGAGCCGTCCAATTATCTGCGAGCGCTGATTGAGGCCCACAAGACAGCCTATACTGAGTTCGGCAAAGCCTTGCACGAGATAGGCGGTGGCAGCGGCGTCCCCGCCAGAGCCAGCCGGGAAGAGGAGAGGGCGCTGCTCGCCATCTGCGGCTATCCTGCCGTAAGGGAAGGGGATCGCTTGGCCAAGGCGCGATATCTTTTAGAGATCGAGGCGCGCGGCGAACTCGACCTCGCAGAGCATATGCAAGCCGTTCTCCGATCGACGAGGTTGAAGGGTTGATGTGACCGACGCGCGGATGGTCAGGTAATGAATGTCTGGTATCCGCCGGTCGGTCATTGCGGACTGTTGTGCAGAAGCAGACGCCAGAATTGCTTCGAATTGTCCGAGAATGTGAATGGGACTTTTACACTGAGACTGGGGCCACGAAAAATGCCGCGTCCTTTGGGTGCGGCATTGTTTTGGTGTTCCCCTCATGCCACCCAACGGCGCAATGGTCTTCATGGAGTGCGCGTCGGTGGCTTATGGACCAGCTCACCGTGTCCAAAAAACAGAGGCAGATGGCAGAGCGCGATGTGCCCCCGCGACCGTTCCTCCTCACGCCCGACTTGCCACGAACCCGACTTGAAGGTAAGCGGGTAGCTGATGCCGTTCAGCGGTGGTAGTTCCAAGGCATGAGCGCCTCGATAGCGCTGTTTGGCCAGCCATTGGCGATGCGCTCGAGGGTCTGGGT
>NZ_JAMYMO010000074.1:0-11849 GCF_040318575.1 Mesorhizobium sp. M1088 | reverse complement strand
TTGCGGTCCGATCGATGCGCCCCAGCGCCGGAAACGATCCGGTGTCCATTCCGCATAGCGGCGGTGCGAGCTCGGCATGTGTGCGGGGTCCGTTCCATAGCGCCTTCCAGGCGATGTCGCGGACAGCCTTGGGCAGCCCCTCGAGCCGGAGCCTCAGGGCCTCGCTGACCCTGGCGGGATAGCGGTAAGTCCATGCCGCTTCGACCAAGGCGCGGCGGGCGCGTCGATTGCCGGCGAGCGTAAGGCTCGACCGGCGGACCGTGTCGCCGGTCGAACGCTCTCCCGGAACCAGGCCGAGGAAGGCCATCAACTGCGGCGGCGTATCGAAGCGGCGCACATCCCCGATCTCGGCCGCGAAGATCACTGCGACCAGGAACGAGGCGCCGCGCATCGCCTGATAAGCCTCGACGACCCGCCATGGACCATGGTGGGCACGACGGCGAGCTGCTCGTCCAAGCGGCATAGCCGCTGAACCGCGTCCTCGATCGCGTCGATCTTCTCCTGGAACACGATCTGCTGCGCCGGATGCTCGAAGCTCTGGCGGGCAAGCCAGCGCCGGTGCGCCAATGTCCAATGACCGCCGCCCTCGTAGATCCGACCATGGCGCAGAAGGAAGGAAAGCAGCTGCTGGCGTTTGCGGCGCAGGTCGTCGGCTCCGGATTCCCGAGCCCGGACCAGATCGCGAACAGCCTCGTGGACCAGGTCGGGCACCCATACCCCGGTCAACTCGCCCGCCCGATGCAGCCGCGCCAGAGTGACCGCGTCCCGTCGGTTCGTCTTGATGCGCTCGCCCGACCGCCTCGGAATCAGGGCGGGCGCAACCACCATGCAGTCGTGACCAAGATCGCGCACCTGACGGCAAAGTCCGTAACCAGTCGGTCCGGCCTCGAAGCAGACGTGCAGTCGATCGTACCTTTTTCCAGCTTCTTGATCGTCCGCTCTATCGCGGCCGGCCTATTCTCGACCTCACCGAGAAACCGGACTTCGCCCGTGCGGCCGCCCTCGGCGATCGCCACCGCATGCTTCTTCTTGGCTACATCAAACGCGACAAATGCTTCGCTATACTCTCCCATGGCTCGTCCTCCGTGCGTGAGGATCGGCTCGGCCTATCCGAGCAACCCTCGTCTCTTGATCGCACGAAAGGGCGGCCACCGATCCCAGGCCCTCGGAACATGAGTCTAGTAAAGTACTCCATCCCTGTCCGGCTTTGGAAAGACGCACACAACCGTTGCAACAAAACTCGAAATAAAATTTGCAGATTCTTAACCCCGCAAAATCGTTGACGATGGTAGCCTCGGGGCAAGGTCTGAGGTCAAGCGCGGCTACAAAGATGCCAATCCTTCAGACCGCCGCACGGCACGCACAGAAGGGGTCCACAACCAATGGCAAGAGCGCTGATCCAACTTGGAGGCACCACAATGGGCTCGAGTCTGCTATACGTCCAGGCTGCTCAGCGTCTTGGCCTTCAGCCCATTAACCTTTCGGCCGATCCAACTCGGTATGACCATTTCGCGGCGAAAGGGGCTGAGACAATCCGTGTTGATACAGACGATTTGGATGCGCTGATCCGCGAATGTTCCCGGCTCCGAGCGACCTATGACATCGCTGGCATCACAAGTGCTGCGGATGCGTTCTATGCGACAGCCAGCAAGCTCTGTCGGCACTTCGATCTACCTGGACCGGACCCGGAAGCTATTGAACAATGCTTAGATAAGTACACTCAGCGTCAACTTCTCGCGGCGGCCGGCGTTCCAATGCCTGCTTATCGCTTGGCGGCCAATGCAGCGGACGTAGAGGATTCTGCCGCGGAGATCGGACTGCCGGTGATAGTTAAGCCTGCGGTGGGCAGCGGCAGCGTCGGTGTCCGATTGTGCCGCACTGCCGATGAGTTGGCCGAACATACGACCTATCTGTTGGGCGGGAAGCACATATGGCGCTCTTCACCGAGGATGCTGGTCGAAGAATTCGCACAAGGCCCATACTATTGCGTCCAGATAATGGGAAATGAGGTCATTGGGATTGCCGCCGCTGACTTCGGCCCCCCACCGCATTTCGTCTTTCGGGAGGACATCTTTCCGGCGCCACTGACCGATGAGGAGCATAGGCGTATCGTCGATGTTTCGCTGAGCTGTTTGCCAGCTCTCGGCCTTGGCTGGGGGCCAACGTGCATTGAACTCCGGTGGACGAAGCGTGGCCCAGTCGTCATTGAAGTCAATCCGCGCCTTGCTGGCGCGCCCGATCCCCAGATAGTTCAGCTGGCTTACGGTGTCGATCTCATCACCGAGCACATCAAGCTTGCCACCGGCGCAGGATGGAATCTGCGCAGAAGGCATTCGCATACTGTGGCCACGCGAAACCTACTTCCTGATCGCGATGGCATACTTGATTGGATCGATGGCGATACGCGGGCGGCTGCTGTACCAGGTGTCGCCGAGGTCAAACTGTACATTGAACCAAAGACGCCGATCGTCAGGAAAGGCGATTACCGAGACTGTATCGGATATGTTATCGCCGCTTCACCCACCCTCGAACAGAGCAAAGCGATACTTCGGCATGCCGTCGACTTGATCGATTGGTCGATCACACCATTTGAGGACCGATAGTCGAAAGTGATTCAAAAAGTATTTGATTCCAAGCTCACATGACAATGCTGGGCGTTGGTGCATGGATCCGGACTTGAGCGGAGGCGATCTTTGAAGCGGCAGACTATGCCGTGGCTGCCTTGCGGCGGGCGGATTTCGGGCGTGCGCAAAACGCCGCCCGATGAAGGCGCTGGTGACCAGCACTATCCGACACGCGACGTTTGAGGTCTCGGTCAATTCCCACTTTGATTCGCGGGTCAGACCCGCCAATGTGCGAAGCATCAAAACTCGTTGACAATAATTACGAACGACAATATGTCGACATTATCGCACTCGGAAGACCGAGGCGAGTAGAGGACCGCGCGTCGGCCTTCCCAAGCCTAATCCGGCCTTCACATGGATGGATGGAGATTTCAGATGCAGATACCTCAACTGAGCGGCATCCTGACGGCCCTCGCCACCCCCTATGATGATAGCGGCCGTCTGGACCTGAGGGCCTTGGACAAGCTCGTTGAGTTTCTCGTCTCCAACGGCGTGCATGCCCTCATTCCCGGCGGCTCCACCGGCGAATACTATTCCCAGACCCTCGAGGAACGGAAAGCCGTCCTGGCGCGCGTGGCCGAGGTCGTGAAGGACCGCATCCCGCTTTATGTCGGCGCCAACAGCATGCGGCCCGAGGAGACGATTGAGGTCGCAAAGTTCGCCGAAGGTCTGGGCTACCGGGCGCAATTGCTGGCGGCTCCGCCTTACTCCCTGCCGGGCAAGTCGGAACTCATTGCGCATTTCCGCGACATCGCCAAGAGCACGTCACTGCCGATCATCCTTTATAATTTTCCCGCCCGCACCGGCGTGGACATGGACAAGGAGTTCCTTGAAGGCGTCCTCGATATCAAGAAGATCTTCGCCATCAAGGAATCGAGCGGTTCAATCTCCCGCTACTACCAGCACATGGTCCTCTATCCCGAGTTGCAACGCGTCTGCGGCTTCGATGATCAGGTGCTAGACCAATTCCTGTGGGGCACACGCTCCTGGATCGCCGGCGCTTCCAACTTCCTGCCGGCCGAACACGACGCCCTATACAAGGCGTGCGTCGAGAAGGAAGACTTCCTGCTGGGGCGTAAGCTGATGAAGGCGATGATGCCTTTGATCTACCTGCTGGAGAACGGCGGGAAGTACAATCAGTACGTCAAATACGGCGTGTCGCTTGCTGGCATTCCGATCGGCGATGTCCGCGCTCCGCTGATCGGCCTGTCCGATGCCGAGCGCTCCGAGTTCCGCAAGCTCTACGAAGACCTCAAGTCGCAGAACATCGCCTCCTGGGTAAATTGAAGGGCACCAGAGCCGGTTGAGGACATAATATGACCGTCAAAATCACGATCCCCGCGACCTTCGAGACCCGCCCGTTCATCAACGGCGACTATCGCGGCACCGAACGCGGCGAAACGTTTGCGACCTTCAATCCTGCCACGGGCAAGGAACTGGCGCAGGTTTCCTCGGGCGACGAAGCCGACATCGACAGGGCTGTCGCGGCCGCGCGCGCTGCGTTCGAAAGTGGGTCGTGGTCGCGCCAAACGCCGCGCGACCGCAAGAAGACGCTGCTGCGCTTCGCTGACCTGATCGAAAAAAACATCGAAGAGCTCGCCCTGATCGAGACGCTCGATTGCGGGAAGCCCCTGAACGATTCCCGCAACGTCGATCTTCCCGACAGCATCGAGACCCTGCGCTGGCATGCTGAGGCGACCGACAAGCTCTACGACCAGATGTCTCCAGCCCCGGTCGACGTCGTTTCCATGATCGTGCGCGAGCCGGTTGGGGTCGTCGGCGCGGTCCTGCCGTGGAACTTCCCGCTGTTTGTCGCCATGTGGAAGATCGCGCCTGCGCTCGCTACCGGCAATTCCATGGTCATCAAGCCGGCGGAACTGACCTCGCTTTCGATGCTCCGCCTTGCGGCCATCGCCGCCGAAGCCGGTCTTCCTGAAGGCGTGCTTAACGTCGTTCCGGGCATGGGCCCGACCGCCGGGCGAGCGCTCGGCCTGCACATGGACGTCGATTGCATCAGCTTCACGGGCTCCGGCGAGGTCGGCCGCTACTTCCTGAAATACGCCGCCGAATCGAACATGAAGCGCATTGTCTTGGAATGTGGCGGCAAGAGCCCGGCGATCGTTCTCGATGACGTGAACGACTTCACCCCCGTGGTCGAGCAGATCGCGGCCGGGTTCCTGTTTTGCCAGGGGGAGAACTGCTCCGCCGGCACGCGCCTGATCGTCTCCGAGAAAATCCGCGAACCTCTGCTCGCGAAGCTCAAGGAAACCGTCAAGACCTGGAAGGTCGGAGATCCGCTGGAGTCCGCTACAAAGATCGGCGCCATGATCGAAGAGCCGCATATGCAGAAGGTCCTCTCTTACATCGAGAAGGGCCAATCCGAGGGCGCGAAGCTGACGCTCGGCGGCAACCAGGTATTGAAGGGCACCGGCGGCTACTTCATCGAGCCGACCATCTTCGAAGGCGTGACGAACGACATGGCGATCGCGCGCGATGAGATTTTCGGCCCCGTCCTGTCGGTCATCACTGTCCGTGACGACGCCGAAGCCGTGCACATCGCGAACGACACCAATTACGGTCTGGCGGCGTCTCTCTACACGAACGATCTCAACCGGGCTCACCTGATCGCAAGGTCGATCCGCGCCGGCACCGTTTCGGTCAACTGTTATTCCGAAGGCGACTTCGCGGTCCCTTTCGGCGGCTACAAGGAATCCGGCTTCGGCGGAAAGGACAAGGGCTTCGCCGCTCACGACCAGTATACCGAGACGAAAGCTATTTGGATCCAACTGCGCTAGTCGGCGCAGCAATCCAGATGGACGTTCGGAGAATGGCCGTCGGGGCCGGTCTTCGGCGGCAACCGTGTCCGCGAGGAAACAGGCGGCTACTTCGTCGAGCCGACAATCCTCGAAGGGGTCACAAACGACATGACTATCGCGCGCGAAGAAATCTTTGGCCCGGTGCTATCGGTAATCTCTGTCAAGACTGAGGAAGAAGCCATCAAAGTCGCAAATGACACAAGCTACGGTTTGGCTTGGCAACTCTATACCGAAAACCTCAACGTCGCCCACCGTGTCGCCAAGGCCATTCGCGCAGGGGAACCGTGTCAGTCAACTGCTTCTCCGAAGGCGACCTCGCCGTACCGTTCGGCGGGTACAAGGAGTCTGGGTTCGGAGGTCGGGATAAAGGCCTTGCAGCGCACGATCAATATACCGAACAAAAGGCGATCTGGATCCAGCTTCGTTGAGCCGTTTGCCAGTTTCCAGGGCGCATGCGCCGCGGAATGAAAAAAGTAATTCGCCCTGTACGGGCCGCTCAATAAGGAGACCAGTATGAGCACTCTGGAAGGCATCTGCGTTCCTATCTGCACTCCGTTCAAGGACAATGGCGCAACTCTCGACATTGCGGCGTTCGAGGCAAACATCGACTCGCTTGTCGAAAGCGCTGTGCACATCATTGCGGTCAATGGCGGCACCGGTGAATTTCCGTTCCTGTCAGAATCGGAAAAACGCGAGTTGGCCGAAGTGGCCTGCAGACGCGTCGATGGCCGCGCCAAAGTGATCGTCCAGACCTCAGCGATCCGCACCGAAGATGCGGTGGAGAACTCCAAGCACGCCGAAGGCGTGGGCGCTGATGCAGTTCTTGTCCTGCCGCCTTACTTCGAAGGCCCGGGTGAAGATGGGGTGCGCTGGCACTATGAACAAGTCGCCAAGGCGATCAAGACCCCGATCATGGCCTATAACATCCCGGTCTATACCCAGTTCGATATCACGCCGGAAATCTTTGCTCGCTTTTCGGAGATCGACGGGATTGATTACATCAAGGACAGCACCGCCGATCCCAGCCGCATCGAAACGCTGGCAGGGCAGGGCGCCAAAGTGTTCTGCGGCTGTGACTTTCTCAACTTTTTCGCACTCGTGAACGGTGCCGCCGGTCTTTTTACCGGCTCCGGCAACGTCGCGCCTGCGCAGATCCGTAAGCTCTGGGATCTGGTGAAATCGAAAGACTACGAGCGGGCGGAAAGGGTCTGGAAGACGCTCCAGCCGATCAGCCGTCTGCTCTGGACGCTGCCCTTCAACCCGGTCGCTAAGGCCGGGAGCGAGATGACCGGCCGTAAGGTCGGCCTGTGCCGCATGGCTGTGCCACCACTAAAGGCCGATGAGATGAGGTTGGTCGAAGCCGCAGTCGAGGCGCTTTCGGCCTGATCCACGACCCCAAGATCCGGGCCGCCCGACATCGGGCGGCTCGGAATCTCTGATTCTCAGGTTCCGATGACCCGTCCCGATTCCCTTGCCGCCTTTCCACATGACGCGCGACGCAGCCTTTCCAGCGGGCCGGTCATGCTGGTCGACCTTGCTTCGATCCAGCGCAACTTTCGCAAGCTGGCGCAAATGACTCCTGGCACCTGTGTGGCTATTGTCAAGGGCGATGGCTATGGCCACGGGATGCGCGAGGCATCGCGTGCGCTACGGAACATTGGTGCAGAGTGGTTCTTTTCTGCCCGTTTCGAGGATGCATTGACGCTGCGCGCTGATCTCGGCGCCGGACCACGCATCGCCGTGCTTGACGGCGTTTCGCCGGCGGATATGAGCGAAGCTCGGGCGCGGAAAATCATTCCCGTGGTCAATTCGCTGGAGCAACTTCATGTGATCTCGGTTGTGGCAAAGCAGACCGCCCAGAGGATCCCGGCATTCATTCATCTAGACACCGCCATGAACAGGCTTGGTCTTGGCCCAGAGGATGATGAATGTGCCGAACCCCTGCTCGCGTCCTGCGATATTCAGGCCTACATGACGCATTTCGCCTCGGCAGACGATGTCGATCTCGATCTTTGTCACCTTCAGGTATCTCGACTTACCAAGCGTGCCAAGCGCCTACCCAGCGCGCCGCTTTCCATCGCGAATTCCTGTGGTGTTTTTCTTGGAAGCGAATTGCATGGAGACTTTATCCGCCCCGGCAAATCGACCTTCGGGATCAATCCGCTTGCTGATGCTGAAAATCCGATGGAAGAACCTGCGACCATCCTCGCGCCTGTGGTCCAGATCCGTACGCTGAAGAAGGGCGATCCAGTCGGTTACTCCTGCACATGGCATGCACCTGAGCCCCGACGAATAGCCATTCTCGCCATCGGTTATGCGAATGGATTCATGCGCGACAACAGCAACAAGGGTTCTGTGGTCTTCGGCGGGCTGCGCGCGCCCGTAGTCGGCCGCGTCTCAATGGACCTGACAGCCGTCGATATTTCGGCACTTCCCGAAGCGGCAGTATATGTTGGGGCAGCGGCCGAAATCGTCGGCAATACGATAACCTACCGGCAAGTTGCTGAAACCATCGGTACAAACGAGCACGAAGCAATAATCGCCCTCGGCCGGGGCTGCAGGCGCTTCTACGTGAATGGAGATGCAGATGAACCGTCTCAGATTTGCAAGCGAGCGTTGCAGAACCGCGGTGCCACGGCTTTTTGTTTGCGACGTCGATCGAACTCTGCTCACACATAGTCACGTGTTGCTCCCAACTGTTTCGGCAGCGGCACGGTCGCTACATTCGGTAAAGCTTCCCCTCATTCTGGCATCAGCGCGATCACCTGTGGGGTTGGAACGCGTGCATGCCGACGTGGGTGCATCGGATACGGTTTGCTGCTTCAACGGCGCATGGATCGGAAGGTTCTCATCAAGAACTGCACTGAAGGAAGCGCGCCTTGATCGCGAAACAGCGCTTGAGGCAATGACATCGGTTCACGACCTGGGCGGAAACCCTATCTGGTTCGATTTGGAGACTTGTTTCGTTCTTAAGCCCGATGAACCAGTTGCAAGACGGCGCACCGATGTCACTGGTGACCGTCTTCAACTCATCAGTAAACCAAGCGACGCACCCACAGCCCCTTTCAAACTGCTCGCTACTTTCCCCAAAGAGACAATCGAAGCTTCCGTTTCGCTTCTATCAAGCAGGTTTTCCAGTGAACTCACGGTAGCGCAATCGGGTGCCAATCTGGTGGAAGTGGTCCGAAATGGCGTTCAAAAGGACGTCGCAGCTGCATTTATCGCGAGCGGGTTTGGTCTCGGTGCAAATGACGTTGCTGCAGCAGGTGACTCCGATAATGACTTAGGTCTGCTTTGCTGGGCAGGGTTGGCGATCACCGTTTCGAATGCCAAGCCGCACGTCCAAGAAGTTGCAGACATCGTGGCACCATCTTGCGATGTTGGCGGAATGGAATTGGCTTTTGAGTGGGTGGTTGAACGCTTCTCTAAAGATCACACGGTATGACACTCATGGACATGCCTCTTGATCTACTGCACGCAACAGCCACATCGTTTATCACAATCCTATTGCTGATCGCGACGATGTTCAAAGCATGCAGGTAGAGGTTCGGTTTTTGCTCGGCCATTTGGGACTCGCCGTATCGGTACCTTTGATCCATCAGCTCCTCAACGGTCGGGTTGACGGTTCGATTGACATTGCCTTAGCTTTTCTCGAAAGCACTGGCGCCGAAGCAGCAAGGCACGATCCGCGTAACCTCAATGCCGGCCTGACAGTGGCGCTCGCCGCCGGACCCACTCGCACGAAGGCGCGTGGCGTTGCTAATCTCGCCAAAAGCCTCAGTACGCACGAACTCGAGGCAAAATGCGCCTATGGCGACGCGTTCATGCGCTTTGCAAATCGGCCTTCGCCCGAAAATCCCAAGACACCTGCAATCAAGGCCGCAAGGCCGATGGCAGATGTCGAACGCCGTGTTGCCGCCCTCGATCTCAGGAGACCTGCATGAGCCATGTCGTCATTGTTGGAACCGGCATAGTCGGCCTCAGCACGGCTCGCGCGCTGCTTTCCGAGGGCCACTCGGTGACGCTGGTGGATCGCGATCCATCCGGCGATAAGGCCTCCTTCGGCAACGCCGGTGGCCTCGGCGTTACCGAGATCGTTCCCGCAAGCGTCCCGGGGCTCGTATGGAAAGTGCCGGGCTGGCTGATCGATCCGCTCGGGCCGCTGTCATTGCGCCCCGGCCATTTCCCCAAGCTGGTGCCTTGGTTGCTACGCTTCATGAAAAGCGGTTCGCGGCAAGAAATGCTGCGTCTCACCTCTGCGCTCGCGGCCCTGACCTCGCCCGTTTACGACGACTACCTGCCGATGCTGGAAGAGCTCGGCCTTTCGCATGAACTTCATCGCGTCGGCGCACTCTGGGTCTATGAAACCGAAGCGGGCTTTGCCGCCGATGCCGCGGACCGCGCACTACGCCGCTGTCACGGCAGCATTTTCGAGGAAATGGACGGCGACGAAGCGAGACGACTCGAACCCGCGCTCGGAAAGAAAGTCGTTCGTGCGGTGCTGACGCCGCAATGGTCGCATTTCTCCGACCCGAAGCGGATCGTGGACAGGCTGCGGGAACACGTTGCTTCATGCAATGCGACAATCGTTCAAGGCGAAGCAGTAGCTATTTCCGGCACTGCGCTTACGCTCTCGAGCGGAAAGAACGTGTCGTTCGACCGGCTCGTCATTGCTGCCGGCGCCTGGTCTGCACGGCTTGCGGCGACGATTGGCGACCGGGTGCTGTTGGAAAGCGAACGGGGCTACAACATCACCATTCCGAATCCCGGCGTGTCTCTTACCCGGGAAGTCATCTTTGCCGAACGCAAGTTTGTCGCCACCCCGATGGATATGGGCCTGCGGATCGGCGGGGCGGCGGAATTCGCCGGCCTTGAGGCTCTCGCAAACTATGCCCGCAGCGATGCGCTGGCCGCCTTGGCTAGCCCTTATCTGCCAGACCTGAAGACCGAAGGGGGAACACGCTGGATGGGCCATCGTCCGACCACACCCGACAGTCTGCCGGTCATCGGCGCCTCGCTCCAACGCCCCGACGTCATCCATGCCTATGGCCATGGGCATTGCGGGCTGACGCTCGGTCCGACCACCGGTCGGCTGGTTGCCGATCTGATTGCCGGCCGCACGACGCCGATCGACCTCGCCCCATTCTCAGCCGGCCGTTTTTCCTGAACCGGGAGCCTAAGCCATGAACCCACATACCTTTTTCTGCGTCGACGCCCATACTTGCGGCAACCCGGTGCGCGTTGTCACCAGTGGCGCGCCGATCCTGCCCAATGTCAGCATGGCTGGGAAACGCCAGATTTTTCAAGCCGAGCACGACTGGATTCGCCAGGCGCTGATGTTCGAACCGCGCGGCCATGATGCCATGTCGGGCTCCATTCTCTATCCGTCGTCACGTGAGGATTGCGATATCGGTGTGCTGTTCATCGAGGTTTCCGGCTGCCTGCCTATTTGCGGCCACGGCACCATCGGCACCGTGACGGTCGCTCTAGAACATGGCCTGGTCGTGCCAAAGGCCGAAGGCAAACTTGCTATCGAGTCTCCAGCCGGTCGCGTCGAGATTGAATATCGTCGCGAAGGCCGCTTTGTGGAGGAAGTTCGCCTCTTCAATGTGCCGGCCTATCTGCATGCCGTCGAGACCACGATCGACGTGCCCGACATGGGTGAACTGGTGGTGGACGTATCCTATGGCGGCAATTTTTATGCCATCATCGAGCCGCAAAAGAACTGGGCCGGTCTCGACAGCATGACCGCGGAGGAGATCCTCCATTTGAGCCCGCTGGTGCGCCAGCTCGTGCAGGAAAAGGTCGCTCCCGTGCATCCGGAAGACGACCGCATCGCCGGTGTCAGCCATATCATGTGGGCTGACATGGAGTGAGTGAAGGAGAACGCAGTGACGTTGACAAATCTCGGAACTGCACAAGTGCAAGAAAAGGATCGAAATTACGTTTTCCCATCCTTCAACGCACCTGGCGAAACACAGCCGCGGCGACGCCAAACCGCATCATGGCAGGGGCTGAAGGCGTCTATATTTGGGACACCGAAGGTCGGAAAGCCTGGACGGCTTTGGAGGCCTTTACTGCGTCAATATGGGGTACGGATGCTCCGAAATCGCCGAGGCGATCAGCAAGCAGGCTCACGCGCTGCCCTTTGCTCATGTCTACGCTAGCCAAGGCACAGCTCCAGTTGCTCGCTTGGCAGAGGCCGTAGTCGAGTATTTTGGCCAGAATATGCGAAGGGTATTCTTTGGCCTTTCGGGCTCTGATGCGAACGAAACGAACATCAAACTGGTCTGGTACTACAACAACGTAAGCGATGCGCCAAGGCACCTTGCAATAGGCTGATAAACATGGAGCTTTCGCGCCATGACATTGGAACATGCGAGGGGCGATATGGTCGCCGAGATCAGCG
>NZ_JAMYMO010000073.1:0-12237 GCF_040318575.1 Mesorhizobium sp. M1088 | reverse complement strand
CAACTGACCCAGAACACGATCCACCATCGCGAATCTCCCTGCTCCAACCTCACAACAGAATCACTGATCGGCTTCTGTGCAAAGATCTCACAAGGGGAGAAGGGAAGGGGGCAGCGCTGACCTTCCGATTGAATTGATTGAGCAAATCAGCGGCCACCGGCCTGATCAAGCGTCTGGCGCTCCACAAGCCTTTCAGCTTCCGCTATCACTTCCGCTGGCGTCATACGCTTCCCAGGTGGGGCCAGCAGCGTCGATGAGAATGGCCCACGCGGGCCGGTCAGGCCAGGCTCGGTAGCGAGGAATATCGCCACCGTCGGCAGGCCGAAAGCGCTGGCGAGATGGGTCAGGCCGGTGTCGGCGCCGATGACCAGCGCCGAGCCGCCGATGACAGCGGCGATCTCGGCAAGCGGCGACCTGGCGACCACCACGGTTTGCGAAACGGCGCCGGCGATCGCTTCGGCAGCCGCCTGTTCCCGATCGTTCGACCAGGTGGTGACCGGCGTCATCCCCTTGTCCACCAGCAGACGGGCGGTTTCGATCCAGTCCGCGACCGGCCATTTCTTGTCCTCGCGGCTGGTGCCATGCAGCAGGAAGGCGGTCTTTTCACCGACAAGAATGGATCTTCCGGCCGGCGGCGCGATGCCGGAGTCAAGCCGGGAAAGATCCGGCTCGTAGCCGAGCGCCAGCCCGAACAGGCGTCTCGTGCGCTCGATGGCATGCAGGCCGCGCGGCACGGGATACCGGTGGTCGTAGAACAAGGTCGCCGACGGCTCCCGAGCGCTCGACCGATCGAAACCGGCGATCGGCGCTGCCGCCAGCCGCGCCACCAGCGCCGATTTCAGCAAGCCTTGCCCATCGAGAACGAGGTCGTAGCGGCAATCGCGCAAGGCGCGGCGCAAGCCGATCACTTCCCGCCATGTGCCGGGCTCGAGCAGCTTCCTGCGCCAGCGCCGGATCGCCACGCTGTGGATGGTCTGGATGGCTGGATGCAGCGCCACAATGCCGGCAAATGCCTCTTCGACACACCAGTCGAAGGAGATATCCGGCCGAGCGCGGCGCGCGTCCTCGATCGCCGGGAAGGTGTGGATGACGTCGCCCATGGACGATGTCTTGACGATCAGCACTTTCATGCGGCGGCCGGCATTTCCAGCAGCCGCTCCGCCGCCGCCACGACGCGTTCGACCTCCAGCGTTTTCAGGCAGTTGAGATGACGGAGTGGGCAGGTCTTCTTGTGGCAGGGCGAACAGGACAGGCCGAGCGAGACCAGTTCGCGGCGATCGGCGAGCGGCGGCGTGTTCTGCGGCGAGGTCGAGCCGTAGACGGCGACGACCGGCGTGCCGACGGCGGCGGCGACATGCATCAGCCCGCTGTCGTTGGAGACGGCAAGCCTCGCCGCGGCGATCAGGTCGATGGCATCCTCGAGCCGCGTCTGGCCGGCAAGATCGACGGCGCCCGGAGCCAGCGCGGCGATTTCAGCCGTCACCTCAGCGTCGTTCTTCGATCCGAACAGCGCCACGCCAAACCCTTTCGCCATCATCTCACGGGCAAGGCCGGCATAGTGTTCGCTCGGCCAGCGCTTGGCCGGGCCGAATTCTGCGCCGGGCATGAGTGCCACGAATTTCCCCGCCGTCAGCCCGAAACGGCTGAGCAGTGCCGCCTGGCTGGCTTGATCGACGGCGAGCTTCGGCGTCTGGAAGGCGCCGCCACGGGCAAGGCTGAAATAGGCCTGCGCGGTGCGCCGTTTCAGGCGATCGGGCAACGGCACGATGTCGGTCAGCAGCCCGTAACGCATTTCCCTGAGATGGCCGACACGGCGCGGAATGCCGGCAAAGAACGGGATCAGCGCCGATTTCCAGCTTCCCGGCAGGACAAAGGCCATGTCGTAGCGGCCGCGCAGCAGGCGGCCGAAGCGCCTTCGGATGCGGAATTCGAACGCGCCGGATTGCAGCGGCAGGTCGATCTGCTGGCGGATTTCGGGCATGCGCTTGACCAGCGGTGCTGCCCAGGCCGGCGCCAGCACGTCGATGGCGGCATCCGGATGAAGCTCCCTCAGCGCCTGGAACAGGCACTGCGCCATCACCATGTCGCCCACCCAGCGTGGGCCGATCACGAGGATCGTTGGGCTTTCAGCCATTCGACATAGTCTCTGACGCCGGTTTCCACTGTGCGGAACTGGCCATTGTAACCGGCTGCGCGCAGGCGGGACATATCAGCTTGCGTAAAGCTCTGGTAGCTGCCCTTGAGGTGGTCGGGAAACTCGATGAATTCGATCTGGCCCTTGCCGAGCGTATCGATCACCGTTTCGGCAATGGCGCGGAACGGCTGGGCCTTGCCTGTGCCGCAGTTGAAGATGCCGCTCGAGCCGCGTTTCCACAGCCACAGATTGACGTCGGCGACATCGCCGACATGGATGAAGTCGCGGCTCTGTTCGCCGGGCCCGAAACCACCATAGGCGCCGAACAGCTTGGGGTTCTGGCCTTGCTCGACCTGATTGAACAGATGGAAGGCGACCGAGGCCATGGCGCCCTTATGCGCCTCGCGCGGTCCATAGACGTTGAAATAACGCAGGCCCGCCACCGGCGAGTGATCGGTATCGAAAACGGTGCGGCGGACATAGTCGTCGAACAGTTTTTTCGAATAGGCATAGACGTTCAGCGGCCGTTCGCATTGCGGCTCCTCGCGGAACTCGGCGCCGCTGCCATAGACCGAAGCGGACGAGGCATAGAGGAAGGGCAAGCGCAGGGCCAGGCAGGCGTGCAGCAGGCGCTTCGAATAGGCGTAGTTGACCTCCATCATGAACTTGCCGTTCCATTCGGTGGTGGTCGAGCAGGCGCCCTGGTGGAAGACGGCCTCGATGCGGCCGAGGTCCCCGGCCTCCATCCGCGCCAGAAAATCGTCCTTGTCGAGATAGTCGGCGATCTCGAGATCGGCGAGGTTGGCGATCTTGTGGCCGTCGGTGAGGTCGTCGACAACGAGGATGTCGCTGAAACCGTCGGCGTTGAGCGCGGCGACGATGTTGGAACCGATCATGCCGGCGCCGCCCGTGACGATGATCATGAAAGCCTCTGGTACCTTGTGCCGGTTGTAGCCCTTGTGGGATTCTGGCCTTATAGGGGAGGCGGGCCGGGCTGTCGACAAAGCAGGTGGCGGGGCGGCCGGATGAGCGCCATAGTGGCGCCGCAAACGTCACGTTTCAGTCGGCCTGCCGGCCGACCGGCGACAGGAGCAAGGTAATGCCGTCAACCGAACTGCTTGTCGCCTTTTTCGCCACCACGGCGATCTTCGCCTATATCCCCGGCCCGGCTATGCTCTATGCCGCCGCGCAAACCATGGCGCGCGGCCGCTGGTCCGGGCTGATGGCGGCGCTCGGCATCCATCTTGGCGGCTACGCACACGTCTTCGCCGCCGCTGTCGGCCTGTCGGTGCTTTTCCATTCCGTGCCGGTGCTTTACATGGCGGTCAAGCTGGTCGGTGCGCTGTATCTGATCTGGCTCGGTGTTTCGCTGTTTCGCGCCAAGGCGCAAGGCGACGTTGTCTTGCCGGGAATTCAGCCGAAATCCGCCCGCCGCGCCTTTTTCGAGAGCGTTGCCGTCGAGGTGCTCAACCCAAAAACGGCGATTTTCTTCATGGCGTTCCTGCCGCAATTCATCGATGCCTCGGCAGCGTTTCCGGTCTGGCTGCAGTTCGTCGTGCTTGGAACAATCGTCAATTTGATGTTCTCGTCGGCCGACATTGTTTGCGTGGTGCTGGCCGGCGCGGTGATCGCCAGGCTGCGGCAGTCGAGCCGGGCGCAGCGCCTGATGCGGCGCGCCGGCGGTGCGGTGCTTGTCGGACTGGGCGTGCATGTCGCGTTGCAGAAAAGCTGACGCATTGTTGCGCCGCCGCGATCGGTCGAAGGCCTGCCGTTGCGTCGGCTGAAATTGCGGTATATCGGCATCGCCATGAACGGCCGGCCCTGCCAATCGAATCCCCCGTCACTGAAAATCGGCTCTCCCACGCGTTGACATGATCAAGCTGCCCTCTCCCGAACCTCTTCACCGCGCCATTTCGCGCTTCGGCAGCGCCACCGTGCTGGTGGTCGGCGATTTCATCCTCGACCGTTTCGTCAACGGCGTGATCGAGCGCATTTCGCCGGAAGCGCCGATCCCGGTGCTGCACGGGCGCGGCGAAACGCTGGCGATGGGCGGCGCCGGCAATGTCGTCGCCAATATCGTTTCGCTCGGCGCTGCCGTCATACCGGTCTCGGTGATCGGCGCTGACGAGGCCGGCAAGAACCTCATGCGCATGCTCGGCGAATTTCGCGTCGACACCGGCGGGCTGGCGCAGGATGCCGATCGCATGACGTCGTCCAAAAGCCGATTCAGCGCGCTCAACCAGCAGGTGCTGCGTTTTGACGAAGAGGAAATCAAGCCGCTGGGCGATGCCGAGCGCGCGACATTGGTCGGGCATTTTCGCGAAGCGCTGGCACGCGCCGACATCGTCATTCTGTCCGACTATGGCAAGGGCGTGCTGCTCGACGGCGTCGCCGGCGAGCTAATCTCGATCTGCCGGGAAGCGGGCAAGCCGGTGCTGGTCGACCCGAAGGGCCGCGACTATGCGCGTTATGCCGGCGCGACGGCAATCACGCCCAACCGCAAGGAACTCGGCGAGGCGGTCGGCCGCGCAGTGTTTGCCGACGACGAAATCGAGGCGGCGGCACGCCAGCTGATTTCGGCGCACGGTTTCGATTTCGTCGTCGCGACGCGCAGCGAAAAGGGCATGAGCGTCATCGGTGCGGATGACGCCCGCCATATCGCCACGCAGGCGCGCGAAGTGTTCGACGTTTCGGGCGCCGGCGACACGGTAATCGCGACCTTCGCGCTGGCTCTTGCAGCAGGGGCTGATCGTGTCATGGCCGGATCGATCGCCAACGCCGCCGGCGGTGTTGTCGTCGGCAAGCGCGGCACGGCGCGGCTGACGATCGAGGAACTCACCGGTGCGCTGTTTCGCTCGCATGGTCCGGTCGCCCACTTGGATGCGATCCTCGATGCCGCCGCCGCCGCACGGCTGGTGGTGGGCTGGAAAGACGAGGGCTTGAGCGTCGGCTTCACCAATGGCTGTTTCGATATCCTGCATGCCGGCCATGTCAGCCTGTTGCATGCGGCGCGCAGCCAGTGCGACCGGCTGGTGCTCGGCCTCAACAGCGATGCCTCGGTGCGCCGGCTGAAAGGGCCGGGGCGCCCGGTCAACGACCAGCATGACCGGGCCTGCGTGCTGGCAGCACTTGCCTCGGTCGACGCCGTCGTCATCTTCGAGGAGGATACGCCGCTTTCGCTGATCGAGGCGCTGAGCCCCGACATACTGGTCAAGGGCGCCGACTATACGGTCGATCAGGTGGTTGGCGCCGATGTCGTGCAGAAGGCCGGCGGGCGCGTCGTGCTGGTCGACCTCGTCGCCGGCAAGAGCACGACCGGCACTATCGGCAGATTACGCGCCGGGAACTGAGGGTTTCATGTCCGAACTGAACGATTACCTGGCGCGCTCGGCGGCCGCGATTTCGGCGATGGTCGAGCGCGACCTGACCAGCGAGATGGAGCGGGCGGTCAGCGCCGTCGTCGCCGCGCTTTCGCAGGGCAAGGCGCTGCTGATAGCAGGCAATGGCGGTTCGGCCAGCGACGCCATCCATATCGCCGGCGAGCTGGTCGGCCGCTTCCTCAGGGAGCGCAAGGCCTACAACGTCATCGCGCTGCCGGCCAACGCGGCGGTGCTGACCGCCTGGGGCAATGATTACGGCTTCGACACGGTGTTTGCGCGCCAGGTCGAGGCGCATGGTTCGGCGGGCGCCGTGCTGCTCGCCATCTCGACCAGCGGCAATTCGCCAAGCATCCTTGCCGCCGCCCAACAGGCGCGCATGATGGGCATGACGGTGATCAGCCTGACCGGCGACACCGGCGGCAAGCTGAAGCCGCTCTCCGACATCCTGCTCAACGTACCCTCGACCTCGACGCCGATCATCCAGCAGGGGCATTTGTGCCTCTACCACCATTTGTGCGAAATGGTCGAAACGCGCCTCTGCGACGCAGGGTGATCCTCGAACTCTCAGGACCTGGATTCCTCGCCCTCCGCGAAGCGGGGGAGAGGTGGCCGCGCAGCGGCCGGAGAGGGGGCTTCGTAGAGCGCGGTTCCCTCTCCGTCTCGGCTTCGCCGAGCCACCTCTCCCCACTTTCGTGGGGCGAGGAACCCAAGCTGGAATGAAGCCAATCTTCAACGCTGAAGTCAATTTTGTTCTTGCTTTGTGCCGGCAGCTATGCTACTAATTTCGGTATGGTGATGATTCCACCGACGATCCCGCCCACCGAGGCGGGTTTTTTGTCTCCGGTTTTTTGTTTCACAGCCGCTTTGCCTGCTCTCTTAAGCCGAAAACGCCACCAGCCCTTCGTCTTTGACCCGGCGGATGGTCAGCGCGGTTCGCACCGTATCGACATTGGGGGCCGAGGCCAGTTCCTCGATGACGAAGGTCTGGAAGGTGCCGAGATCGCTCGCCACGCAATGCAGCAGGAAATCGGACTCGCCCGACACCATCCAGGCGTCGCGCACGATCGGCCAGCCGCGGGTGCGCTCGGCGAAGGTCTTGAGTTCGGCGTCGGCCTGGTGATGCAGGCCGATCAGACAGAAGGCGACGACGTCGAGGCCGAGCGCCGGAGCGTTGAGCAAAGCGCGGTAGCCGCGGATGATGCCGGCCTCTTCCAGCCGCCTGACGCGGCGCAGGCACGGCGGCGCCGACATGCCGACGCGGCCCGACAGTTCGACATTGGTCATGCGTCCGTCCTGCTGAAGCTCGCGCAGGATCTTCCAGTCGATGGCATCGAGATCGGCCTTGATCGGCATGGTGGCTTCCGTGGTGGCGCGAAAGAATCTTTCGCGACTTTGTAATTAAACGACTTTGCTGTCTATTCCATCCGCTGGATCGAGGATTTTCGCATCATCTTGCTGCGGGTTGCTTGTCGCTGTCGCCGGCGCCGAAGCTTTCCGGGGACGAACGGCAACTTGCCTTGCTGGCGTCGCAGGCAACACTTACATTACGCGCAACAATCGACGAGAGTTCATGCCACAATCCATGGCTGCTCCCCGCAGAGGTTTTTCATGATCACCAAGCACGCGCCTGTTCTCATCATCGGCTCCGGCCCCGCCGGCTATACGGCGGCGATCTATGCCGCCCGCGCCATGCTCAAGCCGATGCTGGTCGCCGGCCTGCAGCAGGGCGGGCAACTGATGATCACCACCGATGTCGAAAACTATCCGGGCTTCGCCGAACCGATCCAGGGTCCATGGCTGATGAGCGAGATGCTCAGGCAGGCCGAGCATGTCGGCACCGACATCGTCAACGACATCATCACCGAGGTCGACCTCAACGTGCGGCCGTTCCGCGCCAAGGGCGATTCCGGCACGATCTATACCGCCGACGCGCTGATCATCGCCACCGGAGCCCAGGCCAAATGGCTGGGCATCCCGAGCGAACACACCTTCATGGGTTTTGGCGTCTCGGCCTGCGCCACCTGCGACGGCTTCTTCTACCGCGGCAAGGACGTCGCGGTGATCGGCGGCGGCAATTCGGCGGTGGAGGAAGCGCTCTATCTCTCCAACCTGGCCAAGAGCGTCACCGTTATCCACAGGCGCAGCGATTTCCGCGCCGAGCGCATCCTGCGCGAGCGGCTGCTGCGGAAAGACAATGTCCGCGTCATCTGGGACACGGTGGTCGACGAGATCACCGGCAGGCCCGGCAAGGCGCCGCTGCCGCCGTCGGTCGAAGGGCTGAAGCTGCGCAACGTGGTGACCGGGCAGGAGATGCATCTGGTGGTCGACGGCGTGTTCGTGGCGATCGGCCACGCGCCGGCGGTCGAGCTGTTTGCCGGCAAGCTGAAGCAGAAGCCGAACGGCTATCTGTGGACGGCGCCGGATTCGACCCGCACCGATATGCCGGGTGTGTTCGCCGCCGGCGACGTGACCGACGACATCTACCGCCAGGCGGTGACGGCGGCCGGTCTCGGCTGCATGGCCGCGCTCGAGGCGGAAAAATATCTGGCGGGGATCGAGGTTCACCGCGAAGCGGCGGAGTGATTGTTCGATAAGCGGCTGAGAAAAGCCGCGCAAAAGCCTGATTTTTCATTCAGACGCCGAAAACAGGCGGACGCCAGAAAACAGGACGAGGGGAAATCATGGCGTTGGATTGGGACAAGCTACGCGTGTTTCACGCCGCGGCGGAAGCGGGGTCGTTCACCCATGCCGCGGAAACACTGCATTTGTCGCAATCGGCGATCTCGCGGCAGGTCAGCGCGCTCGAGCATGACGTCGGCGTGCCGCTGTTCAATCGCCATGCCCGCGGCCTGGTGCTGACCGAGCAGGGCGAGATGCTGTTCCGCACGGCGCACGACGTGCTGATGAAGCTCGAAACCATCAAGTCGCGACTGACCGAAACCAAGGACCGGCCCTCCGGCGTGCTCAGGGTGACGACCACGGTCGGCCTCGGCGCTGGCTGGCTGACAGAGCGCGTGCAGGAATTCATCGAGCTCTATCCCGAGGTCAGCCTGCAGCTCATCCTGGCCAATGAGGAGCTCGATCTCACGATGCGCCAGGCCGACTGCGCCATCCGGCTGCGCCAGCCGCAGCAGCCGGACCTCATCCAGCGCCGCCTGTTCACCGTGCATTTCCATCTCTACGCGGCGCCATCCTATGTAAACAAATACGGCAAGCCGAATTCGATCGCCGAGCTGAAAACCCATCGCATCGTCACCTTCGGCGTGCCGGTGCCGGCGCATCTGTCGGAACTGAACTGGCTGGAGACGGTCGGCGATTTCGAAGGCGGGCAAAGGGTGCCGACGCTGCAGATCAACGACATATTGTCGATCAAGCGGGCGGTGCAGGGCGGCGCCGGCATCGCCATGCTGCCGGATTACGTGGTCAGCAAGGATTCCGGACTGGTGCAGTTGCTGCCCGAGACCGAAGTGCCGTCCTTCGATACCTATTTCGCCTATCCCGATGCGATGAAGAACCAGGCGAAGCTGCATGTCTTCCGCGATTTCATCATAGCCAAGGCGCGCAGCTGGTCGTTCTAGTTTGCCAGCGCTGCTTACCGACTTCCGAGCACTGTCCGCTATTGGCGAAAGCTTCGGCGAAAGCGTCCTTCTCCCCGTCACTATACGGGGAGAAGATGGCGGTAGCCAGATGAGGGGCAGCACCAGCCTTTGGTCGTACTTGGCCTGCGATGGGCAGTCCTGATATGCCGCGCCGCCCCTCATCGCCCTGCCGGGCACTTCTCCCCGTATAGTGACGGGGAGAAGGGGACGTATCGCCGGTTTCGCCAATTGTCGGCGTATAGACTAGGAACGCATATCCGCCAGCGTGCTGGCGCCGTAGCGCAAACCGTCGACCAGCAGGGCAACCATGCGCCGCGCCTGGGCAGGGCCGCCGCCATGTGCCGGCATGGCAAGGCTGGCGGCCGCCCCCAACAGGTCGCCCGGCTCGATATCGGCTCGCACCTCGCCGGCCGCGGCCGCCGCCTCCAGCAATGTTTGAAGCGCGGGCCGGAGCCGTTGGTTGAAATAGGCAGGCAAAGTGTCGAATGCCGGATTGCCTGAGTACAAGGCTGCCGCGAGGCCGCGTTTTGCCGTGATGAAATCCACGTAGCGCTGCATCCACAGGGCCAGCGCTTCACCGGGCTCATGCTTTCTGGCCAGGATCGGCGCGGCGTCCGCACAGGCGTCAACCTCGTTGCGGAAGACGGCCACGATCAGGTCCGAGCGCTGTGGAAAATGGCGGTAGACGGTGCCGACGCCGACGCCAGCCTTTTCCGCGATCTCTCGCACCGGAGCCTCCACGCCGGAGGTCGCGAACACCGCCATGGCCGCCCGGAGCAACGCGTCGATGTTGCGCCGTGCGTCGGCGCGCACGTGCCGATCCGCGCGGTCGCGGGGTTCCAGACGATCGCCTTGATCCGTTTTGCCGTTCGGCGTTTTTTCGCCCATCAAATTACCTCTTGCAAACGGAACCTTGTTCCGGATATATATGGAACGTGGTTCCGTTTGACTTATATCTAGCACGGCAAGGCGGTGTTGGCCACACATCGGTGCACAAAAGGAGATTACCATGCAGGACAAACCCGTCGCCCTGGTCACCGGGGCCAACAAGGGCATCGGTCTTCAGATCGCCAAGGACCTCGCGGCGAACGGCCTTACCGTGCTCGTAGGATCGCGCAGGCTCGAGCATGCCGAGGCAGCCGCAAATAGCATCGGAGAGGATGCCCACGCCCTGCAGCTCGACGTCACCGATCAGGCGTCGATCGCCGCCGCGGCAGAGCGCATCCGCATCGAACTCGGCCGCCTCGACGTGCTGGTGAACAATGCCGGCATCTCCCATGCGGGAAAGCCGGGCAGGCCGCTCGAGGAGATCATCAATTCGGGCCGCCCGAGCATTGCCTCCCTCGACGACGTACGCGCGGTATTCGAGACGAACGTGTTTGGCATCGTTGCCGTCACGCAAGCGATGCTGCGGCTCCTTCGTGAGGCGCCGGCGGCGCGTATCGTCAACGTATCGAGCGGCGCCGGCTCGCTGACATTGAACGCGGATCCGGCCTTTCCGTACCGCACGTCGTTTGGCGCCGTCTACAACCCGTCGAAGACGGCCGTCAACGCGATGACGCTCGCCTTCGCCATCGAGCTCGAGGAGACCGGCATCAAGGTCAACGCTGCGTGCCCGGGCTACACCGCGACGGAGCTCAACAACTTCGAAGGTCCGCGCACAGTCGAACAGGCCGCGCGGGAGCCCGTGCGCCTCGCGCTTCTCGACGCGAACGGTCCGACGGGCACGTTCTCGAACGAGGACGGCCCGCTGCCGTGGTGACGTTGCGTTGGAGCCTGCTTCAGCCGCGCCAAGGTGTCAGGCGGGGCAGCCAGCCTGGTACGGCACGGCGGTAGGCCTCGTATTCGTCACCGTAGCGGCGGGCAAGCGTCGGTTCCTCATATAGTCTCACAAAGGAGATCATGGCGGCCGCGGCGATGACTAGATAGGCGGCGACCGTCCAGCTCGAAAACAGCAGTGCCTGGCCGAGGACGATCGACAGCACGGCGACGTACATCGGATTGCGGACATGGCGGTAGATGCCGCCGACGACCAGCCTCTCGGTCGGCGCGACCGGGGCGGGCGTACCCCGACCCTCCAGGGCAAACCGGGCAAAGGCGTGCAGCAGTATGGCTGTGCCGGCGACAACCAGCAGCCAGCCCACAGGAACGAAACCGGGCAGTCTCGACCAAGGCAGGCGATAGCGATCGGTCAGCAGCCAAGGCAACAGTCCGGCGACCACGCCGGGCGCTACAGCAAGGAAGATGACGCTGCCGGCGATCGCCGAAGTGGCTCGCATATAGCTCTCCTTACGGGCGCGGCCTTGAACGGTCTCCTGCAACGCGCTTCAGGTCTTGTCCGGCACGTAACCCAAGCCGCCGCACCTCAGGTCAAGCTCGATGGCGGGCTTTTGGGCGGCATGCACCAGCAAGGTCTGGCTGCCGAAAAAACAAACGCGTGCTGCACGATTCCACGTCATCCTGCGTTTTTCGATTTTCCGAGCAGGAATCGCTGCTGATTCGCGGCCGCGGATCGATTTTTGCCTTGCCGCAGGCTATATTTCAGCGATTCAACTGGTCCTATTGCGCTTCGGGACGGATTAGACCACAGCCGGCGCCTTTTTGCATGTGAGTGTTGCAAAATAGATGCTTGTTTCTTGGGCATGAAGAGCACATATATAGATCATCTCCTGAGCGCGTTCTCCTCCCATTAGCGCTCTCGAGTGTTCCCCTCTGGAGGTTAGCCTTAACAGGCACTTCCAATCAAACTCAGCCGGGTCTTCATTGATCCGGCTTTTTTGTTGCCCGAAACCAACACATCGCCAGAAAATCGGCCGGAACGGTCGCGTAACAGTGACATGTAACCTCGGGTAACATGCCGCGGGCGCGCCAAATCGATTAAGCAGAGCATAGGACGCGGTGTGGCTCGTCCGGGGGATGGGGGCATCACTCGGACGACCCGGGCTCAGGCAGCTACCGCGTCCGAACCTTCTTCCGCCAAAACACCGGCGGCAAGCATGCGGCGGACCTGCCGTTTCGCCTCCCACGAAGACGGTCCGCAAGAAACGGCGCCCCGGGGATACGGGCGCCGGTTGCTGGTTGGCCCCCACGGCCGCGCAGGCGGCCGTTGCGGTTGGGGTAAGCG
>NZ_JAMYMO010000072.1:0-12550 GCF_040318575.1 Mesorhizobium sp. M1088 | reverse complement strand
ATGCTCTCGCCGCAACTCTTGGAACTGCTGCGGGTGTGGTGGCGCGAAGGCAGGCGTCGCGGGGTGATGCTTCCGCATGGCTGGCTGTTCCCGGGGCGCAGTTGCACCGATCCGATCTCGTCGCGGCAACTCCATCGCGCGGTTCAGGAAGCCGCCGAAGTCGCCGGCATCCGCAAGCGCGTCAGCCCGCATACGCTGCGGCACAGCTTCGCCACCCACCTGCTCGAGCAGGATGTCGACATCCGCGTCATCCAGGTGCTGCTCGGGCACAGCAAGCTCGAAACGACAGCGCTCTACACCAAGGTCTCGACCCGGACGATCCACGCGGTCGCAGGGCCGCTCGACCGGCTGATGGCCCTCATGGAAGGCAAGACGCCGTCCGGCTGAACCGGTGCGCGCCGACCTGGAGGTCGCCGATATCTTCCGTGCTGCCGGCCCCGGATACCGGGTCTCCCACGCCGGGCATCTGAGCCTGCAGCAGCTCAAGGTGTTGCAGCTCTGAGCTTCTGAAAGGTCCTGCACGAGGCGCGTCATGCCCACCGATAGCCAGTACATTTTCGAAAGTATCAAGCAGGGGTGCGTGATGCTTTCCGATGACGAGTTCGTCATAGACAGGTTGGTGAAGTATTTCGGCAATGGCAGGATCCGCTGGCACGTCGAATTCCGTGAGCATCGCATCGAGCTGTCGACCGGCCAGCTCAAGAAGCAGCCTGCCTTCCGCAGGAAGATACTCGAACAGGCTGGCGTGCTGCCGCCCCGGCGTGCCGGGGCCAGTTACAGGCGATGGGCACTCAATCTGAGGAAGAATGCCATCGAGCTTCCCTGGCGAGACAGGCCGGTCGACGCCGATTTCGCCATCGACAGGCTCACCAGCCACGGAGATGGGCGCTGGACGGTTGAATACCAGGGCAAGTCAATCAAGTTCA
Organism: Mesorhizobium sp. M1088; assembly: GCF_040318575.1. Taxonomy (NCBI): domain Bacteria; kingdom Pseudomonadati; phylum Pseudomonadota; class Alphaproteobacteria; order Hyphomicrobiales; family Phyllobacteriaceae; genus Mesorhizobium; species Mesorhizobium sp. M1088. The sequence goes on along the minus strand of NZ_JAMYMO010000072.1, from coordinate 11,624 downwards.
CGTCAATCAAACTGCGCAGGCAAGTCAGTTTTCGCAAACGCATGCTGGCCAAGGCCAAGGTGCTGCCGCCCGAGTTGGCACCGTCCGCTTATCGAAAGTGGATGGACTGGCTCATTCACAACGCCTCCGAGGCTGCGCCGCTAGCCGGCGAGGCCTCGATGCCAGAGAAAAGCTGGCTTGACGATCTGCCAGAGCTAGCCGGCTGGTAAAATGAAGCACCGCCCCAAGCGACCAGCTAGCCTGAATATCTCAAAGTGAGGGGTGCATCGGACCCCGTCCTTGGATCTGATGACTCTTTGTTGCAAAAGCAGTTTCTCAGATTCTCGGGGCCGATGCACCCCTCACTTTGAGATATTCAGGCTAATACTTATCTTGGCGTACATATCTCGCTCGGTGCGGCGCACTTGCGCCTTGCACCGTCCGACTGGCATGTGCCATCCGGATTGCCGCTAGCTCACGCAGTCCGGGGCCTGGTCAGTCCAGAGCGGGATGCAGCTTCTTCGCTTCTTCGCTTCTTCGCTTCTTCGCTTCTTCAGGTTCGACATTGATTTTCGATTTTTCGATTGCCAGGGTATGTCGGGCGTTCCACGCACGACGAGTCGAACATCGGGATGCTTGCGCACCTCGATGGCAAATTTCGCCAGCAGGTTGATGCCGGAAGAGTTGAGAAAGTGAAGGTCCCTCAGAGAGGGGCGACATGGGACCGCGACGGAAAAACTGAAATATTGGACCGTTTTCACTCGAGCCCGATCCACACAAAGCCGTCCTGCTTTCGGCAGGGATATACGATCAGCTTTGCGCGGTTTTTCGAAATGTCACCCAAATATTCAAGGCCCGCCCTGGTACCATCGTGCTCCAACTTCGCCCACTCCCTGATTTCGCCGGTAAGCAGGTCGAAACAACTCTGATGCCAGCGGCAGACCAGGCCAAGATCTGCGGTGATCGTGCTCTCCATGTGTGGGAGCTTCAGCTTTTCGGCCTGAGCGGAACTTCGGCGCTCGTAGAGCGGCAGATGAAGATGCGGGCAGGCATTGTTGAAGGCGCAATAGCTATCGGATCCGCGAACGACGACGATGTCGTAATCTTCAAAATCGAGAATCCGGCGTTCGTGGGGCTGAAGCTCGTCTTCGGCGAAAGCGCGAATCCACCTCCTGCCGCCCTGACGGATGGTTTCGCGAGGCCGTCTGGCATTCAGCTCGGCGTCAATTTCGGGCTTCAGCCTGACGATTTCGAACAGGCTTGTGCGCTCGCCGGTACCGCGAAGGCGTACCCTGACGAAGTCGCCGATTTCCACCTTGTCGGCGATCTGGTCGCGGAGGGCCTCGGATATCAGCAATCGCGTACCGGCATCTTTATTGGCGGCCTCGACCCGGCTGGCCAGATTTACAATGTCGCCGATGGCCGTGAGACGTTTGTGTCCAGCAAAACCCAATGTGCCGATGACGGCTTCGCCATAGTTGAGGCCGATGCGAATATCGAAATCGATGCCATACATCGAGGCAAAGAACGGCTTCAGACGATCAACTGTGGCGAGGGTCTGAAGTGCGGCGTTCACGGCGCGGAGCGGAGCGTCGGGCTGGTCGTCGATGCCGAATATTGCCATGAGGCCATCGCCGATCAGTTTGTCGATGAAACCGCCATTCTGCTCGATGATGTCGCCGACCTGGGCGAAGTAACGATTGAGCAGATACATCACGTCGTAGGGGGAAAGCCGCTCCGACAGCGCTGTGAAATCTACAATGTCGCTGAAGAAGACCGCAACATGCCTTGCTTCGCCGCAACGCGTCGCGGCAGAAGCGCCAAGCTGGCTGGTGATCATCATGTCGGTTTCGTCTAGCACCAGGCGTCGGACGCGAAGCTCGCCTTCCGGTCTGAGCTGACAGGCCAGCCGAACCTCATCGGCCAATCTCAACCGGTTCGCCATCAGGGTTTCGTCCGGATTCCGGTCCGGGCAAGCCTCAATGCCGTCGAGAACCCAAACGCGGCATGTCGAGCATTTCGCCCTGCCGCCGCATGCGTGGGCAAATGGCACGCCCGATCTGAGAGCCGCCTCAAGCAAGGTCTCATCTGCGGCCACGTCGAAACCCACTCTGTCGGGTAAAGCGGTTACTTTGGTCATATCACCGAACACAGGTCCGTCGCGTTAACTGGCTTGCCAGTGTAGCACCAATCGGCTCAGGCAATAGAATCATGCAAAATTCGAGCACCGACGAAGCCGAAATGGTTTCGTTGCGGGGACCGGACCATAAGACCGCTTGCATCGGCAGCGACCGCTTGCTGAGCGGACAACGAGGATTCATCACGGCGCGGATCGTGTTGGTGTCCTCGCAGAGCAGAATCGGGCTTAGTCCAGATGCAACAACCACGCAGCAACGATGTACGCCCGCAATCAGCGCGGGAAGCGGATCATCTCGCTCTAATCGTCGAACTTCCGTCAATGGCGCGTCCCGCTGGTTCAAACACATGAGCCGGAGCAAGCCCGAAATGAGCATAACGACTGGCTGGGGTGGCAAGCGGAAGTCCAGCGTGAACGCGCGGAATAGTTGATTTGCGGACTTGAGCCGGCATTAGGTTGCGCAAGCTGTAGCGGCTGACCTTGGCGCGACCGAGACCAACGTCGGCGCTGACGCGCAGGGCCCGCTCTTGAAGCCAGTGGCCAGCGGGCTCTACGCCAACAATGGGCGCTTTCCAGAATGACTGGAACCGCACCATCGCTGACCAAACCTAAGCTTGGCCAGCGGAGCAATCACCTTTACGATTCGACCAGGATCACCAAGGACTCTGGAACCACTCCATCGAAGGCCATCGCATCCGCGGCTTCCTTGCTCTGCATAGCTTTCATCATGGCGTCCATGTCCGGAACGTCCATGAGAACGGCCACCCGAGTCGGATTTTGTGGATCTACAAATGTTCGTATGTTGGTCACGCCGAGCGGACCAAAAAGCTCTTTGCGCTTCGGCGAGTCGAGCCAGTGTTTTGTGCCCTTTGTGATGTTATGGTAGCCAATGACTGTCGGCATTGCATCCTCCCTATCGTAACGGCGAAGGCCCGGCATCAACCAAAAGTGCCAAGATCCATCCCGTCGAACGACGGAGCGCCGTTTCGGTTGGACTGTCAATTATTTCGTTAAAGGCGCGCGGAAGAACGATTCGGAGTGGGCGTTTCTTACGGACCGTTCGACCTCAATGAACCAGGATCGCGGTCACGCGGCTGTGGCTATTGACATGTGACAAGCGCAAACAGCCGGACAACAACAGCAAGGACTCGCGTGGCACATATCGGGATCCGGCGCTGGGGTCGGAAAGGGCAGTTGGGCGTAGGTGCCTGTCATGACCCGGCGGGCCAAGCTCGGGGTTATCGCTGAGGTGGAGGCCTCGGATGAGCGTTCTTACGAACGGGCGACCCAGCAACGTGACTGCCGACGAGATTGTTGAAGAGCTGATCCTACAAGCCCGTCGCGGTCAAATCATCTCCGTCAAAGAGACCATTACAGTGGTGCGCCGAGACGGGCCGCAAGTGGAAAGTGACTGCGCGCCGGTCGAGCTTATTGTAGAGATTGCCCAGCCTTTGGCCTGTTTGTCGCGTTCGACCTCCACGAATAGCGTCATGGCAACCCACTGGTTCAACCCCGAGAGGGCACTCTTTGCGCCAGCCAGTTATCCGATCCCGCTCAGAAATTTCTACCAACATTCCCGCCTTCCAAGGAACCAAGGAACAAATCTTCTCGGCAGGAGGTTCTATCCTCGACCATGGTTGAGGTCGACAGAAGGAAACAGAAGGCTATCGCCGACCTTGTGCGACGGTGGGGTCACATCAGATGGTCTCGGGCCGCTTCATTCCGCGGCCTCCAGCAAGCCGGCTTCTTCCTGCAAGCCGTGAAGAAAATCCGCGGCGCGCTGCGCGTGGCTGGCTGCGGTGAAGATCGCCCGCTTGTCGTTCTTAAGCACCTTCAGCCATGAGCCGATATAGGCGGCATGGTCGGGCCGGGTTTCGGGCGTCAGGTCGAGATCGGCGGACAGGAAGATCGAAGCAAGTTCAGCAACGAGTTCTTCCATCGCGTAGCCTTCGTCGCCCCAGCGCTTGCGGCCAAAATCCCGCTCCAGCCGCGAGGGGTGGCGCGTCCAGTGCGTGCACTCGTGCGCCAGCGCTGCGTAATAGCTTTCGGCATTGCGGAAGGTCTCGAACGGCGGCATCTGCACATGGTCGCTGCCCATGCTGTAATAGGCCTGATTGCCGCCGTGACGGATATCGGCGCGCAGCGCGGCGAAGAAAGTTTCCGCATGCTCGATGCGTGCTACCGGATCGAGGCGCTGTTCCGCCGGGGCATAGAATTGCGCCGGTAGGCCCTCGATCTGCTCGACATTAAAGACGGTGTAGCCCTTCATAAACGGGATATCCCGCTCCTGCTCCTCGCCGGTCGCTTCGTCCTTCTCTGTCCTGCGGATACGGTCGGCATAAACGACAAGATTGCCCCTCTCGCCCTTGTGGACATGCGCGCCCATCTCTTGCGCCTGTTTGAAGGTCATCCAGATCGGCGCGGCAAAGCCCTGCGCCATGGCTACCGACCAAAGCATGATGATGTTGATTCCCTGATAGGGCACGCCGTTATGACGTAAGGGCGGCGAAATCCGCCCGGCGGCGTGCTCCGCGTTCCAAGGCTTCAGCCATGGGCGCAGGCCCTGTTCCAGTTCGGCAACAATGCTCGCCGTCACCTTCTCATAAACATCTGCTTTCATTGGTTTTTCCTCCTAGTTTACGGTTGCGCAGCAGCTGCTGCTGCAACCGGACTAGGCCCCGCGCCAATGAGCGGGCGGAATGCGGTCAAGGCTGAAAATCAAAGGGTGGTGCGGCCCACAGCGGAGTGAGCACACGGCCTTTGATTTTCACGCGAATAGCGCCCGGCCTTGACGGCAGGGGGCGGCAGCCCCGGATCAAAAGAGAAAAGGTTGCACGGGCCGAAACGGCCCGTTCAGGTCACGGCCTGAAAGGGCGTGCTTGCGCGAGGGATGGAAGCCGGATGGCCGAAATCCCGGCGTAGCGTGGCGAAGCCGGAGTTCGGTTTACGAGAGCCCGGTCCTGCGTAGCTTCAGCGAAGCAGTACGCGCCCAGAATCCGGCGCCGTAATCGGGTTCGGTCGCTGTTCCGGTTTTTGCTGCGCCGCATGCGCCTTCCCTGAGGCCATGCGAGGTCACTGCGTACGGGAAAGCTGGCATTGGTGTAGCTGAGGAAGTGCGGCGCAATCGGTGGAAGTTTAAGATAACTGCCAAGGCATGAAAAGCATTGAAGGCACTCCCTGGCGGCTTGGCGGTCAGCTGCTCCTGGAACTTGGCGAAGTCGGCTACCTCCCAGTGCTCGGCGAGCTTTCCGTCGGCGATCCGATAGAATTGAAAAGCAGCGAAATCGACGCGATTGCCGGTCGCCTTGATCTCACCGAAGTCATTTTCACCTGGGTGCCGCTGACGCGATTCATGACCGCCACCCGATCGCCCTCGCCGATGATCTGCTCGATGGTCCAAGTGAAATCGGGAAAGCTGGACTTTAGGCCCTCGAGATAGCCGCGGATGACGTCGATGCCAGAGGATTGTTCATTCAGCTTGTCACCATAGTCCTGCGAAACAATGTCGGCGAGCTGGGTCAGATCACCGGAACATATCGAAATAGCGGCGGACGATGGCTTTATTGGCATCAGAATCGGACATGGGCTGCTGTACCCGGTTCCATTCGCTGGCAGGCTGCATCGTCGGCAGTGACCGTGCTGAGCCGCCTGTGACTCGAAGCGTCGAGTAGATGAACGAGCGCTGGCCACGCCGAGAGGCGGTCGCTTGGAGGGCGGTAGGTCTGGAAGGTTGGCTTTTGTCTCGCTGGCCGAGAGGGACTTCATGCACGAGCGCAGCAACGGTTCAGGTGGAAAGCGTTTGGTCGTTGCCAAGACCATCGGCGACTTCTGAAATAGCGAGCGGGCGTGCTGGTCCTTCAGGGGATAATTCCCCGAGGGCCCCGGCGTAGCTGAATCTGGCGGGTACCGCAGCATTTCTTGAACTTCATACCTGAACCGCAAGGACATTGATCATTGCCGCCGCGTTGCAGCCGGCCGACCAGGGGCAGCAGCGCTGCTGAAGGCAGGAGCGCTGCCGCAAGGGCAGCCAACTTGCCCGAGATTCCCGGTACGACGAGGCGACGACCGGATTTGAACCCTCGCCACGCCCGTTCGGCCACATACTCCGGATCCACCTTGGGCAAGATGTTGAAGAGCGCCGTCTGATTGGCGCCTGATCTTGCGAGAAACTCCGTCGACACCGGGCCTGGTGCAACGCATGTGACCGTCACACCGGTTCGGCGCAATTCCTGGTGAAGCGCCTCTGAGAAGAAGCGCACGAAAGCTTTGCTGGCGAAGTACAGAGCCATATAAGGCCCGGGAACGAACCCGGCCACGGAACTGAGATTGAGCACCCCGCCCCGTCGGCGCGCCACCATTCCCGGCAGAAAATGGAGGGTCAGTTCTGTGAGGGAATGTATGTTGAGATCGATGATGCCCAGTTGATCATCAATAGGCAGCGCCGTCGTCGCGCCCCGCAGGCCATAGCCGGCGCTGTTGACCAGGACATCACAGACCAGGCCGTGTGTGGACAGAAAGCCCTCCATGCGCGTCGGCGCATCGCCTGCCACGAGATCCAACTCGAGCGTGAATGCCTCGCCGCCCGCCTCCCTAACTTCAGACGCCGCGGCGGCCAAACCCTCGGGCGAGCGGGCAACCAGCACAACCGCACCGCGCTCCCTTGCCGCGACGCTCGCAATCGCCCGGCCAATTCCACCCGAGCCGCCAATCACGACGATAGCTGGCCGGTATTCACAGTGCGAAATCACGTCGCGTTCCTCTGTCTTGCAGGAGCGGAAACTCCTTGACCGAGCAGCATCACTTCAGTGGCGACAGTGCCGTTCAGGATCTTTTCGAATCTCTCCAGTGCTCGTGCGACGTTCGCTCCATCCATGACCCGGTGATCGTAGTGGATGCGGACATTCACCGATCCGTCTTTGCCGATCGGACCGTAGTTCAGAAGCGTGGTCAGTGGTGTCAGCGGGTTGAGTGATTCCGCACCGAGACCAGAATAGACCGACAGTTGGAAGGTACCGAAGTAATTTGCCCTTTGCCGGGCGATGTTCAACCCTAGCCACATAAGCAGCCACCTGACTGGCGCGGGCGCACCTGCCACCCGCAAGGCACGCCGAAACTCCGGGACCTCCAGGATCGGCCGTGATCGAGCCGCATGGATGGATCCCTCAAGTTCCGTGATGGAGTAGCGCTCCGGGCACTTGATGCAGCTCAGCAGAACGGCCGGCTCGCCATCATATTCGCGCTCGTGGGCAATCGAGGCTACGCTTGCCGGATACTCATAAAGCTGCGGCCAGGGCAACTTGACATAGGCGCGCCGCAGCTCCGGCATCTCTAGGGCAAGAAGCGCATATCCTTTCAGGAAGATCGCGGTCCAGGAGGGCCTGGTCTGTTGCGCCATTCTAGCCCTTACGAGTGGGCTGAGGTTCATCTGACGCTGCACCGCGACCCGTGGCACGCCGATCGAAAACCTCATCAGATCGCCAACAAGGCGCCGGGGCGCGGAAAGCTTGAGGGCTCGGCCTCGCATAAAACGTACCTCTAATAAAGATAAGGGACTATTCGCTTGGTCTTTTCCATATAGGCACGGTATTGCGGGCCGAAATTCTCCAGCATCATACGCTCTTCCTCGTCCACTCTCAGCAGGAAAAGGACTGCGAACCCAATCAAACCCGATATGCCCGCAATCCAGTTCGCCAGCAAAAAGACCTGGCCGAGGCCCATGAGCAGGAACGAGGTATACATCGGGTGGCGGACCAAAGCGTATGGTCCGGCGCAGATGAGTTCATGCCGTTCGCGAATCTCCAGCGTAATCGACCAGTTCCGGCCAAGTTCCTTATGGGATCTGCGAAAAACCCATAGCGCGGAGCAGAAGATGATTGTGCCGAGAGCCACGGCCCAAACGCTGGCCGGGTGGTCAGCCGCTGCGGGCATGCCGGTGACAACATAGAAGGCAGGCAGGATTGCGAGGCCAAACAGAGCAGATGCAAGCCCGACGATGTCGGAACGTGAGCGGTAGCCAGTTACAATTCGCACGCGCCTTGCCCGGCGCTCGAAGGGATACCGAATCACGTACCAAGCAACGATGCCGATCACCCAAATGACCTCGCCAAGTGAGGCTGCCGCAATGCTCACTTCAGGTCACCAGCGCCCTTTCTGCGATCGCGACTGTAGCAGCTGCCCCTGAGTATGGCCACTTCACCTATCGTCTCGATTTCGTCACCGGCCGACCTTCAGGCGCAGCGATCCTCTCCGAGTTAGCCCGCAGACGCGAAAGCCGGAGGGGCAGTACCGATCGCATTCGGTCCCATTCATCCCTCGAATCTTGGTTATGTATTCATCTCCCGAAGCTCGGTTATGAATTGTTGCGGCCGGAGCTGAATGGCGGGAGTCTTATATCCCATGGAATGAGCGATGTCCGCCACGAAGCCGTTGCAGTTCAAGACCGTCGCCTGCCAGACATGCGAGCTCGCCTGCAGCTTGCGGATGTAGGCAACGACTTTGTCGTATTCGGCCCGGGTCAATATGATTTGCCAGCTTGCGGATCTGTATGGTTCTTCCAGATCACCGTCGCTCCACCCGGTTTCGGCTGGCACCGGCACGATATGGCCCAGAACATAGGGAACCGCACTGTTCGAAGCCGGGTGAAGGCCCGCGACTTGGGGATCGATCATTCTCCCGGCCCGGTCCAGGCGCCCAAAAACTGCGTAGGTGTGGCCGTAGCTTAGGGCGTAGCGGGAGCGGAACTCGATGAAGTACCGCTCGTCGTTTTTTTGAGGCGCAGCTCCGCCATCGGCATAAGATACGAAATTCGGCTGGGGCGGCAGGTCTTTCGTCTGACATGCCGCTGCCGGGAGGGCCACCAACGCCACAAGCAAGAGACGGCTACTTAGAAGCGTCATCGCCGCGTCCATTCCCGAACTTCACAAAGCACAGACCTAATAACGGCCTATGCTCGCCAACCGCTATGAAGCCGGCCAAAGCCCCGGCTGCGTATGTATGGGGAAGGGCTTGGCACCCCTTCCCCATACAAGCCGGTCCTTACTTAATCACTGGTTGCTCTACCGGAGCGGGTGCCGGAGCCTTACCCTTTCCTTTGCCGATCCAGTCGTTCGCGCAGCCGCTCAGGCTGGCAACGGCGAGCACAGCAACCATTGCAATCAATATCCTGTTCATCAAGCAATCCTTTCCCCGGGGGCGGAATAGCCTATGGAATCGCCACAACTAAAACGATATGCAGCCCCACGAAGTTAGCTGCGATCTACACCAACGCCTAGTGCAGAAATGACACAGTTGGCACCCGGTTGCCGGCGGCACCTTTGCGGTGACGTGCTGGCAGGGTTCACCATCCAACGAAGATCAGGCCTGCCCACCATCAAACAACCACCACCGTCGTGCCCAAAGGAGTACGGTCGTAGAGGTCAATGACGTCGTCATTTATCATACGGATGCACCCGTTCGATACCGCTGTGCCTATCGTCCATGGCTCGTTTGTACCATGTATCCGGAAGTGGGTGTCGCGCCCGTCTCGATAGAGATAAAGGGCACGCGCACCAAGCGGGTTGTTTGGTCCGCCAGGGACCCCCCCTGCATACTGCACCAGGCGCGGCTTGCGCTGCATCATGCTGGCGGTGGGTGTCCACGACGGCCAGTCCGCCTTGCGGCCGACGGTCGCTGTACCCTTGAAGGAAAGTCCCTGCTCGCCGACGCCAACGCCGTAGCGCGTCGCCCACCCGTCAGACTCGACGGCATAGAGAAAACGGTGCGAAGTATCGACGACGATCGTTCCGGCCGGCTCGTTTCCGTCGTACCGCACATGCTGCCGTCGGTAACGAGGATTCAGGCCACGCCTTGGTCCGAACGCGGATGAAATCGACGTGCATCCGGAGATCATCAGAGCCAGACTACCCAGCACGAGCCCCCGGCGCGCAATGTGGTGTTCTTCCATTTGTACCTGCTAGGAAACTGGTCATCTACCGCCGCCCTCGTCTCTACCATTCCGAGGCCTGCGGGCCAAGTCTCGCTGTGTGGTGGCAAAAATGAATTCACAGGATTAAACAAGCGAATTGGAGCGAAACTTCTTGCGATGACCGTCTGCCTCTGTTCGGTTATGTCAGAAATGGCATAGGACAGAGCCGATGAAGCCTGACTTCCATGGTAAAGTCGCGATTGTGACCGGCGCAGGCTCCGGAATAGGTGCGGCTGTTTCACGGCAACTCGCGCAAGAAGGAGCCGAGATTGTTGTCGCCGACCTTGATGCCGAGGCCGCGCGCTGCACAGCCGCCGAAATAAGCTCGCAAGGAGGCAGGGCCTACGACTTTGCGGTAGATGTCACGGATGCGGCAGCAGTGGAAAAGCTGATCGAGTTCACTGTCCAGAAATGCGGCGGACTGGATATGGCGGTAAACAATGCAGGTATCGACGGCATTCGAAAAGCAACGGCAGACTATCCGCTCGACAACTGGCACAAACTGATAAACGTTAATCTCAATGGCGTTTTCTACAGCATGAAGTACGAAATCGCCGCGATGCTGGATCGAGGCGGAGGTGCCATCGTGAACATGTCCTCTGTTCTCGGTTCCGTCGGCTTGCCAACTGCGTCCGCTTACACGGCAGCGAAACACGGGGTCGTTGGATTAACCAAGGTTGCGGCGATTGAATATGCTAGGATGGGCATCCGGATCAATGTCGTCGGCCCCGGCTGGATCGAAACGCCTCTTTTATCGGAGCAAATGGAGGCATTAGCCAGCCGGCGCATGGCGGGTCTTCAGCCGATGGGCAGGCGCGGGAAACCGGAAGAGGTAGCGGCTCTTGTGTGCTTCCTGTTGTCCGACCAGGCCAGCTTTATCACTGGGAGCTACCATCTGGTGGACGGAGCTTACACCGCCCATTAGTGCAGTGGAGACCGGTAACTTCTCTGGGGTGAGCGCGGCCACGATTTGTTAGCGTCGACTGGGCCATCACCATCTCTTTGGTTTCGGAGGTAGTGATGGGAATGGAGTGGACGATTTCGATCGAAGGGACGAACGAATTCGGCGACATCTGTCGCCGAGAGGTCCGGATCGACAAAAGCGATGAGCGTCTGCGTGAAGGAGACCTGGGCCTGTCGATCGACGACGGCAAGAAGATCATGGCCACCCTGCAAACAGCGGTTGTGACCCAGGAGGCGGAAGCCTACACCCTGTTTCGACGGGTCTGTCCGGATTGCCACAATCTTCGGCAACCGACAGCAAGTTCCACGTGCGGCTGTCGGCGGCGTGATGCGGCATCCGTCCGCGGCAGGGTATGAAATCGCGCAAAATCGTAAAGTGGCGCACAGCACGCGATTCGAACCGCCAACAGGCGCAGGGACTCAATTTAGCAAGTGAATTCAGTAGCAGCACTGTATTGGCGGTATCCCTCTCCCGCTACCATCACTACCTTTGTCCAACCCGGAGACATGGGTAACAGATTGTACTTAAGACATGGGTGACAACCTCGTGCCGAACGGGTTGTCGATGGTCTGCAAGGTCCT
>NZ_JAMYMO010000071.1:0-13098 GCF_040318575.1 Mesorhizobium sp. M1088 | reverse complement strand
CCTAGGTTAAGGTCAACAACCACGAGATCGACTGGCTCACGTGAAAGAACATAGTCAAACTGCTTGCTATCGTGGACTGCGGTTACCTTCAGGGCATGCATCGGCGATGAGGCGCCGCATTGCGGCATCATCGTCAATGACAAGAACATGTTTCAACGGCACACCTCGTTTTGGGGGTTGCGCCCCGATCAGGGTTGCATTACCTGAATCTGCAAGCAAAAGGCATGTATTAGTGATGACATTACTTGAAATTGAACAACTGGTTCTCAAAACCCTCAACGCTCTAGTTGCCGAAAAAGTAGAGGTGTCGATGACAACCAGAATGCGGGATCTCGGCCTCGACAGCCTCGACTATAACGAGCTTGCTACGGCGATCGAGAGCCGACTTGGCTGGTTTGTCGACGATTACAAGCTCTGGCAATACGAGTCCGTAAGGCATGTCGCCGACGCCGTCGCCAGTCAGGAGTTGCGCACCGCGGAACCACCAGCAGTGCGGCAAGTGCTGGAGTAGTGCTGTAGGCACAGGTTACGGTGAGGGCAGCTTGGGCGGCGGTAGCTATTGCCATTGCTCCGCTGTGGTTTCTATTCGTGACTGGTGTGTTTGAGAACTGTTGGGTCAGCCCGGTCCATGTCGCAGTGCCGATGCCCCCTTGGTGGCGTTGCCCGCAATTGCGATCGCTGCGCCCAGGGCACCAATGCTGACGGTCGTTGTCAGGCCACCCGTTGAATTGTTGTCAGAGGCAACAGTGCCCACCACACCATCCCAATTGGTGGTCGTATAGACCGACATGTAGTCACGGAACACGCTCTCACTATACGTGGTCACGATCGTTGCCGTCGTACCGGTTGGCACGAGGGCTGACCACACTGACAGATAGACCACACCAGAATTGAAGATGCTTTCCACCTGAGCGAGAAGGGTGGCAGCCACACCCCCAATCGTCATACTGTTGACGGTCACTGCACTTTCGGTGTCAGTGGTCTCAGTTGTCACGATGACACGACGATTAGCGTGTGGCGCGACAAGAAGCGGAATGCTGGTGTGGGTGTAAACGGTCGTGGCAGTCGAGTCTTCGTGAGTGCCATTGAAGACCAGATCTATCGGGAACATTTTCTCCCAGACGCCCGAGCTGCGCACATAGACCTGTCGAGCCTTGGTCCAGAGGCTTGAGATTTTCACCCATACGGCGCTGGCCGCCCCCCAGACCCCGGAGGCTTTGACGTAAAGGGCCATTACGGCTGCACCCAGAAATCACCGTCCACGCCGCCAGAAGGGGCAGCGGCCGAGATCGTGACGCTGCGATTTGCCATCGTGCCGACGCCGAGAAGCGCCTTGGTCTGGGCAATGGACTGCGGTCGACGATAATTGTCCCCGGTGCCGTCACTCGACACGCGACCGACGAAGCTCGTCACAGCGTCGGCACCTGTGGCGTAGGTCGAGCGGTACAAACGCGTCGTGATATCACCAGCGCCATCGCGCTGAGGCGATGAACATGTATGGCGAGAGCAGAACGTTTGGGGCGGGGCGGGACGAAGAGGTTGCGGAGGGCTGACAAGGTCGAGACGAAGCGTTGCAGGCCTCCCGGCGATCGGACCCCTGCATCATCCGCTCCCGTTTTCGCGGCGGCACATGGGAATTCTCCGCTCCGTTGTTCAACCCCTTGTGCGACCGGTGCTTGACGTCCGGCATCACCTGTCGCTTTGCCGCTCCATACGAGCGCAGCTAGTCGGTGATCATGCGCTTCGGCGCGAGCCCCTGCTTCTTCAACAGCCGCGTCAGCAAGCGCTTGGCGGCCTTGGTGTTGCGGCGGTTTTGCACGATTTCGTCCAGCACATATCCATCCTGGTCGACGGCGCGCCACAACCAAAGCTTTTTGCCGGGCGATGGTGACGACCACTTCGTTCAGGTACCAGACATCATTCCGGCACGGCGGCTTGCGGCGCAAGCAGCGAGCGCAGTCCAGCCCGAACTTGATGCCCCACCGGCGACTTGTCTCATACGAAACCACGATGCCGCGTTCCAGCAGCATTTCCTCAACCAGGCGCAGGCTCAGCGGAAACCGGAAATAAAGCCAGACCGCGTGGGCGATAATAGGCGGCGGAAATCGGGGGGCGTGTAGCTGACGGCGGGCGTATTCATGCCCCCGGCGTCCATGTCGCAAATCTTGACGATTGCTTTGTGTGTCAAGCCCGCCGCAGTCTCAACGCGTTCATATGCAGACATTGTGAAAATCGCCCTATTCCGCCTTTTTTTACCGCCCCTTAAGTCCCCCGCTCGCATGCTTGTCGATGCCATTGAACTCATAGCCATCGGCCAAGGATTTTGGAAAATATGTTTCCGCTCGCAGCAGAAAACGTGAGAGTCGCTGTAGGCCTAACGTTAAGGGGAGAGAGCGGTTTGATTGGACGAAATGGGTACCGGAGTACCGAGTCATGAAGCCACGAGGTAATCTGGTCCGACTGAAGCAATTTCAGGTGAATGAGAAGCGGCGACAGTTGCACCAGCTAGACATCATGATTGCCGATTTCGAACGCATGGCGCGAGAACTGGACTTCCAGTTAAACGCCGAGGAAACGAAGGCCGGCATCTCCGATGTCAATCATTTCGCTTATCCGACGTTCGCCAAGGCCGCTCGCCTACGTCGTGACAACGTCAAGAATTCGCAATCGGACCTTCTGCGGCAGAGAACCGCAGCCGAGCCATGCCTCGCCGAGGCTGAAGCAGAGCTCTCCAAGGCGCAAATGCTAGAATCGCGCAGCGGCAGAGGCCACGACCTCGAACCCGGCAACCGAAGCGCCATGATCGGCTGAGCCGGATGGCTTCAGCGCGCCTCATTCGCGACACCCGACTGGCCGTTGGCGCGCGAGAGGCGTGCGGGCACTGTAAAGATATCAGCGTCTTGATGCAGCGATAGCTGGTCGGGACGGCTGTCATGCTGCGGCGACATACGCGATTTTGTTCCAGATTTGCATGGCGGCGTTACGCAGGTATTGGGGGAAAGTGGAACTGGTTGGCAATCGGATCATCGGCGAACCGCTGCCGGCGGATCGGCGCCTGGCGGCAACGCCTGGCGCTTTCGGCGGCGGCGGTAACGGCAAAGCAGGCTGGCCGCGTCGAGGATGAAGCGGCACCTGCGCGATGCCGTTCTGCTCACGGCCGGGAGACGGGGTCGGCCCCGCCGGCCGGATGCTGCTCGCTTGGCGCGGCATCGTAAAGTCAACCGACAGCTTATGAAGATGTGCGTACATTGGGCCATGTCAGAAGTTGCTCGTGATCCGCTCTATGGTCGCCACCGCTTTCCCGCCGAGATCATTGCGCACGCGGTATGGCTCTACTTTCGCTTTCCGCTCAGCCTGCGCATGGTTGAGGACATGCTGGCGGCCCGCGGCATCATCGTCACGCATCAGACCGTTCGAAGCTGCGCGGAGAAATTCGGACGGCATTCCGCCCAGGAGATCAATATCAGCCGGCTGCCTGGGCGACAAATGGCATCTCGACGAATGTGTCGTGGCTATCAGTGGCAAGAAGCAGTGGCTCTGGCGTGCCGTCGATCAGGACGGCTTCGTCCTCGAAGTGCTGGTACAAAGCCGCCGAAATGCCAAGGCGGCAAAGCGTCTGATGCGCAAGTTGCTGAAAGCTCAAGGGCGGACACCACGGATCATGATCACCGACAAGCTCCGATCCTATGATGCCGCCATGCGCGACCTCATGCCCGGCGTCGAACACCGGTCGCACACAGGCCTGAATAATCGAGCGGAAAATTCGCACCAGCCGACCCGACGACGCGAAAGGATCATGAAACGCTTCAAGTCGGCACGCCAGCTTCAGCGGTTCGTTTCCATCCATGATCCGATTGCCGACCTGCTCACTTTCCCTGCAATGCGCTGTCATCGGCTCAACATCGAGACCTGCGTAACGCCCCATGCAAATCTGGAACAAAATCGCGTGTGTCGCCACAGCGTGACAGCCGTCCCGGCCAGCTATCGCTGCATCAAGCCGCTGAAACTTACAGTGCCGGGCGCGCTGCTACCTGAATTTCCTTACCGCTCAATCAATGTGACAGCACCGATTCTTCTCAACCGCGGCATGCCCTAAATCGTCACTTGCGTTCCGATCTCGACGACGCGTCCGGTCGGGATCTGGAAGTACTCCGTCGCGTCGGCCGCCGTACGCGCCAGGCCGATGAACAACCGGTCCTGCCACACCGGCATGCCGGAATTGGGCGAGGCCTTGAGCGAACGCCGTGACAGGAAGAACGAGGTCGTCATGATGTCGAACTTCCAGCCTTGCTTGCGGCAGATCGCCAGCGCGCGCGGGATGTTCGGCTGCTCCATGTAGCCGAAGGTCAGCGTCACCCGCATGAACAGCTCGTTGACCGTCTCCATCTTGACCCGGTCGCTGTCGGGCACCACCGGTTGCGGCGCGGTCACCACCGAAAGGATGACGTTCTGCTCGTGCAGCACCTTGTAGTGCTTCAGGCTGTGCATCAGCGCGGTTGGCGCGCTGAGTGGATCGCTCGTCAGGAACACCGCGGTGCCGGACACCAGCTGCGGCTTTTTCTTCAGGAGATTGCCGGCGAGGAAATCGAGCGGGATTTCGTTGCGGCGGGTCTTGTCGAACAGATAGCGGCTGCCGCGCACCCAGGTCCACATAGCCAGCACAATGGTGAAGGCCACCGCCAGCGAAGCCCAGCCACCCTCGAACACTTTGACGATGTTGGAGGCAAAAAAGCCGACATCGATGAAGCCGAACAGCGCCGTCATGGCGACCGCCACCCACAGCCGCCATTTCCAGATCCGGGTCATGACGACGAACAGCAGCACCGTCGTCACCAGCATGTTGCCGGTCACCGAGATGCCATAGGCGGAGGCGAGCTTGCTCGATTCGCCGAAACCGACGACCAGCAGCATCACCGCCAGCGCCAGCAACAGATTGACGCGCGGCATGTAGATCTGGCCCGACTGCTTCTCCGAGGTGTGCAGGATTTCCAGGCGCGGCAGCATATTGAGCTGCACCGCCTGCCGGGTCAGCGAGAAGGCGCCGGAGATGACCGCCTGGCTGGCGATGACAGTCGCGGCCGTCGCCAGCACGACCATCGGGATCAGCGTCCAGCCTTCGTTCATCTCGAAGAATGGATGGCCGACGACGCCATTCTTGGCCAGCACGAAGGCGCCTTGCCCGGCATAATTGAGCAGCAGGCAGGGAAACACGATCGCCAGCCAGGCCAGCACGATCGGCTTGCGGCCGAAATGGCCGAGATCGGCATAGAGTGCTTCGGCGCCGGTGACGGCGAGGAAGATGGCGCCGATGGTCACGAAAGCGACGTCGGGCGAATTGATCAGGAAGGCGACGATGTAGTGCGGGCTCACCGCCCACAGGATTTCCGGATCGGCGATGATGTGGTTGAGCCCGGAAAGGCCAATTGCCAGGAACCACACCGCCGTCACCGGGCCGAACACCAATCCTACCCCGCCCGTGCCGAAGCGCTGCACCGCAAACACCATGGCAAGAATGACCAGTGTCAGCGGCACGACATAGGGCTGGAAGGTCGGCGTGACGACATTCATGCCCTCAACCGCCGACAGCACCGATATCGCCGGTGTGATGACGGCATCACCGAAGAAAAGCGATGCCCCGACGATGCCGATGCCGAGCATCAGCGCCGAGCGCTTGGGGAAACTGCCGCGCGCCAGCGCCATCAGCGACAGCACGCCGCCCTCGCCGCCGTTATCGGCGCGCAGCACGAACATGATGTACTTGATGGTGACGATGATCGTCAGCGACCAGATGATCAGCGACAGCACGCCGAGGATATCGCCGCGCTCGGCGACATTGCCGCCCGACGACGCCACCAGCGCCTCACGGAACGCGTAGATCGGGCTGGTGCCAATATCGCCATAGACAACGCCGAGCGCGCCTAGCATCAGCACCTTGGGGCTTTGCTGTTCGATTGCCGGATGGCTCGACTGTTCGACGGGTTCTGCCTCGCTACCAGTATTGGTAAGGACCATGGACGACACTCCGATAAGGGGCGGCCCTCTACCTTTGCTGCACTGCAATATCAAGTGCCGCGAGGTAATGGCTCCGTATGCGGACCGCATTTGTTGCCGCACCGGCGGATTGTCTCATACGAAACCACGATCCCGCTCCCGGGCCATTTCCTCGACGAGACACAGGCTAAAGGGGACCTGAAGGAGGGCCAGACCGGATGGGCGATGATCTGCGGCAGGAAACGATGGCGCTGCTTGTAGCTGACGGCATATCTTTCTCCTTTGTGTGTCTGCCAGACGAGCGGGCGGGCACGGAAGTGGTCGCGCTCTGGCTGCCAGACATACTCGTCCAACCTGATGAAAACCTGACTTGTACACCCAGCCCAAACAGGTGCGAGGGGTCGGTCTATTACCAAAGGCTCTGAGGGCTGATTCTCTAGGGTTCCCGCCCAGATTGATCCGTGACCCTTGTTGTGTGCCGCCCCGGGTTGATCGGAGGCTCCAACTCCTGAGAAGGTGGAACCATGACAAGCAAGGCGACCAACAAGTTCTCTCCCGAGGTCCGGACCCCCCGCGGTGCGGCTGGTTCTGGATCACGAACGCGAGCATACGTCGCGGTGGGCGGCGGTTTCATCGATCGCCGCCAAGATCGGCTGCAAGAAAGCCGAGCGTGACGGCGGCGTGCGCGCCGGAGTTCCCACGGATGCTGCGACGAAACTGAAGGCTCTGGAACGCGAGAGCCGCGAGCTTCGCAGGCCAACGAGAGCAAGGCTTCCGCGTATTTTGCCCAGGCGAAGCTCGACCGCCGGTTCAGGCCACGATCGCGTTCATCGACGATCACCGCAAGGCGCATGGGGTTGAGCCGATCTGCAAGGTGCTGCCGATCGCCCCGTCGACCTACCACGACCATGTCGCCAAGCGCGTCGACCCCTGCCGGCTGTCGGCTCGGGCAAGATGGGATACAGCCTCGAAGGATGAGGTCCGACGGGTTTGAGGCGAACTTCCGCGTCTACGGCATTCGCAAGGTCTGGCGGCGGTTGCGTCGCGAGGGCTTCGAGGTCGCCCGCTGCACGGTTGCCCGCTTGATGAAGGCCATGGGCCTCGAAGGCATCGTCCGCGGCAAGCCGATCCGCACTACGGTGAGCGACAAGGCCGCACCTTGCCCTCTCGACCACGTCAACCGCCAGTTCCATGCTCCGGCGCCGAACATGCTGCGGGTCTCCGACTTCACCTGCGTCGCGACCTGGACGGGCTTCGTCTATGTCGCCTTTGTCATCGACACCTATGCCCGTCGGATCGTCGGCTGGCGGGTGAGCCGGACGGCGCATGCAGCCTTCGTTCTCGATGCCCTGGAACAGGCTCTCCATGATCGGCGGCCCGCGCGGGGAGGCGGGCTCATCCATCACAGCGATAGAGGCAGCCAAGGCGGATTCAACCGGATCGTCGCAACACCGGCATCATACTGTCCCCCAAGGAGCTGGTCGAGGAGTTCGGCAGGTGTTTTCCAGCCGAGCGTTTTGCGCGGTCTTGTGTTGATAGCATGGGCAACTGCGTCCAGTTCCCGGGCTGTGTGCCGACTGAGATCCGTGCCCTTTGGAAAGTACTGTCTCAGCAAGCCATTGGTGTTTTCGTTGGAGTCTCGCTGCCACGGGCTTGGGGATCGCAGAAGTAAATCTCGAGCCCGGTGTCGATGCGCAGGTCGGCTGCTGCGCCATTTCCGCTCCATGGTCCCAAGTCAGCGACTGACGCAGCTGCTCGGGAAGTTTGCCCATGGATCGGGCTATGGCTCTGCGGACTGCTTCAGCGCCGTGGCCTGCAAGTGGTGGACCGTTCTTGATGCGCAGGCTCTGCTGATAGCCATGCATGCGCGGCAGGTGAAGCACGCATTGTGAAGCGTGAACTTCGTTCCACGAGCGTACCGATCGCCTAGCTTCCGAGGCCAAGGATGAGGTCGCCTTCCCAATGTCCGGGGACAGCCCGATCGGCAATTTCGGCCGGACGGTCGCTTATTATAAGGGCGTCTCCAATGAAGGACTTGTTGCGAACTCGGGCCCGTTCGCGCGGTACGCGCGTTCGCGCGGTACGCGCAACGCTCGGCCTGAACGCAGACATGCGGTCAGTCCTCGGCGCAATGCTCCGCGTCCTTGAATGTACAAGGACTGATAGATCGTCTCGTGGCTGATCCGCATGGTTTGATCCTCTGGGTAATCGATCTGAAGCCGATTTAGCGATCTGCTCGGGGCTCCAGGCTGCCGACCACCTCCGGCTCTGTCGTTTTTTCCATACCCACCTTGGGGCCCTCGAATGAGGCGCCATTGGGGTTGGTGACTTTGCCGGCCAAGCGCTCCTCAACATATTCACGCAGAGCCGGATTGACCGCCAGCTTGCCAGGAGGCCGCCGGGACTCACGATCGGCGTGCCATTGGGCGGCACTGGCCGGTAATCCAGATTGCCGCTGCGCGTCGCGGCATTGCGCCTGACCTCCCGCGAGATTGTGCTCGGCGGCCGACCTAGTTTACGAGCAATGGCCCGGATGCCGATTCCCTTGGCAAGCTCAAGCGCAATATCCTCGCGCTCCCGAAAGAAAGATATCGCCCCGAAGGCGGCTTCGCCCACGGCGCCAAATGCGTTGGCGGCATCCCTCCTGCACTCCGAAACCAGCGCGGACCAAGAGGCGTTGATGTACCGGCATCCAGTGCGGCCTCCTCGCTCGAATGTCCCAAGGCAATAGCTTGCCAGAACCGGAAGCGATTCTCACGCTGCCAGGCAGGCGGACGCCCGGGCGAATCTAGCTTCTTTCGAGTGCACCGATCTGAAGCGCGTTGGTGAACCGTCATTGCAACCTCCAATCCCTTGGTGTTGCGACGACCGGTTGAATCCGCCCAACACGTCAGCATTCAATACACCGAGCGCTTGGCGGAGGCCGGCGTCGAACCCGCAGTGGGCAGTGTCGGCGACTCTTTCGATAATGCTCTCGCGGAAACGATCATCGGTCTTTTCAAGGCCGAGGTGATCCATCGACGCGGACCCTGGCGCTCATTCGAGGCCGTCGAGTTCGCCACGCTCGAATGGGTCGACTGCTTCAACAATCGCTGGCTGCTGGAGCCCATCGGCAACATCCCGCCGGCCGAAGCCGAGGAACGCTACTACGCCATGTTGGATGAACCAGCCATAGCCGCGTGACTCAAACGAAACGGCCACCGGAATGCCCGGGGCAGTTCACATCGCATTTGATGCCAGCTTCATCGTATTTTCTTCGGCTTGGACGGGCACTTGGCAGACCCACAGAGCTGGGAACCCTTTGCCATACTACAACTGTAACATCATATCGGTTTAGCAGGTCAAGCTTCGGTGGTAACCTCATTGGGTAGAATAACTACTTTGGAGGCGAGCAATGGATCGCGATAACAAACGGGCACGTGCAGCTGCAAGATCATCTCAAGGCGTGGGGAGCAGTAGCCTCCGTGACGTTCCAGAGGGGCCATTGAGCGATGTTGCAGAACGGCTGGTAACCGCTAACCCGCGCGATACAGCGCGAAATCTTGGGGGCTTCAAAGGCCTCGGGACGCACGAGCGAACAGCCGTTCGGGGCACTCAACCCGGGCCAGAAACTGACCTCGCGAGATTTGAAAGGCGGACCAATCGGCTTGGACGATCAGCCATCGATCTGGCCGCGACATTAACAGCCGAATTGGGGTACAGCACGGATGACATAGCATTGCAGAAAGTCGGAGCGGCCAGTAATCTAGGCGATTACCTAACGCCAGGGCTGCAAGATGCTATTGTTAATCGCATTGGCAACATGGATCCGCCGTCGCAAGCTCTCGGAGCTTATTACGTTGCGCCACACTTCAGTAAGTTTACTGACGAAAACAAATCTCGCATTCTTGATCAGGCCATTGGATTGGCTTCTTCTGATCCGGATGGCAATGTCAGGATGATGGCATCCAATGCTATTCTCAACATGTATCAACAGTTAGACGCAAATCAACAGGCCCAAGCTCACTCAGTTTTTCCCGGCATGCAAGACATCTTGCCGCACATGCCGCCGCCGCAGCATGCAGCAGAGGAACGGAGTGCGAATCTGGACGGCCACATAGCAGGTATTGAGGCTGCAGTCCGTGATACAGTAGGCCCGCAAACCTCCTATGAACAGCTGCAGCGGGGTGCTCAAATCGGGCGGTCCATAAACCACGCCTTCAATCACGCCCGAGAGGACCTAATGGAGGCCACCAGAAGCAGAGATCGCTCCGGCCGTTGAGGTCTCGGCCATGGTACAGTGACGCTTTCTCTCCCGAAATCCGTTTACGGCCTTGCCGTTTCCAATTCGCTGGCCGTTGACGTACCTGCTTAGTGTAACTTTCAAAACCCACGTCTGCCGGGTGATGCGCTGCAAGCATCGCACCACCCACTGCGGCATCGATCTGTCGAGCGGCGACATCGCGCGACGCCGGTTCGGTCTCTGAAGCACGCGCAGCATTAGCTACGGCTAATCCGGCAATGGAACAATGCTTTCAACAAAAACGACGCCCCCCAACATAGCCATTAGCATCGCGTGCTCACTCGCCGTGGGCTTCTGTGCGGCAAGTCTTTACGCAACCTTCCGCCACGGCGGCAGCGGCGAGGCTCTGATGGCGTTTGATGTCCGTGCCTTTTGGTTTGAGACGCCCTTCTATTTGGGTTTCGCAACCCCCGTTTTCTATCGGGGCGCGGCTATCGTGCTCTCGACGTCCGCGGTCGTCTTGCTGATTCAGCAGATCGTATTGCGCCGCAAGCTCGAACACCACGGGACGGCTCGTTGGGCTCGAGTGGATGAAATGCGACGCACGGGATATCTGCGACGATACCGTGGCGTGACAGGGCCGGTGTTTGGGAAGACAAGTGGCCCTTTCTGGCCTGGCTACTACCTGACAAATGGCGAGCAGCCTCACAGCCTCATCGTTGCACCGACCCGCGCTGGCAAGGGCGTCGGCATAGTCATTCCAACGCTACTTACATTCAAAGGCTCGGTGATAGCTCTGGACGTCAAGGGGGAGCTCTTTGAGCTCACCTCGAGGGCGCGCAAAGCCGCAGGTGACGACGTGTTTAAATTCGCGCCGCTGGATTCGGAGCGGCGCACAAACTGCTACAATCCGCTGTTGGATCTTATAGCGCTGCCTCCACAGCAGCAATTCACCGAAGCCCGCCGCTTGGCCGCAAACCTGATTACGGCCAAGGGGGAGGGCGCGGAAGGTTTCGTCAGCGGCGCGCGAGATATCTTTGTCGCGGGAATCCTTGCCTGCATCGAGCGGGGCACGCCAACAATCGGCGCCGTCTATGACCTCTTCGCCCAGCCGGGGGAGAAGTTTAAGCTCTTCGCGCGACTCGCCATGGAGACCCAGAACAAAGAGGCACAACGCATCTTCGACGACATGGCGGGGAACGATACGAAAATCCTAACCTCCTACACTTCCGTGCTCGGCGATGGCGGGCTCAACCTGTGGGCGGATCCCGCTGTAAAGGCGGCCACAAGTCGCTCGGACTTTTCGGTCTATGATCTTCGCCGTCGCAGAACGTGCATCTATCTTTGCGTTGGTCCGAACGACCTTGAGGTGATCGCGCCTTTGATACGCTTGTTTTTTCAGCAAATCGTTTCAATTCTGCAGCGGTCGCTGGCCCGCCGGGATGAAAAGCACGAGGTTCTCTTCCTGCTCGACGAGTTCAAGCACTTGGGTAAGCTGGAGGCGATCGAGACCGCAATCACGACTATCGCGGGCTACAAGGGGCGTTTCATGCTCATCATCCAAAGCCTTTCGGCACTGACGGGAGCTTATGGAGAGGCTGGCAAGCAGAATTTTCTCAGCAATACCGGACTGCAAGTGTTCATGGCCACGGCTGATGACGAGACTCCGAACTACATTTCCAAGGCCATCGGTGAATACACGTTTGAAGCCAAATCGATTTCCCACAGCCAGGCGCGAACGTTCGACTGGACCATTCAGAATTCCCATCAAGGTGCACCGCTATTGCGTCCCGAACAGGTTCGGCTGCTCGATGACGACTACGAGATTGTTCTCATCAAAGGTCTGCCACCATTAAAATTGAGGAAGGTGCGTTATTTCTCGGATCGCATTCTGAAACGCATCTTTGAAAGCCAGACAGGCGCCCTCCCGGAGCCGGCGCCCTTGATGGGAGCAGAGGAGGCGCTCTCCGCAGAATCTCAACTCGATGACCCGCTGTGTGAATTGGCGCAGGACTTTGACGATACAGTTTGATGTGAGGCTAGTGTGGACCCGCGAAATAGCAATCCATCCCGTGTAACAGCTTTGTCGCAGGTGCAGGACGCCGGCTTGGAAGACGGGCAAGCGGTCCAGGCCCGGCGAGCGGGCTTTGAGCAGCACGTGTCCGAGGCGCTCCGGCCGCTGTTCGATGGTCGAGCTGACGAGCCGCCAACCGATCCAGAGGAGCTTCTGCGACTGGAACAGGGGTTTCGCGAGGTGCTTCAGCGAGGGCAGGGTCATCAAGCCGCCTCGTCTTTTTTCAGCAACCCAGGGATGCCCGCTGGACGGGATGACCTCAACAGAAGCGTGTCGGAGGCTTTCGCAAGCTCTGGGACGCCGGAGTTCGGGCCGCCGCCCCCAGTCTTGGCTGCCAGCGAACAGCAGATCCGCCCTTCGCCGGATGCGCTTGACCAGGGCAACCACCTGCCACCCGAGTGAGTCGTCCCAACAATGAACATTCCCCAGCGCTGTTGTGGCCAGCGGAGACGCAGAGGGCCCTGAATACGCCGCAAGCCGTCGCCATTCAGCAGCAGCTGAGCGAAATCGGCAATTCAGGCGGCCGCGTGCATATGCAGAGAGGCGCTGATGCGATC
This sequence comes from Mesorhizobium sp. M1088, assembly GCF_040318575.1. NCBI lineage: Bacteria > Pseudomonadati > Pseudomonadota > Alphaproteobacteria > Hyphomicrobiales > Phyllobacteriaceae > Mesorhizobium > Mesorhizobium sp. M1088. The sequence goes on along the minus strand of NZ_JAMYMO010000071.1, from coordinate 254 downwards.
TCCGGACCGGTAGCTCTCGCCGTAATTGATCAGGCTGGTACTGTTGGAAGGCTTGATCAGCCTCGTCACCCCAATCTCCAGCATAGCTCACTGTCACGCGGCCAACGTGCCTCCGTAGCTAACATCTACGTCAGCGTTGAAGAAGTACCCTGCGCCACGGGATGTTTTGACCAGGCGAGGGTTGGCCGCATCAGCCTCCAGCTTTCGGCGCAAGCGCATGATTAGGACATCGATACTTCGATCGTACACCTCTT
>NZ_JAMYMO010000070.1:0-13118 GCF_040318575.1 Mesorhizobium sp. M1088 | reverse complement strand
GGCGCGCCAGCCATTTCCCGAGCATCTGCCGCGCGAACGCGTGGTCGAGCCGGCGCCGGCCGCTTGCCATTGCTGCGGCGGTCATCGGCTGCGCAAGCTGGGTTACGATATCACCGAGACGCTGGAGGTGGTGCCGCGGCAATGGAAGGTGATCCAGCACGTGCGGGAGAAGTTCACAGCCAGGCTCCGGCGCCGTTCCATGCCACCCCACGGGGCTGGGCCGGTCCCGGCCTGCTGGCGATGATCCTGTTCGAGAAGTTCGGCCAGCATCAGCCGCTCAACCGCCAGGCTGAACGCTATGCCCGCGAAGGCGTGCCGCTCAGCCTGTCGACGCTCGCCGACCAGGTCGGCGCCGGCGTCGCGGCGCTGATGCTATAGCAGCGGCAAGCAATCCGCATGTTGGCATGATACCCGTGATGATTGTCGATGCACCGATGCACCTGATAGCCAGGCACAGGCCGCCTTCGTTGGCCAAAACACCAGCGCGTTGGGATTACCCCGCTTCAGCTTCACCAAGCGGCGGTCGTTTCCGGTGATGAGGACGCCATGACGGTTGAATTGGTGTGCTCCAGGGCCGGTATAAAGGTTATCACCACGCCGCCGGCTGCCGCGAAATATCGCGCTCGGGAAACAATCGCCATTGCAACAATCAGCGGTCTGGTGAACCGCCAAACCGCAATTGGCGCCCGCAGAATATTGGAGGTTCTGGCTAACGCGGATTTCGCGCCAATCACGAGCCCTCAGATCAGAGCAGCGGAATTGCTGATGAAACACAACGAGTTCAACCAGCGGTTCGATCCAGAGGATCTGACGAAAGCCATGGCGAATCTCTATCTGACCGCCGAAGAGGACGCTAAGGTCTATGCGCACGCGCACAAGCTGCCGTTTTTCAAGGCGCTCGCGATAGCGTGGTTTCGGAGCACTAAAAAGCGGCGCACGCCAATCCGACTTGTTGCCTAACCCGCGAATTTTGCAAGCGCCTTTAGGCCGAACACTCAAAGGTTGAAAAGGGTAGGGGCCGCTTGCGCCCCTCGCTCTGTTCAGCCACTGTTTTGAGTGCTGTTCAAACGGTGTATTGGCCTACTGGTGCCGCACGAGGAGAAACCCTTCGACGCCATGCGGACTATTCCGCTGGGCACTCGAAGCCGAGATAGTGGGGATCGATCCAACGGCCGGCGTTAAGAACCCGAGTCGAGCGGCGGGTTCGAAGCTTGGACCGAAGACGACGTCGAAGCATATGAGATCCGCTGGGCGGCGGGCACCAAGGAGCGCGTCTGGCTGCACGTCCTGTCCAGCCGGCGTTCTGCCGAGCGAGGAGGCAGTGAACCTTCTTATGGGCTGCCCGGCGCATGAGGGCGAGGCGCTGGCTAAGGCGATTATCGAGACGGTCGACCGGCTGACCCGGAGTCATCATCCGGGCCAGCGCTCCCAAGATGAGATCAGTCGTAGACCTTGACGATCCTGCGCGTGCTCGGATCCACCAGAACGGTCCGGTTGTCGACAACGACATAACGGTATTTGACGTTGGGGACTTCACGAAGCTCGACCTCATCGGGAAGAGTCGAGCCGATGTTGAGCTCCACTCCAGGAATTTTCACCGATGCGAGAGGCTGCTTGTGCACGTATTCCTTGATGACGGTTTCCTGCTGCGGTTCGATGACCACGTCCTGGGCGGCAGCGGCACCAATGCCGGCCAGCAACAGAAATCCCGCGGCTGCGGTGGAAAGATGCATTCTCATAGCCGTCTCCTTGTTGGAATTTGCCGGGACGCATCTTCATCGCGCCAAGCTCACCAAAACGTAAGCCTACCAACGAACGTTCCTCCGCCGGGGCTTAGGTCTTATACCGCCGGACCTAAGTCTGAAGTGCTAGACGCAATGGCCTGAACAAGGTGTCGCGCGGAACCGCGACTTCGTCGTCCCGTTGTCACGTGAACTCATGGAAGGAGAGACGGCTCATGGAAGTTAGTGTCCACCAAGCCCGTTGGTTGCTCGGGTCGGTTTTCGCCGTCTCCATTTCACTATTGATGATAGGAGCGGTCGCCTGAAAAATGACGCTCTCTAGCCCCGAAGTTGGTATCCGCGCAAGAAAAGTCCCTTCATTGCGCTGATAGGGTCCGCCGGCCTTGCTGGATTTGGCAGGCGGGCCCTTAGTTCTCCGGGCGCTCGCGATCATCGCCGAAGCCAAGCAGCCAAGCAAAAAAACCTAAAGCTTCGGCCTTAGATCAGCAACCAAAAGACGCGCTTCTCTCAAAATCGAGGCACGATCGAGCCCGACCAGAGATGCGATGTCGTGTATTTGCTGCTCGGTTGCTCCGGACTCCCGGGCAAGTCCGCTTACGAATTCTGGATTCAGGCGGGCTCGCCCTTGTTCCTCTGACATCACACCAAATGCCTCGTGTTGGACCAAGAGTGCGATGGTCGCTCCTAAGCGTCAGCGGCCATGTTTTTTTGCTGACGATCCGCCATTGTACGCTTTCGGACAGATTTCTGCCAGCGGGCCGGGAAAGAAAGGCCTAGCTCTCATCGTCGAAACCCAGCAGCGAGGCATGGCGTATATATTTGTGCTTGCTTGACGGAGCCGATCAGCCTTGGCTTGACCGGTGCGTGCCGGCCGCTTGTGTACGGATTCGTACTCATGCGGACTTACCGTCGGATATCATTGCTAGAGACAGGGATTAGGAGGATATTTGGCCATCGCTTGCTGATATCAGGGCGCAAGCGACTGAGAGATGTGCGTGCTCTTGCCCCGACGGGGAGGCGACGAGCATGGCTCAGCTCCAGCAATCAATCATTCGCAATCGTCTGCTGACGTCTTTGTCGCCTGACGACTTTGCACTGGTGCAGCCGCATCTTGAGGCGGTCACATTTGAGTTGCGAGAACATCTGTTCAGAGCCGATCAAACAATCGCGCATGTGACCTTCCCAGAATACGGGATTGCATCAATCGTCGCCGACACCGGGGAAGGACGGTTTGAGGTCGGCATGGTGGGATCGGAGGGTTTGGTGGGTACAGCTTTGGTGCTGGGCGTGGACCGCACGCCGCACTCCTGCATGGTTCAGGCTGCGGGCGAAGCATTCCGCATTGGAGCCGGAGACCTACACGCTGTGATGGACCAGAGACCCGCGTTGCGTGCGCTCCTTCTGCGCTTCGTGCATACCTTTATCGTTCAAGTCAGCCAGACGGCCTATGCCAACGCCGGCTACTCCATTGAGGAGCGGCTGGCGCGATGGCTGCTCATGACGCATGACCGGCTGGAGCATGATGACATGCCCCTCACGCATGAGTTCATGAGCATCATGTTGGGTTCGCGTCGGCCCGGCGTCACGATTGCGGTGCAGATGCTGGAGAGCGTCGGCGCGATCAGAGCCACGCGTGGAAATATCACGCTTCGGGATCGCGAGAAGCTGGAACAGATTGCTGGCCAGTCCTACGGCTTCGCCGAGAAGGAATACTCCAACGTGTTCCAATTCCCGATCAAGCGAGAGAGATGAGTGGCGGCCTTGCGCTACTTCCTGAATGTTCGCTATCGCGGTCGGATGATACCTGACGCCGAAGGCGACGAACTACCAGACGATGAGGCTCTACGCGCCCATGCGCTCGCCAATGCGCGGGACCTCGTCTTCCGCACACGCATGTACACGATCCGCAGCTGGTTCGACTGCAGTTTCGAGGTCACTGACGAGAGCGGCAGAGTGGTCCTCGTAATGCCATTCGACGAGGTGCTTGGGCCAGCTTAGCCGGTCCGAAACGCGACTGTTCGGATCATACGAAGCCTTGAGGGCCGCAACAATCCCTGCCTAAAATCTTGGCTAAGTACAGGGAGGAATACATGGCCCCCGCTAGGCCTTCTCCTCCCTGAAGTCTTGCAAAGAGGCATGCCGCAGATCTTCCTCGCCGCGCAAGTGCTTCACGCGGCCAATCAGCCCTGGCTTCACCCATTGCGTCGCCGGCCGCTTCATGCCCTTCGGCGCAGGGCCTGCGTGTTCCTAGACGCGCTTCCAAAGCCGCTCGCGGATCTCGCGGCTTGAATTTATGAAGGCCGAGCCAACATATTTGCGCGTGCCAATCTCCCCAATTAGAGCAAAGGCTGGCTTGCCGAGTTCACGCTCGACGCCCAGCAGTTCGAATTCCCCGATCGTATAGCTTTTTTATTTTCAGCCAGTTCGTGGTCGGGCCGCTGCGATATTTGCTGTCGCGACGCTTGGACACCATCCCCTCGAGGCCTGTCTGGTCGACGAGATGATAGATAGCGTTGGCATCACCGGGCAGCGCCTCGCTGAACTGGATGCGGATGTCGGGCGGGACGAGGCCGGCCAGATCTCTCGCCGATCTTCCAGTGCCATGTCGCGCAGATCGTGGCCGTTGAGGTGCAGCAGGTCGAAGGCGACGAAATAGAGATCGTGCTGACGCCGCGTGATTGCCTTTCGCAGTTCGCCGAAGTCCGACAGGCCCTTGTCTTGAGGACGATGATTTCGCCATCGATGATGGCATTCTCGACGTCCAGCAGCTTGGCCGTTGCGGCCAGGTGGCGGTATTTCGACGTCCAGTCGAGGCCGCGGCGGGTGAAGATGCGAACGCCGCTGGGGTCTATGACGATCTGTGAGCGGTAGCCGTCGAACTTCACCTCGTGGGTCCGTCCGGCGCCGTCTGGTGGCTTGGCAACCAGCTTGGGTCCATCGGCGGAATGAACTCGAGGCGGCCGCCGGTACTTACAATTTTACGCACCCAGTCAATACTCGGCACAAAGCTTATATTACCCAGAGTGAACGGAACCTGATTCCGCATGGCTGTCGCAACGAAAGTAGCTTGCCAGCGTTGCCATTGATCCAAAAAGAAGGAGCAATCCGGATGGCCGACGACAAGCGCAAACGAGATTTCCGCGACCGCAACCGCGTCTCGGCGGACGAGGATTATGAGGTCGAATATTTCGCGACGGAGAATGGCATTACGCCGGAGCAGGTCCGGGAGTTAATCAAAGCGACCGGCAATGACCGCGCCGCTTTGACAGCGGCTACGAAGCAACTGAGGACCGTTCTGGAAGGAGGCCCGCTGATCGCCAGATAGTTGGACATTCCCGATGGCGAGGGGCTTTGTTGACGGACCTTTTGATCTTTCATCACTCCGCTCCGCCATCATGGCGTCAGCCTTCATTAGCTGTTCGCGCAGCCTTGCAGTTTTCTCTTGCCTGGCCGCCCTCAATGCAAAAAACCGGCCGCGCTTTTCGGGCGGGCTCTGGTCCGACACTCAATGGCGGCGTCGTGCCTACCGCCCCAGCGGAAGCTTGGACGCCAAAACAAGGTTGTCCTCGTCCTCTATGCCGGCCATGAAATTTGCGATTATCCGCGATGCGAGAGCCTCACGTTCGTGATCAGATTGAGCGTTGACCTTTAGCCGATCGAACACGCGGCCCAGTAGGGCAATTTCGGACGGGGTGAAAACACCAGCTCGCTCAGCGGTTCGACGAATCGGCATGACACGGCCCCCTTCCTTGCGCAGGTAATCCTATTCGGAAATCCCAGCAAAAACAAAGCCCACCGCTGTTGGGCACGGCGGACAATCAAGCCCTGACACCAAGCTTACGGACTTCGGGGGTTGGGCTTGCTTGGCGCCAGATAGTGGGGAGAACTTGCTGCGGGGTTTCGCAAATTCGTCGCGCCGCGCTACCGCCCGGAGCTTTATTACATGCGTGGCCCGGGGCCAGCCACCGCCCGCCGTATGGGTACGCCGCGGCAAAACCAATCCATCGACCACTACGCCTAATTTGCCTCGCGGACGGCTGACGCTCTCGCCCGGAGTGCCGTTCGCGCCGTTCCGTACCGGTCAATTCAGATCAATGAAGGGACGATCTGATCATGGTTATAATTCATGCTGCCGCCATTGGTCCATTTCGCAGGTGGTTACGCCTCCGCGCCGAGCGAAAAGCTCTCTTGTCGGCAACGGACCAGTTGAGCCGTTTACCCGATGACGTCCTTGGCGACATCGGCATCTCACGTGACGAAATCATGTGCGATTTGCGAAGGCGCGCCAACCGTCATGCGGAGGCAGGCGCGGCCGGCACGACGATCGAGCGCACCAGGATCGCTTCGGCCTCGATCCCGAAACGGTTGGCCGCCGGCAGTGGCTACGCCTCGGCCGAGATCCCCTTTGGCTGGTCCACGAGCGCGCGATCGAGCCTTACATCGCGGCTTCAACAAGCAGCGGCGCGCGGACGGGACCTTCGAACGGCACTACACCTGCGACCCCCAAGGACTGAATGTTGACCGACGGGAGCTGGGGAGGATCTCAAAATGATCATGTCAGTTGTTAAGTCCCTCGCGCCTGTGACGCTCAGCACCGTGCTGATCGCAATCAGTCCGTCGGTTTGTATCTTGCAACGCCGGTAGCATCTGCCAAGGATACGCGATCCTGATCCGATGGAGCACGGGATGCCAAGCCAAATGAGAAAGCTGACCTTGACTGCGGACCATGTCGCGCGGGTCCACAAGGTCGTTCAAGACCAGGGTTTGACGGCAGGTGCCGAGCTACACACCGATGCTGACTACGACCGCTGGGTCGAGCAAATGATCCGAGCTCATCCGGCCCCGAAGGTACCGACCCGCCTATTCGCTTACGGCTCGTTGATCTGGAAGCCGGAGATCGAGCACATCGGTGAGCAACTAGGCGCTGCTCGGGGTTGGCATCGTGCTTTTTGCTTCCGCATGACCCGTTTTCGGGGCACGCCAGAGCAGCCCGGCCTTATGATGGCCCTCGATCGTGGAGGGCAATGCCGAGGCGTCCTGTACGACCTACCAGAGGACAACCTCGAACGCCAATTCGGCAAATTGTTTCGACGCGAGTTCACCTACAAGCCGGCCAATAGCATGCCCCGCTGGATCACGGTCGAGACCGCCTCGGGAGCCAGGCCGGCGTTGACCTTTGTTATGAACCGCGCCTCACCTCTTTATGCCGGTCGTCAGTCACTTGAAGCAGTTGCCGATGTCCTGGCCCGGGCCTGCGGTCATTGGGGCACCGGGGCCGAGTACTTGCTCAACACGGTTTCTCACCTCGAAGCCAAGGGGATACGCGACCGCAACCTCTGGCGGCTTCAACGCCTTGTGGCGGAGTTGATAGAGCGAAACCCGGCGGACGTTCTTTGAGCCAACGGAGCGGTCATTGCGAACTTCGCTTCAAGCGTCCGCAGTTGGCGCTTCCCGCCGGTTAATACACCTGAGCCGCAGAACGCCAGCCATCAAGGTCGAAGGACTGGCTGGGGTGGAATTTTTGCCGATGTCGGCAACTGAACAAGTGGTTGGCGCCAATTCCGGGCATTCCGGGGCCGCTTTAGGAGTCGACATTCACGACAGGCGGGTCGACGTCTATAATGCTTTGATCGGGTTGGGATGCAGTCATGACCGAAAGCCCAAAGATCAATATTCGCTCTTCTGAAATCGACGACCTCCCAGCTCTAAGTCGCCTGATTTTCAGGACCCTCGAGACCAGCTATAGCGGCGTCTACCCTCCACGCGCGATCGCATTCTTGAAGCAATTCCACTCTGAGGAAAAGGTCTTGCAGCGCATTGAGACAGGAGTGACACTCGTTGCGGAACAGGGTAGCCAATTGGTCGCGACTGCAAGTCTTGACGGCCAGGAAATCACGGCTCTCCTTGTTGATCCTGATAGACAACGATTTGGATTCGGGCAGCTGTTGATGCAAGACTTGGAGGAGCAGGCTCGAACAAACGGTCTCAGAGAGACGATTCTAAGCGTCTCACTTCCGTCCAAGAAATTCTACGAGCGTGTTGGCTATAAAATTGTCGAAGAGCGCATCAAGGATTTGGGCGATGGCCAATCGCTCAAATTCTGGAAGGCCAAGAAGAGACTCATTTCTCCAACCGAATGACGGCTTTCGATCTGTCGTGCCGCGGCAGGGACGTCGGACTCAGGGTCAAGGCTTGCCGTAGAATTTCTCCCCACGAAGGATAGAGAAGGGTGGTCGCATCAGGTCGTAGCGCGAACGGCAGCTTTGGAGAAACGCCATGAAGATCAGCAACTGCCGCGTTGTGCCGGTTCGGAACTGGGTGGACCTGGGGGAGGATCGTCAATCAACCTTGGGTCTGTTGCATAAGAGTGCAGTCTGGAACTCAACGGCGGCTCATTGGTTTTGCGGGTTCAGCTCGTGGAAAAGGTCCGTCGGCCTTCCATGAATGCGGATTTCCGCATCCCTACCTCGATTTGGTCGATGACCGCCGGACAGGCGAGGCGGAACCGTATCTCGACCGAGAGCACATTCGCGCGCATGATTTCGACGAACGCGGGGATCTTTTCATCCGCACTGAGAAATTGCATTTGACGGATGCAGTGGTGCTACGCTTGCGGAGCCCTGGGGTGTCTCCACGTGGAATCCTTCGTCGTGAGCCGATGCTATTGTGCAAATTTCGCAGCACTCAGGGTGGTGGCTATATCGACGCCTTCTAAATTCGGGCCTTGGCAGGGTTACCCGCCGGGCGTCCTGGTCACACCTTCCTGCAGCTTGCTATGGGGCGAGCCTCTTCGCAAGCACGCCAACGATTGGGCGAAGATCAACGACGAAGCCAAGTACTTGAAGGAAGACTGGCCGGGCTGTTCTCTAAGCGCCGAACACTCGGTGAAGTCACGGGTAATAAAAAACGGTTTGCAGCCTTGAAGGGTGTCCCGGCAATCAGTGGCATCGATCGCGGCCCGCGTCTGACGCTCGCCCCGATACTGCCGCATTAAACACAGAAGCCTACCGAGATCCCAATTTGACTTTTTCCCAGCCATCTGCGGCAATAGACTCTGTTCCCCAATGTGCCGCTACGTGCGGATGGCTATGTTCGAAGTGCCGGCCTCCCAGGTTCGGATAGAAGGAGTGGCCCGATTTGTGGCGTGCAAGATCTTTTCCCATCGCGGCAAGGACTGCTTTTCTGGTCACACTGGCCGGAGTCCTCGTACTCGCGCTCTCACCGGTGTGGCTTCTGCAGAATTTTGGTTTTGGCTTTACCTCTCATGATGACAAGCTCAATCACGCCGCAGCGTTCGTCGTGTTGACGGCCATCGGCAGTCTTGGTTGGCCAGAGCGCAGGGCAAGACTGATAATTTTTCTCGCCCTTACCGGCGCCGGGATCGAGATCCTGCAGGGCACGCAAATAATAAGTCGCGACATGGACATATTCGACTGGTTTGCCGATTGTGTCGGCATCGCGTGCGGCCTCGCGATTGCAAGCTGGAGAAAGAAATTAGCTGGCGGCCTCTCTTAGGTCTTATCCTGGCGAGTTCGCGCTGCTGCGAAGCAATGTGGCGGCGAGGAAGATTTGCGGCATGCATCCTTGCACGACTTTCGCGAGGAGAATTGGAGAATTTCACGTCAGTTGTGCTTCTCGACGAAAGCCCCGCAGGCGGGTGACAGCTGCTCGATCATGCTCTGAAGGTCGCATTTGCCGATCGGTGTTATTGGGCTAAGCCGTTTGTAGTCAGCTTGCCTCGGAGCTTATAATTTCCGTGTCGAACTTGCCGGCCCGTCGAGCTGAAGCTCTACGCATCCTACACGACGCCGATCGATGAGTAACGGATGATCACCTCGTCCTGACGAAAGCGTCGCTCGAGGTCAGCACCGCGTGTTCGCCAAGCCCGCAGATCAATTTCCTCCGTCATCACTTCGAAGATGACGATTTCATCGTTGCTGCACTGGTCGTCTTGCCGCCACAGCCCTTCTGCAGGTGCCTGCAAAAAAGCTGTGACACCGGCGAACTGCTGGGCCAGTTCCTCTTTGAGCCGGTTGAATTCCTGTTTGGGGAACGGTCTGCCGGAATTGTCCGCCCGAGGTAAGAGGATTTGAATAAGATACATGATGAAACCCGACGATCCAGAACGGTCGCCGTGCCTCTTCGTTCCTCATGATTTGCTCTCGGTGTCAGAGCTAGGCGCCATGTGCCTATAAGTCACGGTCGGCCGTGTTCGGCCTGGGACCAATGCTCGCCCCGAACATTTGCAAGATAGTTGTGAATGTCGGTGGCAGCCACCGCTGCGTGGCCGAATGCTACGGCAAGCTGATTGATCTCGTTGACGACATCTCCGGCTGCATAAAGTCCGCGGACCGCGGTGCGCTGGCGCGAATCCACGACGAGATTGCCCGCTTTGTCACAGCATCCACCAAGCTCGACCGCAAGCCTCGAGCGGATGGTCGAGCCCATCGCAGGGTAGATGGTCTCAAACGAGAGCGTTGCGCCGTCGATGAGTTCCACTACCGCCTCCCGGCCCGTGGCGCAAACGGCATTGGGTCTGCAGACGCCGATCTTGATTCCGGCCCTCTTAAGTTTGGTACGCTCTTGCGGGGAGGGCTCGGATGGATCAGTAATCAGGAGGGTCAGATCCTGAGTGAAGGTGCGCATGAACAACGCCTTTTTTACCGCGTGTTCGGCTGGTCCGATGACGGCCACTCGTTTGTCGATGGCTTCATAGCCGTCGCAGATAGGGCACAATCGCAAGACGCCAGCTTGGATCATGTCGGTAGCGCCAGGAAGATCCGGGAGGATGTCAACAACGCCGGTAGCAATGAGCACCGAGCGGGCACGAATGGGAGATAAAGCGGCCGCCAAAAACCCAGCCTTCGTTTTGCGAAGGGATACGATCGTGTCGTGGACCACGCTTGCGCCGAATCGAGTGGCCTGCAGTTGAAGGCGGCCAAGCAGGTCAGGGCCGGTGATGCCGTCTGGAAAGCCTGGGCAGTTGCGCGTCAAGGGAATCCACTTTGCACGGCTTTCATCTGCGTCGACAACAATTACTCGCCTTCGAAATCTTCCAAGGTAAGTCGCAGCCGCGAGCCCGGATGGCCCGCCACCTACGATGAGGCAGTCGAAGCTTCCTTCATTGCGGCTCGTGTCCCGGTTGACCATGCCAGAAATCCTGAAACACAAGGCTGCCCCGCGACGGGCACAGCCGTACGCCGTTAAAGAACGCGGGGCAGCCCATTTGGTTACAGTGTGGAGTGCTCCCTAATCGCCGACAGTTCAGCTATTGAGATCACATCTTGGCTAAAACAAGCTTCGCCTGGTGAGGCATAGAGATAGTCGAAGTGGCGCGGGAGTTTTGCATCGCCAAAGCCTCTCTTATTGCGCAGACATCGCCTGGATTTGTGGGGAAGTCTTGCCGGTCAACGTCTAGCAGGCGTAGCGCAAGGTCGGGAACAACAGAATCGGTTCGCCGAGGCGCTCGTGCCGTCAGTGGCGCGGCATCACCGGGCTATCTTCGGCCGGATCGACATAGCGGCCGACGGAATTGAGGTAGGCGATAATTTGCCGCTTCAGGTGCCGACGGCAGCCATATGTTTGGTCGAGACGCCTCAATTGCGGCTGGATGGCTTCAAGGCGATGGAGAGAAAGATCGGCGTCGCCAATGACGTAGCCGAAATCCCCAACCGCGCAGATCTCGCACCCAAGGGCAACGATGTCCTGGACGAATAGTGGAATCTGGTCGGTTTTCATCTGTTTCATGCTCGTGACCCGGGTGCGTATAAGAGGCTACGCACCTGCGGCGCAGCGCGCAACGGCAGAAATGCGAGCGTGCACGGCGTCGCGATCAGGTGTGACTTAGCTGTGGAGCATAGGCTTGGACGCCGCCGGGCTAGCCATTTTGCGTTGTAGGAATACTTTGCCGGTGCGCGTTATGACAGCACGATTTCGACATTGTCGCCTGTTGGCGCGTTGTCGCCGCCGGCCTGAGAAATTCGGCTTCGGCCGATGTCGGCCGGGCTTTCCTTTGCCCAGACGACGAGCGGAACTTCGAGCGGAACCTCATCCAACGGAACCTCGAGCACGACAACCATGCCCAGCACGACCGATCAGGGCACGTCCGGAGCTGGGTGGCGAATGAGGAACAAGGAGGGCCGTGCCAAGTTCGGGGCGATATACCACCGCCGCCGATCGACTCGAGCGGCTGCTCAGCAACAATAGAGGCACGGGATCATATGACCGTTCAGATTCGACTTTCCGAGACCGACTACGCCAGGCGCGAGGATCGTGGCGACGGCGCTTGGAGCATCGCACCGGACTTGGGCTATTTGCGGCTAGCAATCGTCAATGTCGTGCTCTTCGGCGCACCGGGCAGTGGAGATCGGAACTGGATGCTGATCGATACCGGGTTGCCGACGTCTCGCAGCAGCATTCTTGCGGTCGCGGAAAAGCGGTTTGGCACGAACGCACGGCCGGCCGCGATCATCCTGACCCACGGCCATTTCGACCATGTGGGAACCGTCCTAGACCTCGCGAACAAGTGGGACGTGCCCGTCTTCGCGCATCCACTCGAGCGCCCCTATCTGGACGGAACCGCGTCCTATCCGCCACCGGATCCCTGGGTCGGGGGTGGACTGATGGCGCTGCTTTCGCCGCTTTTTCCACGGGGGCCAATTGATCTTGGCAACCGTTTGGAACTCCTACCTGCCGACGGATCGATCCCCGGAATGCCCGGATGGCGATGGCTACACACACCCGGGCACGCTCCTGGGCATATCTCGCTCTGGCGCGAGGAGGACCGCTCGCTGATCGTAGGGGACGCTTTCATCACCACCGGTCAGGAGTCAGTCTATGAGGTCGCAGTTCAGGATCTAGAGATGCACGGTCCGCCGCGCTACTTCACGCCGGACTGGGATGCGGCGGAAAGATCCGTGAAGCACCTGGCAGCCCTGAACCCGCACATGGTCATCAGTGGACACGGTGCGGCTGCTGCGGGAGTGGGCATGCGTCAAGCTCTTGATAGCCTGGCTGAGCGGTTCAGGGTGTTCGCCGTCCCGCCGAAATTGAAATTCGTGCGCGAGCCGGCGTCAGTCCAAGGTAGCTGAGGCTAACCGAGCCGCCGTCGTTCTGAATATGGTCAAGTTGGGCAGACTCTGTCTCTCGACCCGGTAGAGTTACCCCGTCGGGTCGCGCTCTCCATCGTCGCCGACAAACTCTGACAAGCGGAACAAACCCGGGAGGCGCCGTTAGGGCGTTCGATCGGCGTAGGGCGACTGCGGGCCAAGCGAGCCCCGAAATTCTGCGTCAGGAGAAGACGTCAGATGAAAACGAGTAACCCGAAGGACGCGTCCTCTCCGCCGGCGAGCCGACCGGCAAGAAGTTGTTGGAGCC
>NZ_JAMYMO010000069.1:0-13728 GCF_040318575.1 Mesorhizobium sp. M1088 | reverse complement strand
GAAGGATTGCGCGGGATCTACCCGAGACAGTTAACGAGATGACGCCGAATGGTGAATGGCCGTCTGAGCCGACACAAGGCTTGGATAAGTCGACCCTGCTCGAGGATGTATCCTAGACCGCCTAGTCCAGCCCCGCCTGGTCGGCGAGATAAAAGATGGCCTTCGGATTGCCGGGTACCGCCTCGCTGAACTGGATCCTGCTATTCGGCTGGATGATGCCGAACAGGATTTCGCGGCGCGCCTTGCAGCCGATGGCGCGTAGATCGTGGCCGTCGACATTGCATGATGTCGAAGGCGCCGAGGATCATGGCGTAGGGGTCGCTGAACCGCCTTCTGCAGCGCGGCGAAGTCGTGCAGCCCTGCCTCATTGGTGACGACCGCCTCGCCCTCGACGTTCTTGACCTCGAGCTCCCTCGCGGCTTCGACGAGGCCGGTGTATTTGCTCGTCCAGTCGCCGGCGGGTTTGGTGAAGACACGGATGTCGTCGGGGCTGTTGACGACGATCTGGGTGCGGTAGCCGTCGAGCTTGATCTCGTGAATCCAGTGTTCGCCCTCGGGTGCTTCGGGACCAGCTTGGGCTCGATCGGCGGAATGAATTCGAGGCGGCCCCTGCTACTCAGTGGTTTATGCACGGAATCGAGTCTAGGCCCGATCGCACTGGCGACTAGGAGAACGTACCCATGATCATTTTATTAAATTAGCAATGATGCATGAACGGGCGTATAGTCCAGCCCAGCCGGGGCGAACGCCTCTCAGCCGGTAGGTGCAGCGGCCAAATCGTCGTCTCCCAAATGCCGTCGGGCTATCCCAACAGGTTATGACGGGTGACGACTTGAGACGGGATAAGCACAATCCGCCAACTATGAGGGGCAAAATCAACGGGTCGCCGGACAACGACGAACCGGGGCATTTGGAGTTCTGTCCAATTTGCGGGCAGACATTCGATAAGCGAAACCTTGTCGAAGTGCTGCATCATCACCTTCCAGAGCATGAGCCGTTCGCGATGCATAGGTGACGCACATAGAAGCCGCCCCGGTTTTCTCGCCGCACGTGCCAGGACGGAATTTCGAACTGAACCGCATAGCGCGGGGGGGCACGCGAGCCACTTGTCCGATCACCCGCTCAGAAATTTCTCTCAAACATTCCCGAGGAACAAGTCCGGCCCCTAGATGGTTCGGTCGTATGCAGCATGCAGGTTCGGCCATGGTTGAGGTCGACAAAAGGAAGCAGAAGGTTATCGCCGACCTTATACGACGGTGGATCACGTCAGAAGCCATCCGTGACTACCTCCGCAAGGCGCTAAACCTTCCGGTAGAAGAGGGGCTGCCGGACGAGCATAAGTCTTTGCTTGACGAAATTGGTCAGGCCGACAAAGAGTGAGCACGTGCTAGCTGTGAACTGCCCACGATGTTTGGTTAAAAACGTACGCGGCCAGACTCATCGCCCTGATCGGCTTAGAGTTACTTCCGTAGGAGTGCTCTCATGCTGCCGTTGCCCCACGCCGTCGATCCAAGGTAGTTGCTGAGGCGGCGTCCTCGATCAGTTCGGCTATTAGCGTGCGGACGGTAAGTCGCGTAATCGGGGTACGTTGCGTTAGGGAGCCTTTAGTTCGTCGCAATTCAACACTGTTTGTCATGGAGAACGAAGGTTGGCAGTAGACGAGAGCCTCCGCAGAATCCGCTTTCTCGGTTAGTGAGGCAATGATGCCGATAACGCCCGCCGCTTGGCGTTGGATTCTGTTAATCTAAGTCCCATGATTTGCGGCCTCGGACGGAAGAGACCGAGGCCCGCTTCTCTAGGAACAATCTCACAGTTCGGCAGTTCTCTTTTGTCAAAAAGGAGATTGAAAATGTCAGAGTCGCGAGAATGGCTGGTGCAATGGCTTCGGGACGCTCATGCCATGGAGGAGCAGGCCGAAACAATGTTGAGCGGGCAGCTAAGCCGCATTGAGAACTACCCCGAACTCAGCGACCGAATGCGCCTGCACCTTGATGAAACGAGACAGCAGGCTGCTCGGCTGAAAGCCTGTCTCGACCGGATGGATGAGGGTTCGTCCACAATGAAAGATGCTGGCGGAAAGGTGACTGCCATGGCGCAGTCGTTGAGCGGCTTTTTTGCCGCCGACGAGGTGATGAAGGGTTCCCTCGCGAGCTATACGTTCGAACACATGGAAATCGCCTCCTACACTATCCTCATTGCCGCCGCCGAATCGCTGGGCGAAACCGAGGTCGTGCGGGCTTGCGAAGACAACCTCCGAGAGGAGGTCGCGATGGCGGAATGGTTAAAAGACCATCTTCCGTCGACAACCGAGGAGTTCCTCGCGAGGGCCGAAACGGAAAGCGACACTGCTAAGCGGTGATCTGCGGCACTGGCTGAGCGGTGCCTCGTCGGACGCGCAGCCCGTCACTCCAGTCGGGCACGTCACCTCGAACAAAGGGCGTCGTCGTCGGCTCGCCGTATTCGCTCTGCGCCGCGTTAGCATCACGGGACGACGCAATAGCCGCGGCATGTTTGCTCGCAAGAGCGTTCGCGGTCCTTACTGCCAGATCTTCCGACTGCTGCTCTGCTGGACCGAAGACAGGCTGAAGGTGCCCGGTCTGTCGCGGTCGAAGGCGGTGACCACAATCAATTGGGAACCTTCTGCTGCGGTAGGAGCTCTCTCGCATGCTGACTGCCTTCCTCTGCCGCCAACCTGTTCGGTGTCGCTGCGACCATCTTCGGAGGTGCCATCCCCTGCTAAACTCAGGACTCCAAGTAGCGGCCGCTAGGGCCAGCCCACGCTCCAGGGCAGCGTTGGCGACGAGAAGCGCCTTGACTACTTCTCTGGCCCCACCATGGGCAGCTATGGCCTCGTTGGTCGCAAGCTTCCAGTCGGCGGCATCAAGTTGCTGTTCCTGCGATCTCCGCTTTGTTGTCCCGTACCTGTTGGTCTCTCTGGGGGGCTGTAGCAGCACGTGTTGGTGGAAGTCGTAGGCTCGGCACCGAATGGAAGCTCAGCAATGCCCGGGGCTGGGCAGCTTCTGATATTCAATGCTTGGTTCTGCGAAAGTAAGCGCAGGTTCCAGCCGAGTGACCTGAAGGGAATCTTCGGGGACATTGAGCCGGAATCGTGGGGGTGAGCTGCGAGCGACTGCGGAGGTTTCCATCATCAAGGCGACTGCATGGCCGGCCCTGGGCAATTTAAGCACTGGATCCGCCGTCTTACGTGGCGCGCGCTAACCCATTCACTTTCTTTGCGGCCCCGAAGCGGCGTCGGCGAGCGCCTGGCTTGCGAGTTTTGCTTTGATGTCGCGCGCCATCCGCAGATGCTCGAGCACAGTCGGCAAAGTATCTGAGGCGAAATGCTGGAGGTCGGCATCCTGGCCCGAACCGATCTCCCACTCGAGTAGTTGCACAGTCTTCTGGTGATCGGTGATCTGGCCGCTGATATAGGCAAGGTCGAACGCAGCCCCTTCGAGCTTTTCCAGCTTGGCGCGCAGCTGCTTGTGCTCGTCGTCGAGCCCCTGCGGCAGTGGGATCTTGTCGGCTTCGGCAAGCGATTTCAGTTTCACGTTTGCCGCTGAGTGGTCGTCGACCATGCGGCTGGCAAATTCCTTGATGGCGGAATGGCTGGATTTTTTCGCAAGATTACCGACATCGACTTCTGCGGTGCCGCCGGCCAGGAAGAGCTGCGCGAACAGCCGGTCCTGATAGTTCGTCTGATGCGGGATGGGCTGACCCGGCGAGTCCATCAATGTGTCCGGGGCATTGCCGGCCGGATTTCCGATCTGCGCAAAGAGAGGCGATGCGCAGAGTGCCGTCAGGCCCAAGGTCGTTGCAAGAACACGCATGAAAACCTCCACCGAAGATGTGCCGACCGGCCGGCCCGCCGCCTGTCAAAGTGCGAGCATATAGGCGACGAGATCATCCTTCTCGTCCTGGGTGAGCTTGACGCCGAGCACCAGGTTGAAGAACTCCACCGTATCGGCCAGCGTCATCAGACGGCCGTCATGCAGATAGGGTGGCGTGTCCTTGATGCCGCGCAACGTAAACGTCTTGATTGGCCCGTCGGGCAGTTCCACCATGTCATTGACGGTCCGCCCGGGTTTGTAGAAGCGCTCCAGTTTCAAATCGTGCATGTTGTTGTCCATGAACGATGTTTGTGGGTCATGGCATGCCGAGCAGCGGCCCTTGCCCATGAACACCCGCTCGCCCGCCAGTTCCTTTTCGCTGGCCACGGCGGGATCTAGCTTTCCGAACGCATCGAGCTTCGGCGCCGGCGGAAAGTCGATGATGTTCTGCATCTGCGCCATCATCGCCACCTGATTGGTGCGGTCTGGCAGGTTGACGCCCTTCCTGGTGGCGCTGACATGGTCGCCATTGAAATAGGCGGTGCGCTGCTCGAATTCGGTGAAATCCTCGACCGAACGCAACGACCGCTTCGATCCATGAATTTGCTGGTTGAACAGGCCGCGCAGGCTGGTTGAATCGAGGCGGAAGCGCGCTGCCTGCGGCCTGATATCGGGCGTTAGATGAAAGGCGGCATTGGTGTTGAAATTGGCGTGGCAGTCGAGGCAGGCCACTCCCATGCTTTGCCCAGCCACCTTGCGGTCCTCGGTTTGGTTGAATTCCTCCTGCGGGAACGGCGTCAACAGAAGCCGCAGACCCTCCATCTGCACCGGCGTGATGATGCCGTTCATGATTTCGTAGTAGTTGCGGATGGTCAGCAGCTCGCCGCGTGACACGTCGCCGAGCTCCGGATGAGTGGTCAGGAATATCGGTGACGGGAATTCCGGGGTGAGGTAATCGGGAAAATCGAAGTCGACGTCGAAGCGCCTCAGGTCGCGTCCTTCCTGCCGGCCGACCTCGCGGATCTCCTCTTCCGGAAAGACCTGGCCTCCGGCCGCCTGTTTGACATGCGGCAGCGGCAGGAACCCGTCAGGCAGCAGATCGCGGTCGCGGATCTCGCCAGGGCTCATCTCCGCCAGGCCCTGCCAGGTTTGGTCCTTTGCCAGCTTCACGCGGACGCCCTCCTGGACCGGCTTGGTGCCGCCGGACATTTTCACGCCCGGCATGGGACGGTCCGAAAGGTCGTATCGCGCGTCCAGCAAGGCCTTCTGGCGCGCCATCACGCGTGGCTTCTGTGCCTCGTCGTCGGCCTTGACTGCCGAGAACGGACGGGCCGGCAGCGGCCGGTAAGTGAGATCGGGCGGCAGCGGATCCGATAAGGCGCTGAGGCTGGCGGCAATAACGACAAGCGCGCACGGAACGCCCGCATTCCACACTCTGCGCATTTTTCCCTCCTGGCTGGATTTACGCCGAACCGCACCGCGCGCGATTTGTTCCCCGCGGGAAAAAGCACAAGTTTCGGGTCGGGTATCTTGGGACGGGTGCGATAATTCGTGACTTATATGACCTCTGCCCGCCAATTGAGATTTGGTCGAAACTCCCCAAGAATCTACGCCAGTTTCTCCCGGTGGGGCCAGCAGCTTGGAGCGGGGATCTTGGAGCGCCGCTAGGCGTGACTAGCGAGCCTTAGGGTGCTCGCCTTCGAGCGAACTCGTGCGCTCAAGCAAATGGGAACGAGCCATGCGAACGAAGTACGTGGCGTGCTGCCCAGTATCCAGCCACAAGGCGCCCCGCAATCGGTCAACGCATCTGGCACGGCACTGCACTTGATGTCTGAGCTTGGGCGGCGCGGCTAACCTATGTATTCGCCTCTGTCCTCAGCTTTTGCGCCGCTTGGAACTTCTTCTCCCGACATTGGCTTCCCTGGTACGGTATTTTCGCCAATGCCAGACTTGGATGAAAATTATAAAGAAGGCCTGCAGCGACAAGCACCAAAAGCGTGCCGAGCGCGGCCACCTGCCACAGACCAAGCCCGCACGCCACGCCAATTGCGCCAGACAGCCACAGGCCCGCACCGGTCGTCAGCCCGTGGATCTCGCCTCTCGAAAACAAGATCGATCCGGCAGCAGGAACGCGACGCCAGTGACCGCTTCGACGACGCCAATCGGATCGACCTTTACGGAATCCTGCAGAAATATCGGCGCGTGAACGATTTCCCATCGTCAGAATGCCGAACGTAGCCGCTGCCACGCAGACCACAATATGCGTCCGAAGCCCTGCAGGCCGATTCGCCATTCGCGTTCGAAACCGATCGCAGCACCGAGGATCGACGCCAGTAGAAGCCTCCGCAATGACGGGAAACTGGACGTATGTCGGATGGCCGAATTCTTGGAGAAGTTGTTGCATGAGTAACCTAGGTTGCCCGACACAACGTGATCGGGATGGCCCGGTTCCCCAAGCGCTGCGGGTGCCGCGGATGTGCGGTGTTTTGACATTTCGACCTTGGGGTGTCGGATTATTTGCATGCAAACGACATTTGCGACGCTATCCTCCCCTTCCTCAACGTACCATTCTGGGAGGAATGCATGGCTGCGCATGAGCAACATGCCGTTGAAATCGTGAGGGCGAAAGAGTGGTCGGTTCGCGTGACGGTCAGTGGCCTCAGCGGTGACGCCGCGAGAACCCCCTATGTTTGCTCCCGCACCAGCAGTGACACCATTCCTGCCGCCTATGTTAGCACCAGCGCCGGCATTCACTCCGCCGCGCCCACCGATCGAGGCGCCGGCTCCCGCTCTGATGCCACCACTGCCCCCGATCGAAGCGCCGAGACCAGCGTTGATGCCGCCTGGGCCGCCAATTGATGCGCCGGCACCGACGTTAATTCCCGCCGCACTGGAAGGAAATGATAGAGATAAAACAAGTGCACCACCGGCTAAAGCTGTGGCGAAACTCTTGACGAAATTTGCCATGACACTCTCCTTTGATACTTGCGTCATAGCAGCAGTTTCAATGCCTGCTACTTCAGCGATAACGAGCTCAGAGAGTAATTGGATTGCTAACACGGAACTATCTTTGAGATTGTAACTTACGAGTACAGAAATACTCTCAAACAATTTGAAAATGGAGCGGTACATCCCCGGCCGGCGACCGACTGCCAACAGATACGAGAAGACCGCATTCCCCGCTTTCCCTCCCCGCTTTTGGACAAAAGCCGGCTTAGGCGGGCACGCACGACTTCGGCCAGCCGCCTCCTCTTACCAACCTCAAAATCTGTTTTGCGTCGGATCATTCCGGCGTGCACCGCGTTGAGGAGAATCCCGGATGGAGGAAAAGCACCATGGACGACGATCGGCAGCAACGAATCCAGCAACGGGCCTATCAAATTTGGCAGCGCGAAGGCGGCATTCACGGCGATCCTGAGCGACACTGGCATCAAGCTGAAGCCGAAATCGACAGAGAGGCGGCGTTGCCGCTTACGGCGGACGATGCTCTTCCGGAAACCGGCGAGATCGCCAGCTCAGACGTTTTGATAGTTGACGCACTGGCGATACACACCGGTATAACCCCCGAGCAGGCACAAGAACTTTTGGACAGGCTCGGCAATGACCGCGCCGCAATCGAGCAAGCCGCGCGGAGCCTTAAGACGGCGGGAGGGTGACATGGGCGGCGTCGAAGTAAAAACCCCGCAACGCGGAGTTTTGTCGGTTTTACGCGGCTTAGGCGTTCCGCGAACCGCTCGCTCACCCTCGGAATCTTTCTGTGTGCCAGTGGATCTTGCCGTCCGGTCCCTTCATCGGCTTGTGGATCATCAATCGCTTGGGTAGGTGCTCGGGATGCACTTCGAGCAGCGTGATCTTGACCGTCGGCTTACAGCGGCTGCAATCGAACTTCAGCTTTAGGGGATCGGCGCCGCCGCCATAGACCATCATCAGATCGGCGGAACGGCAGTAGCGGACATTGCCGCAGCTGCATTCCGCCTTCACGAGCATATTGTGCCGGGTCGCCTTGCCCAGCGTGTCGATCGGTTCGTGCACCATGAGAACAGAAAAGGAACATTTTCCTTGATCGTCAAGACCGGCTCTGGAATCTTTCGAACAAGGTTCTGTTTTGAACACCGCGCCGACGGCGAAGCATATCTCTGAGGAGCAATTCGAAAATGATCAGCCCGCCAAGACGACATGGCGAGTATGCCGACCGCGAGATCAACTGCCAGGAGGCTGTGGAGCCTGGTTTTCAGGCGATCGTCGACTGCATGCTGGAGGCCGGCTGGACGCGTGGGGAGATCATGCGGTCATTGAAGCGGCTCATCGCCGCCGACAACATGACCCAGAAGGAAAATGCCAAGGTCGAGGCGCAGATCGCCATCGCGCGCGCGATGATCCGTGCGGGCCGGCCTTGACGGTCGCCCGCCCAGCGCCAGTATCCTGACGATGGATGAGAACTACAAACACGGGGAAAGAACTGGCCTGCAGCTCGTTCGCATGGCGATCGAGCTAACCTGTCCAGCCGGCGTTCTGCCGAGCGAGGAGGCAGTGAACCTTCTTATGGGCTGCCCGGCGCATGAGGGCGAGGCGCTGGCTAAGGCGATTATCGAGACGGTCGACCGGCTGACCCGGGGTCATCATCCGGGCCAGCGCTCCCAAGATGAGATCAGTCGTAGACCTTGACGATCCTGCGCGTGCTCGGATCCACCAGAACGGTCCGGTTGTCGACAACGACATAACGGTATTTGACGTTGGGGACTTCACGAAGCTCGACTGTATTGGGAAGAGTCGAGCCGATGTTGAGCTCCACTCCAGGAATTTTCACCGATGCGAGAGGCTGCTTGTGCACGTATTCCTTGATGACGGTTTCCTGCTGCGGTTCGATGACCACGTCCTGGGCGGCAGCGGCACCAATGCCGGCCAGCAACAGAAATCCCGCGGCTGCGGTGGAAAGATGCATTCTCATAGCCGTCTCCTTGTTGGAATTTGCCGGGACGCATCTTCATCGCGCCAAGCTCACCAAAACGTAAGCCTACCAACGAACGTTCCTGCGCCGGGGCTTAGGTCTTATACCGCCGGACCTAAGTCTGAAGTGCTAGACGCAATGGCCTGAACAAGGTGTCGCGCGGAACCGCGACTTCGTCGTCCCGTTGTCACGTGAACTCATGGAAGGAGAGACGGCTCATGGAAGTTAGTGTCCACCAAGCCCGTTGGTTGCTCGGGTCGGTTTTCGCCGTCTCCATTTCACTATTGATGATAGGAGCGGTCGCCTGAAAAATGACGCTCTCTAGCCCCGAAGTTGGTATCTGCGCAAGAAAAGTCCCTTCATTGCGCTGATAGGGTCCGCCGGCCTTTGCTGGATTTGGCAGGCGGACCCTTAGTTCCCCGGGCGCTCGCGATCATCGCCGAAGCCAAGCAGCGAAGCGTGCCGTATATACTTATGCTCGCCGCGAAGGTGTTTGATCCGCAGCTTCACGCCTGGCGCAACCCACTGCGTCGCCGGTCGCTTCTTGATGCCGCCCGGAGGTGGGCCGGCATGTTCCTTGACCCGCTTCCACAGCTGTTCCTTCATGTCGCGGCCCAGACTGATGAAGGCCGAACCGACATACTTCCCGGTGCCTGGCTCAGGCCAGCAAGGCGAATGCCGCCTTGCCCGGCTCGTTCTCGACGCCCATCAACTCATATTCGTTGACGACGAAACTCTTCGTCTTCAGCCAATTCGTCGTCGGGCCGCTGCGGTACGGGCTGTCCGCGCTTTGAGACGATCCCCTCGAGGCCCGCTTGGTCAGCGAGGTAGAAGATCGCCTTGGGGTCACCGGGTATCGCTTCGCTGAACTGGATCCGACTGTTCGGCTTGACGATGCCGAACAGGATTTCGCGGCGCGCCTTGCAGCCAACGTCGCGCAGATCATGTCCGTCGACATGCATGATGTCGAAGGCGCCAAGCATCATGGCATAAGGGTCGCTGTGGACCGCCTGCTGCAGTGCGTCGAAGTCGGGCAGACCGGCCTCGTTGGTGACCACCGCCTCGCCCTCGAAGATCGCGTTCTTGACCTCGAGCTCGCGTGCGGCTTCTACGAGGCCAGTGTATTTGCTCGTCCAGTCCGCGCCGCCCTTGGTAAAGGCGCGGATGTCGTCGGGGCTGTTGATGACGATCTGGGTGCGATAGCCGTCGAGCTTGATCTCGTGAATCCAGTGCTCACCCTCGGGTGGCTTTGGGACCAGCTTGGGCTCCATCGGCGGAATGAACTCGAGGCGGCCGCCGCCGGTACTTACAATTTTACGCACCCAGTCAATACTAGGTACAAAGCTTATATTAGCCAGAGTGAACGGAACGCAATTCCGCTGCACCTTGGTTAAAAGCGTACCGGAAACAATCGGTTGACTCTGAGTTCTGGATGATGCCGCGCTATTTCTTCGACTTTGCCGATGCCGGTGCGAGGTATGACACCGAGGGTACCGTGCTGCCGGATATCCAAGCCGCTAAGGCTGAGGCCGCAAAGGTGCTGGCTGAAGTCGCAAGAGATCGGGCGAGAGACGGCATCTACCGCGAACTTGTCGTGACGGTTCGCGGTGAAAACGGCGAGACCCTCCTGCAGGTAATCGTCAGATTTGAGATCGTGACTGTGCCGGCTAGTTCAGCGCCGCCGGCAGGCCCGGACTGAAACCCTTCAAGGCCGCGGCAATGCCCATCATTACCGACTGGTCGGGATGGTCGAGCACGCGCAGCGTACCTGGTTCGTCGCCGCCGACGCCGCAGATTGGCACCACCTGGTATCGCCGTCGAACGGCATGCTTTCACCATTGGCGAGCCGCGCTTTTCGCGCGGGCTCTGGTCCGACACTCAATGGCGGCGCCGTGCCCACCCCTCCAGCGATGGCTGGGAGGCCAAAACAAGGGCGTCCTCATCCTCTACGCCGGCCACGTAGTTTGCGATTATCCGAAATGCGAGAGCCTCACGTTGGTCATCAGATTGAGCGTTGACCTTCAGCTGATCGAACACGCGGCCCAGTAGGGCAACTTCGTAGGGGGTGAAAACACCAGCTCGCTCAGCGGTTCGACGAATCGGCATGACACGGCCCCCTTCCTTGCGCAGGTAATCCTATTCAGGAACCCCATCAAAAACAAAGCCCGCCGCGCTGTTTGGGCACGGCGGGCAATCAAGCGCTGATGCACCAAGCATAGGGACTTCGGGGGTTGGGCTTGCCAGGTGCGCGCGATCGGGTCGACTTTAGGCCCATGGGCTGTAACGCGTCCACCAACCGACGGTGGAGAAGGCTATTGCAGAGCCGGGGGGCTGGCTACCCACAGAAGCAGCGCAACGCCGATCCCGTAGGGAACCAGCACGACCGCCAGCGCTACCCAAAAGCCTGGGTCCGCCAACATCGCCATTTCACTGCGAAGCTCTTCCATCGCGTGTTTCCAAGGAGGGTGTGTTTTCAGCCTTCCGCCGCTGCTCCCGGAGCCGAGCCGTCTTTGCGTCTCGGGTCGCGCGCTCAATATCGATTAATGACCGTGCAGCATCTGACGTGCGCTGCTCTCTCTCATCTCTTCGTGTCCAAGTGGCCAAGCGGCGCTCTCCTATGCGAGGCCCGATCTGGGCGAATAGTGCCACTGATCGAACCATCGTCGCAGGCGGGTGTTCCACCCAAGACAACAAAAAGCCCGCCGACCGAAGCCGACGGGCCAAGCGTACCGACAGCTGATGACAATTTGCCGTCTGGCCGGAGTACGAAGCTCCACACGCGAAAAGGCCGAAACTTCCGCAGATGCTAATGTACAACAGGTGCGAGGCTAGCCCGGAATTCCGGTGGGAGACCCGACCCATGGAACCTTTCAAAGCCGCATGCCTTGTCCCTTTTCGATAGAAGGAGATAAGAAATGAGCCTTGACATAGGAAAGGTCGCCATAGCGTTGCTCGGGCTGCTTGCCTACAAGAACAGGGACAAGATCGGCGAGTTGATCGCTGGCAGGAAATCGACCGATCCCAACGCTAGCGCTGGCTCCCCCGGTGGCCTCGGCGACATCCTGGACCGCCTCAGGAATGCAGGTGCGGGCGGCGAAGTTGATTCGTGGGTAAGTAACGGATCAAACCGGCCCGTTCAGCGCGAGCAGGTTGAAAAAGCAATCGACCCCCAAACGTTGAACGATTTGGCCGAGCAAACCGGACTGTCCCACGACGAGCTTCTCGACCGGCTCACAAGAGAACTCCCCGACGCAGTGGACAAGCTCACTCCCGACGGCCAGTTGCCAGCGAGCACAGGTCCAAATCTCCTGGACGATGTCCCAAGCCGCACTTAGCGCCATCTTGCCACGACAGGTCAGGTCATCCCGGATCGCTAATCCCTCGCAACCAGACGGTAGCGGAAGTTGTTGCGGATGTGGTCGTTGAAGTAGCGACCCTTCGCGACGGCGGCTCGGAATCCGGCGTAAGTGTCCTGCGGCACGTCCTCGAATTGGTACCGTTTGCCGCTGGCGACGAACCACACCGAGAGGGTTTTGCTGTCCAGATCGTATTCCGTTTTGCGTATGGAGCTGGACGGCATGGAGCTCTCCGCCAAAATCGCGGGCCTGTGACACCAACAGTGAAGTGATATAAACGTTCCTATGGCGGCTCATCTGGACTCTCGCGCGCGACAGAAGCATTCTCCCTTTGGGGAGAGAGGGCTTGGACAAATCCCGCTATGACAATCGGTCTGAGCAATGGCGGAAACGCATAGGTGCGAGGCGATCCCGCGCGCGGCGCTGGGCGAGCGTCCCGCTGCGCCTGATCTCGGTGACCCTGGCTACAGCCGCCGCCTTGGCAGCGCAGACTGCTTTGCAGCACCGTGACAACGTCACCGAACTCAATCTGTCAAACTGGCTGAGCTCCAAGCCCGAGCAGATCGGCGGCGTTGCTTCTGTGATAGACGGCGATACGATCGAGGTGCACGGCCAGCGCATTCGGTTCAACGGTATCGATGCGCCGGAGAGCCGGCAGTACTGCAGCGACGCCAAGGGCTTCGCGTATCCTTGCGGCCGACGGGCCGCCGACGGGCTGGACGCCTTCCTGGCCGCCTCGAGGCCGGTACAATGCACGCTAGTCACCTGGGATCGTTACGGACGCTTTGTCGGCGACTGTCGGCGAGCGGACGGCGCCAGGGTCGCGTCGTGGATGGTCGACCAGGGTCAGGCACTGGACTGGCCCCTCTACAGCCACGGCGCCTACGCGGGGCAGCAGGCGAAGGCAGAGGCGGCAAAGCTCGGTCTGTGGGCCGGAACTTTTCAGGCGCCTTGGGAGTGGCGTCTAGCGCATGCCGATAACCGGCCGCTTTCTAGCCAGCCGCTTGGCTTCATCAACTGCCATCAGGTCGCACAAAGCGGCTATTCATGCGAGCCGCGGCGCACCTGTTCCCAAATCAGCTCGTGCGATGAAGCAAGTTGGTACCTAGCCAACTGCTCTTGGGGCCGCAAGCTAGACCGCGACAAAGACGGCATCGCCTGCGAAAGCCTGTGTTGAACCTGCAGGTGCTGCCGCTGGCCGCCCCTACGACTCGCCCGGATGCGCTGCGAGCGCGGATCCGTATTTGTCGTGTTGCCCGCTCGCTCCCTGTTCGTGACCAACGAGGGAAGGAACCGTGCGTATTATCGGCATGGACATACACCGCGTAGCCGCCGAGGTCGTGTCGTTGCTTGATGGCAACATCGTCAAGCTCGGCCGCGTTCAAATGCTGCGCAATTAGCTCGAGGAGTTCGCCAGGAAGGAACTCACCCACGATGATCATGTGGTGATCGAGGCCACGGGCAATGTGCTGCTGCCGTCGCTGAAGTGCCGTCGCCCTACGTCGATCGGATCGTGATCGCCAATCCCAAGCAGGTGCACATGATCGCGCACGCGAAGGTGAAGACTGACACGATCGACGCCACTGTCCTTGCG
>NZ_JAMYMO010000068.1:0-14332 GCF_040318575.1 Mesorhizobium sp. M1088 | reverse complement strand
CCTAGGTTAAGGTCAACAACCACGAGATCGACTGGCTCACGTGAAAGAACATAGTCAAACTGCTTGCTATCGTGGACTGCGGTTACCTTCAGGGCATGCATCGTGAGATACTCGGCGATGAGGCGCCGCATTGCGGCATCATCGTCAATGACAAGAACATGTTTCAACGGCGCACCTTCAATCTTGAATCCCCTTGTCTAAACCTGTTGCCGAGCAACCCTGGGGCACCGACCCAGAACAGCTGCTCCTTGATACCACTCGCCGTTGCGTGCGGCCAATGTGAGGCCGTGCTCGTCCTGTTCTTTTCATCCCCAGCGAATTGACCGCACCAAGGCAGCCCGTGGCCACCAGACAGGTCCAAGCGCCGACATGACCCTGCCGTGTGGTCCTTCGCTTTTTCGCTTCGAGCTCCCCCGTTGGTGCAGGCCTGCCAATATCACTCAAGTTCGACCTCATGGATGCCAAGTTTCCTGCTATGCCGTTGCATCCTGGTCATCCTGGAGTTTGCGGACCTGGATCATCTCGATATCCTCCGGCTCGTGGATCCAGCTCGGACATGGTTGAGCAGCGCGGCGTTTGGCTTGATCGGAGAGGCGGTCGGCGGAAGAAGACCGTGATTCGCTGCAGCGGCCTTGTGCAAAATAGTGTGTCTCCTGCCAAGCCGGCTTCGTCCAAGGTGGCCGGCGGCCTCAAATGCTGTTCGGCGACCGGCAGGTCGCCGGTTGCGGTGAACGTCCGGGCTAACATTTCTCAGTTACTGCAACTCCTCCATCTTGAGCGTGTCACTATGCTTGTCCATTGCGCCGTCGGACTCCGTCAATGACGTGCGGTTATCTGCCGATGGGACTGTGCATGATCCACCCTTTGGCGGCGGCGGCCGAACAGCTGAACGAGGCTCGCACCAGGATGGGCTGCGCCGCCACGTCTTCCCAGTTGACCCTCGCCGCCGCGGATTTGCGCCTTCGAGCCAGCTTCACGGACGAGCTCGCGTCTCAAGCAATGATCTGAGTGTGCAGGGCCGCGCATGGCTGCTCTTTAAGGACCGGCAGCATACCGGCAAAGTTGGGCCGCTTTATCGCCTTAGTCGATTCCCCACGGTGATCCCGAGCCTGAACAAGCCCGCCAAGCTCCCCATTTTGTCCTTGGCTTGGCGCTGACAGAAGTACCATCCATGACGCCAAAGTCGCGGCCCACACTCCAGGAGCAACGGACGGCCGGGACGAGCAATCCTGTACAGGAGTCATTGTACCAAGATGCTCCGGATGTCGCTGGCTGATCGGGCCCGCGCCACCCACGCATGCGCAAGATGCTCACCCACGCTGATACGAACACGGTCTTTGCTTCAATTGAAACCGAAAAGCTGAACTTGAACATCACACAGTAACAAACCTCCCCGATAAGCGCGTGCCGGACAGGGCCAGAACCCGTCCGGCGGCTTGGAAAGGTAGGTGATAGGGAATGTTTATTGCAGCTTGGCCGCTGGCCATCGTCCTGATGACATCCATGTCACTCCCAGCCGAGCCCGCGCCACTTTCTCCGCGTGAGTTCCGCAGCCTGTCGCGCAAATGCGCCCCCTGGGTTGCGCCGTCCACCCTCGCCGCGATTGCCAAGATTGAAAGTGGCTTTGAAACGCTGGTGGCTCATGACAACACCACAGGTGAGCAGCTTCGCTGGATAGACCACCTGGAAGCCACGCGGGGCATCAAGGAACGCCTCGAAGCACAACATTCTGTCGATGTTGGATTGATGCAGATAAACAGCAAGAACTTTGCCATGCTCAATCTCACGCCGGAAAGGGCTTTCGAGCCCTGCGCCTCGCTTTCGGCTGCCGCCCACTTGCTTGAAAGCCGGTATGCCGGCGGCACCACTGCTGTGGCACAGCAACTGGCGCTTCGCCGTGCCATCTCGGCCTATAACACGGGCGACGTCACGCATGGCTTCGCCAACGGTTATGTACGCAAGGTCGAGTCGGCCGCAAAGGACATCTCAAGTCTCCTTGAGAGAACGCTGGAGCCGACTGCTCGAGATGTGCCGCACCTTGAGGCACCCGGTCGGAAAGCCGTGCCGCCTCTGCTCCAGCAGAGCCAACAGGCCAATAGAAAGAAGCAGCCCAACCAAGATTCTTGGGACATCTGGGGCTCGTATCAGCCAGACCGCTCCGGGGCCGATCCCTCCGATCCGACAGGTAGCCAGGCTGCGAAAGCACGGGAACCCTCGAACCCGAACAAACTCGTATTCGATTGAAACATGGAGATGCAATGATGACGCCACTCAAGATACTTCGTGCGCTTAAAACGCGTGTTCCTTCGCCTTTTTCCATGCTGCGCATAGCGGCTGAATATGTACCGGCCGCTGCTGCAGGCGCGGCGTGGACGGTCTTCTACAGCGGGCCAGCCGCGGCTCAGGTGACCGGAGGGACGGATCCTGCCAAGATGGTCCAGAATATCTGCACGTTCATACTTGGCCCCTTTGGACAATCACTGGCCGTGCTCGGGCTCGTAGCCATCGGTATCTCTTGGATGTTCGGTCGTGCTTCACTTGGCCTGGTTGCGGGTGTCGTTGGAGGGATCGTCATCATGTTCGGGGCCAGCTTCCTGGGCAAGGCGCTCATAGGCGGTGGCTGATGAGCGACCGGTTGGAAGTGAGCACCCTCTATGTGGCGGCGACGCGCCCCGCACTGTTTCTGGGGGTGCCGCTGACGCTGGCCGGATTGCTCATGATGTTGGCTGGGCTTGTTATCATTATCCTTCAGAACCCGCTTTACGAAATCGTTCTCGCGCCACTCTGGTTCGGAGCACGGCTGGTTGTTGAGCGTGACTATAACGCGGCAAGCGTCGTGCTGCTCTATTTGCAGACGGCCGGCAGAAGCGTGGACGGGCCGGTCTGGGGAGGCGCAAGCGTCAGCGCCAATCCGATCAGAGTGCCGAAACGCGGAAGAGGAATGGTGTAATGTTCGGCGCCAGCGGCCGGACCGAGAGGTCTGGCGAGATCTACCTTCCGTATGTTGGTCACGTAAGCGATCAGGTTGTCATTCTGGAAGACGGATCGATCATGGCCATGGCACATGTGAACGGTCTGCCCTTTGATTTGGAAGACACTGAGATGCGCAACTCGCGCTGCCGCGCGTTCAACACTCTCTTGCGCAACATCGCCGACGACAATGTCTCGATATACGCTCATCTTGTGAGACACAACGATGTGCCGGCGCCGGCGCCGCGCCAGTTTCAAAGTGCATTCGCTGGCAGTCTGAGCGAGGCCTACGAGCGTCGTGTGCTGTCGGGAAAGCTCTTTCGCAACGATCACTTCCTCACTTTGATCGTGTCCCCCCGCACCGCAATCGGCAAGATCGGCTTGCGGATTGCCAAGTCCCGCAGACGGAATGAGCACGATCTAGCCACCCAAATGCGGAGCCTGGAAGACCTCTGGCACATCATTGCTGGCGCACTCGGCGGTTACGGTCTGCGCCGGTTGGGCATTCGAGAGAAAGGCAACGTGCTCTTCACGGAAATCGGCGAGGCGCTTCGGCTCATGATGACTTGCCGGTTTCTTCCGGTTCCGATGGTTACCGGCTCACTTGGCGCCTCGATCTACACTGACCAGGTCATCTGCGGGAAGCGGGCGCTTGAGATTCGAAGGCCCGGGGATAGCTCCGTCGGATCATTGTTTTCGTTCCGTGAATATCCGGCGACGACGCGGCCGGGCATGCTAAATTCCTTGCTGTCCGCCAACTTCCCGCTTGTCCTGAGCCAGAGCTTTTCCTTCCTCACTCGCCCACAAGCTCATGCCAAACTAAGCCTTAAGTCCAGCCAGATGACGAGTGCCGGCGACAAGGCCCTCACCCAGATCAATGAACTTGCCGAGGCAGAGGACGCACTGGCAAGCAACGAATTCGTGATGGGTTCGCATCATCTGAGCCTGTGCGTCTATGCCGACAGCCTCAATACCCTTGCAGATCGCGCAGCAAGTGCCCGCGCACGGCTGGCCGACGCGGGCGCCGTTATCGTCCAAGAGGGCATCGGCATGGAGGCCGCATATTGGTCCCAACTTCCGGGGAACAACAGGTGGCGCACGCGCCCGGGGGCGATCACCTCACACAATTTTGCCGGGCTCGTCTCATTTGAGAACTTCCCAAGCGGTTCCAGTTCCGGCCACTGGGGCAATGCTGTTGCGCGCTTTCGCACAAACGGTGGAACTTCTTTCGACTACATCCCCCATGAGAATGACGTCGGCATGACGGCAATATTCGGGCCCGTTGGCAAAGGCAAGACGACGCTGATGACCTTTGTCCTCGCGATGCTTGAGCAAAGCCTGGTCGATCGCAATGGTGCGATCGTCTTCTTCGACAAGGATCGGGGTGGTGAACTGCTGGTGCGAGCCACGGGAGGGACATATCTTGCGTTGCGCAGAGGCGCTCCGAGCGGCTTGGCCCCTCTGCGTGGACTGGACAACACCTCCGCCTCGCGAGACTTTCTACGCGAGTGGTTGATGGCCCTGATCGAGAGTGACGGCCGTGGTCCGATCTCGCCGGAGGAAAGCCGTCGGCTGGAACGCGGCATTGTTCGTCAGCTTTCGTTCGAACCCCCTATGCGCTCACTTGCGGGCCTGCGCGAATTCCTATTGCACAGCCCCTCCGAGGGCGCAGGAGCACGGCTGCAGCGGTGGTGTAGAGGGGGGGCGCTTGGATGGGCTTTTGACGGCGACGTGGACGAAGTAAGGCTGGATGCCTCCATTACGGGCTTCGACATGACGCAGCTCCTGGAATATGAGGAGGTCTGTGCACCGGCCGCCGCATACCTTCTGCATCGAGTGGGCGCTATCGTCGATGGTCGTCGGTTCGTCATGAGCTGCGACGAATTTCGATTCTATCTACTAAACCCCCAATTCTCGGCCGTTATCGACAAGTTCTTGCTCACGGTCCGCAAAAACAACGGCATGTTGATACTCGCAACGCAGCAGCCTGAACACGTTCTGGAATCGCCTCTCGGAGCTAGTCTCGTTGCGCAATGTATGACGAAAATTTTCTACCCATCACCGACGGCGGACCGCTCTGCGTATGTCGATGGCTTGAAGTGCACTGCGCAGGAGTTCGAGGCAATCCGCCAGGGAATGGCAATCGGCAGCCGCAAGTTTTTGCTCAAGCGCGATAGCGGGAGTATTGTTTGCGAATTCGATCTTGGGCAGATGCGCGAGTACGTAGCCGTACTCTCGGGGCGGGCCAACACAGTGCGCTTTGCCGACCAGCTTCGTAACCAGCACGGAGACGCCCCAAGTGGGTGGCTCGACAAGTTCATGGCCCGGTACCACGAAGTTCAAGACTGACGGAGGAATATTCATGAAATTTGCCAAACTTGCAGTAACGACCCTTGCTGCTTCCCTTCTGCTTCACGGACAGGCCCGTTCGCAATTTATCGTCAGCGACCCTGTAACAGAAACACAAGCGACCTTAACAGCGCTTTCCA
Source organism: Mesorhizobium sp. M1088 (assembly GCF_040318575.1). Classification (NCBI taxonomy): domain Bacteria; kingdom Pseudomonadati; phylum Pseudomonadota; class Alphaproteobacteria; order Hyphomicrobiales; family Phyllobacteriaceae; genus Mesorhizobium; species Mesorhizobium sp. M1088. The sequence goes on along the minus strand of NZ_JAMYMO010000068.1, from coordinate 8,873 downwards.
ATGCGGCGATCCTTGAGAGGTCAATCGAGACGCTCGCTACCACGATTGAAATGGTGACAATTCTAACGTCGTCATTCGCTGTCACGGGACTGCTAAGCTCACTGAACCAAGGAAATCACTACCCGTCGAGCAATAAGCTGGAGGAGCAGATGTTTGATGCTCGGGCGCCAGCTTCGATTATGGCCCGTAACATTGCGAAGGACCCAAATCGGATAGTCAACGGCACCGATTCAGAAGCGAAACTGTTACAGGGACAAATCGCCGGGGCCGCCAATGCCGCAGCTATTGCAGCCGACACTTTGGGCATGATGGACAAGCGCCTTAAGGATAACGCCGGCACGCTTGGTCAGCTTTCCCGCTCGGGAAATATTATGCAGGCCACCGTGACCAACGGTCTGGTCCTCAAGCAGATTCACGATGCGATGATCCAAAATGTCCAGGCCACGAGTCTGCTGACAATGGCCACTGCACAAGGGAGCCTTCACGCCGTGGAGGAGGCCGCCACGCAGCGTCGCGAACATCAGGACACCGCTAATATGTTTAGCATCCTCCCGTAAACCACACAGAGTTCATCCTGCTAAGCTGCGCTGATCAGGGACACATCAGGCTCACGCCATGAATTTCAAAATTCCCGCGCCATTCACGACTATACACACGATCTTTCATGGGGCCTTCACGTCCGGGCTGCACAAAGTGCTTGAAAACATCCAAGAGGCGGTCAGTGCGCCTCTGGTTGCGTGTGTCACGCTCTGGATAATAATCCAAGGCTGTCTGGTCATGCGTGGTCAAGTCGATGCGCGCGGGGGTATCTCGCGCGTAATCATGGTGTCGATTGTCGTTGCCCTTATCTTAGGGCAGGCCAACTATCAGCAGTACATTGAAGCGCTCTTCGACGACACGATTCCGAGGTTGGCTCACGACATCAGTGGCAGCGACTTGCCCTTCATCGGAATCCCCCAGAAGCTCGATCTCATGTTTGCTTCAAGCCAGTATGTCTTTCAGCTGATTGCTTCCGAAATTGGGCCTATGAACGGCCAGGACATACTTGCTTTCGAGGGAGCGCAATGGATTTTCTACGGCGCGCTGTGGACAGCGTTCGAGATCTACGATGCCGTTGGAATTCTGACGAAGGTGCTCTTGACGATCGGCCCCCTGGTCCTTGTAGGCTACCTTTTTGATCACACTCGAGACATAGCCACCAGATGGATCGGCCAACTGCTCTCGTACGGGCTGCTGCTTCTCCTCCTCAACATCGTTGCAACGATAGTAATCGCTGCCGAAGCAGTCTCGCTGGCAGCCATGCTTTTGATGATCAAATTCTCGGGCACGACAGCAGCCAAGATCATCGGGCTTTACGAGCTCGACATGCTTTTCCTAGCTGGTGACGCTCTGATCGTCGCGCTTCCGACGATCGCCAGCAGCATCGCCGGCGGCTCTTGGGGAGGTGCGAACCGACCTCTTAACAGCCTCAATCGCCACTTTGCCAAAACGGCGGGTGGTTAATCAATCGACAAGCTCGGTGCCAAAAACATGAAATATTGCCTACTTCTGTCAATCCTCGCTTTGGCCGCCTGCAAGACGAGCCATGGGCTTGCGACATGCGCGGGTGCCCCATTCCAACTGAACGTGGGACAATGGGAAACCACCCCTGAGGATCTTCAGGTCGAATGCGCGGAAGAGCCAAAGTGAAAGTTCCTGAACATGCCCTTCTGGTGGAGAGAGAAACGCTAGCCGCCCACTATAAGAAGGTGGAAGCGTTTCAAACTTCACGAGCGAAGTCTGCGCGGCGCCTGTCAAAGGCCCTGATAGCCTTTGCCGCAGCGGCGGTCCTAGGAAATGTTGCCCAGGCATTTACCATTGCTGCCATGGTCCCGTTGGCCAAGCTCGTACCTGTGTTCCTCTGGGTCCGGCCGGATGGGACCGTCGACAGCGAAGTGTCAGTCTCTCGACTGCCGGCAACCCAAGACCGAGCCGTCATAAATGCTTCGCTGTGGGAATATGTACGCCTGCGCGAGGGGTACACAGCAGATACAGCCCAATACGCCTATGACCTCGTATCCAGTTTCAGCGCGCCGGCTGTGCGACAGCAATATCAAGATTTCTTCAACTATCCGAATCCCACCTCGCCGCAAGTCACGGTCGGCAAACGCGGCAAGCTCGAGGTCGGGCATATTTCTTCAAACGACATCAGTCCGGACGTTCAACAGATCCGTTACAAACGTACGCTTGTTGTCGATGGGCAGATGCCGATAGTGACCACCTGGACAGCTACCATCCGCTACGAGCGCTTGACGGGTCTGCCTGGGCAATCGAGGCTCACCAATCCGGGAGGTCTACTCGTCACTTCCTATCAAAGCTCGGAAGATAGCGTATCGAACCTGGGCTATGTGCAGCCATGACAAAAAGAGCGTTTCTCGCGCTGGTCTGTTCACTCTTCTTAACGATGGAAGCGTCCGCGGAAGACACACCACTTGCCGGCAAGCATGATGCGCGCATGCGCTACCTGGCTTACCGTCCTGACGAAGTGGTGCGCCTGTCTACCGCAGTGGGGGCAACGCTGGTTGTCACATTCGCGGCCAACGAGACAGTCGCAGCCGTGGCCGTTTCCAATAGCAAAGACCTGGCTGCGCTCCCGCGCGCCAACTATCTCTTTTTTAAGGCTAGCCGGATGCTCCCGCCGCAGCCGGTCATCGTGCTGGCCGAGAGTGAGTCCGGTACACGGAGATACGTCTTCAGTATTTCAACGAGAGCGATGCCAAAACTCGATGAGCAGCAACCTGACCTATACTACAGTGTGCAGTTCACCTATCCTGCTGATGAGGCTGCTGCTCAGAGAAAGGACGCAGAAAGGCGCTCGATTCTTGGTCAGGCCCGGGCGAAAGTGCTGCGCGACGAGAGAGTTCAGGATTTGTTGAATCGGCCCGCCGCAACTACCAGTCCGGACGAAAGCAATTTTCACTACGTCGCAAAGGGCGATCGATCGCTGGCGCCGCTGGAAGTTTTCGATAATGGCTTTACCACCGTATTTGGCTTCGCAAGCAATTCCCGCATACCCTCCCTCTACATTATCAATCCCGACGGCAAGGAAGCCGCTGCCAATTACACGGTCAAAGGAGACTATGTTGAAGTATCCGCAGTCGCCCGGGAATGGCGTCTGAGAGATGGCAATACGGTCTTGTCCATTTTCAACAGGGCTTATGACCCTGTGGGACGAGCGCCAGGGACCGGTACAGTGACACCCGACGTGTGGCGCGTTTTGAAAGGCCCGGCCGATGAATGAAACCGGCCCACAGTCGGGACATGATGTCCATGCCTCAGGATCGATGGTCTCGGAGCCGGCCCGCCGGCATGTTTCGGGATTGCAGAAGTTGGCCGTCGCTGCTCTTGTTCTCATCTCATCTCTATCGCTCATCTGGCTCGGCGGTCGTCCCAGCACACAAGACGAGCCAACTCAGCCAAAACCTCCAATTGTCGCCGACGCCGAGCCATTCCGCCCCGTGCCGATTGAGATTGCTCCCGAAGCTCCAGCACCCGTACAGGCGGCGCAGGCAGGAGATCCTGCGCCATCCACGCCGCCTCCGGCGCCAGCTGATCCGCCGCCGGAGGAAACACCAATTTTCGCCTACAGTGGCAGCGGTCAAATGCCCAACGACGGTCAGCGGAGCGAAGACAACCATAGGGATGCTCCCGCGACCTCGCATGAGATTTCAGACGCTGGCGATCTGACGGGGCGATTGAAGCCAGATATACAGGAGCCAAGCCGGGCCACACTTTTGCCGCACCCTGATCTCGTGATTACCCAAGGAACGATAATTCCCTGCATTTTGCAAACGGCAGTCGACACAAATTTACCGGGTTATGTGAAGTGCGTCTTACCTAAAGACGTCCGCGGCGCCACCAACAACGTGGTGCTTTTGGATCGCGGGACGACCGTGATTGGCGAGATCCAGCGTGGTCTCCAACAGGGGGATGCGCGTGTCTTCGTGCTGTGGACGCGCATCGAAACGCCTGACCATGCCCTCGTTTCGCTAGCGTCGCCGGGCGCTGACGAGCTCGGCCGCTCCGGAATGCCTGGCACGGTGGATAATCACTTCTGGCAGCGCTTTGGCGGAGCAATGCTCATGAGCGTCATTCAAGGCGCGTTTCAGGCCGCCGGTCAATACGCTGGCAGCTCAGGTGGAGGAAGCGGCATCAACAGCTTCCAGAGCAACGCCGGACAAGCCGTTGACACGACCCTTAGAGCAACGATCAACGTTCCGCCAACTCTGAAGAAAAACCAGGGAGATGCTGTATCGATCTTTGTGGCTCGGGACCTCGATTTCTCAGATGTATACGATCTTAGACCGATCGCCGTGGCGCCAGCCCCCCAACATCGCCAACGCCGGAGAGACAACAATGCGACCGGAGGCTGACCCTCAATTGCGTTTGCTTCTCAACCCTGTTTTGAAATGGCTTGAGGAGCCAAGGACCGAAGAGGTCGCTATCAACCGGCCTGGGGAAGCCTTTGTCCGACAGGCCGGCGTTTTCACGAAACATCCGCTACCGCTATCTTATGACGATCTGGAGGACATCGCGATCCTCGCTGGAGCGCTGCGCAAGCAAGATGTCGGACCGCAAAGCCCCCTCTGTGCGACTGAGCTGCCGAACGGAGAGCGGCTGCAGATCTGTTTGCCGCCCGCTGTTCCCTCAGGAACAATAAGCCTGACGATACGGCGTCCCTCAAGTCGTGTGACCGAACTCAAGGAAGTTTCTTCTCGCTACGAATACTCGCGTTGGAATCAATGGCGGTCACGAAAGGAGCGCCAAGAGCGGCAGGACGAAACGATTCTTCAGCACTACGACCATGGTGACTTGGAGCAATTTTTGCGAGCATGCGTTTGCGGGCGGCTCACGATGCTGCTTTGCGGACCTACTGGAAGCGGCAAAACGACAATGAGCAAGACTTTGATCAACGCTATACCCCCGCAAGAGAGGCTGATAAGTATCGAGGACACGCTCGAACTTGCAATCCCGCACGAGAACCATGTCCGGTTACTCTATCCGAAGGACCGAGCAAGCGTAGGTGCGGTGACAGCCGAGCAACTGTTGCAAGCCAGCTTGCGCATGCGCCCTGATCGAATATTGCTTGGCGAGATGCGCGATGATGCTGCTTGGGCCTACCTTAGCGAAGTCGTCTCCGGCCATGCGGGATCAATATCAACGATTCATGGGGCGGATCCGGTCCAAGGCTTTAAAAAGCTCTTTTCACTCGTCAAGAGCAGCCCGCAAGGAGCTGCTGTGGAAGACCACACGCTTCTTGACCTGCTGTCGGCTGCCATTGACGTCATTGTGCCGTTCAGTACCCACGGCGACGTGTATGAGGTGGGGGAGGTGTGGCTCGCCGCCGATGCCCGGCGACGCGGAGAGACAGTAGCCGACCTTCTTAACAAGCACTAAGGCTAGAGCACGTCGGGGATCGGTAAGTCGTTTGTGATACGATGGCGTAATTTGTTCAGATTGAACGTCCACTTTGATTTGAGGGAGGTGGATAATGGGAGGAGGACTGGGCGTAGACCTTCGGTCACAAGTCTGAAGTCTTCGGGCGCCCTGTCGGCGCGGCAAGTTGCGGCACGATTCGACTGGGTGTATCGAGCGCGTCCGCTGAATTGCGCGGGCGACGCTCACCGAGCTGGTGCCGATGCCTGCTTCAAAAGCGGCATCGACACCCGGCAGGTCGTACCCTTGATTTACCTAGCCGCGCTCAATGAGTGTCTTCAAAGCCGCCGAACGTGGTTCGGAATGACCGGTGGTAAATCGGGAAGTGCCATATAGGGAATCCTCCTGGTATTGCCTCCAGGGGGTCCTCTCAATGAACAAAGCCGCAACCTGCCCTTGCGACCTCAGCTGGAGTTTGACGCAACCCATAGGAGGATCGATGCGCAGAGAAATCGCAGGCAGAGTCGGTGGCATTGTGGGCTGGCCGACCGACGGTTTCAGCCCGTCAACAGGTCTTCACGTGTTCCATCCCCGACTATTGCAGGCGTGCGGCTTGCATGCTCCCGCGATCACCCATCGGAAAGAGCGTTACGAACACTACGAAGAGTTGCGCGACTTCCGCTGTCGCCCCGGTCTTACAGCGGACGGTGACCTGTCCGACCTTGATAGGACGTGAAATGCGAACGCTGCTCATTGATCATCATGTGGATCTTACGCGCGCTGTGCGAGTTGCGCTCGGGGATAGCGGTTTTGCCGTTGATGTAGTTGGCAACCTGGAACAGGCGTCGAGGGCATTTTGTTGCGCAACCTATGAAATTCTCCTGCTGGAGTTGGCTCTGCCAGATGGCGATGGCTTGGGCTGGCTGAGACAGCTAAGGAGCAACGGGCATTCAGTTCCAACCCTCATTATGAGTAGCATCAACGATCTCGAGAAGCGGATTGCAATTTTCAACGGTGGCGCGGACGACTTTCTGCTCAAGCCCGTCTCTTTCGATGAGCTCATCGCCAGAATGAGAGCCATTCTGCGCCGGTCGACACAGGTGACCGACCCCATCGTTGTATTTGGCAATCTCAATTTCGATCCGATCGGCCGACAGGTTTCCGTCTCGGGTCATCCTCTGAAGATCGCACGCCGCGAACTATGTATTTTAGAGCATCTGCTTATCCGTGCAGGCCGCATCGTGCCTCGTGCGCAGTTGGAAGATCACCTCTATTCGTTCAACGACGAGGTATCTGCCAACGCGCTTGAAGTCGGAATCTATCGCTTACGTGGACACCTGAGTAGGTCAGGTGCAACGCCACGGATCACGACCGTGCGCGGCATTGGTTACCTTCTTGAATTGACTGAGGCGGCATCCGCATAGTTGGTCTAAATTGAAAGAACAGACTGCCTGCCCGTCGTCATGTTGAGCTTGTGGCCATAATGGACATCGCGGCCGCCCTTGACGATGGTGTCGGCATGCGGTTCGAACGGCTCTGTCGCAAACCTTTTGGTAAGCGGAGCATGGCAAGAAAAACGCCTCAGCTGTGGAGGAGCACGTGATGTTCAACGGCCGCCATTTCGACCAGTCGGTGATCCTGCTGTGCGTGCGCTGGTACCTGGCCTACACTCTGAGCCTGCGCGATCTGGAAGAGATGATGGCCGAATGCGGCTTGAAGGTCGCCCATTCCACCGTGCATCGCTGGGTCGCCCACTTCTCGCCGTAGCTGCTGGAGCGCTTCAACCGGCGCAAGCGTGTGGTCGGCAGCAAGTGGCATATGGACGAGACGTACATCAAGGTCTGCGGCCATGGATGTATCTCTACCGCGCCATCGACAGCCTCGGCGACACGGTCGAGTTGTTCTTCAGCGAAAACCGTGACCTGGTGGCGGCCCAACGCTTCCTCCACAAGGCGCTGACGCGCCATGGCCGGCCGGAGCGCATCGTCACCGACGGCAGCCAGACCAATTACGAAGCGATCCTTTCCTGCGACGCTGAAAGCCGGCTGCGGCAGCGATCGCGGCGACCGCTGAAGCCGATCCGCATCCGCAATAGCCGGTATCTCAACAATCGGATCGAACAGGATCACCGGCGTATCAAGCGCCGCATTCCATCCATGCTCGGCTTCAAGTCGCAGGCGAGCGCCGTGGTTATCCTCTCCGGCATCGAGATGATCCACATGATGGGCAAGCGACAGGCGAGGTATGCCTACAAGTCTGTCGATCGCTGTTTCGATATCCTCGCTGCCTGACGGACAGGCCGAAATGGCCGTTCACACCCCCATTTCCAGGTTTGCGACAGAGCCTTTTGTCGGCGTTGCCGGCTTCGAAGGGCCGGTGCGCGCCGAGCGCATCAAGATCACCCCCGGCCACCTTGCTGCGGCCACTCGCCGAGTACGAAGCGGTGGTCGGAGGGAGCTGGTGATGACGACGCTAGATCATGACCTGCTGATCGCAATCCTGGATCGGCTGAAGTTGGGCAAGGCCACCCACGCCTGCTCCGAGGCCCTCCAGGGCAATGGTCTGAGACCTGGGCTCAAGCCCTTCGGCGAGGAGAATGAGACGCCGCTGGAGCTCGGGTGCAAGCGCTGCCACGCCCGCTCCGAGGCCCCACAAGGCCGAAGCGCAGTCGTCGGGGTCACGAGGCCCCTCTGCCACGACGACGAGACGCTGCTGGAGCCCGGTTGCAAGGGCTCCACAGATGGCCTGAACCTGGATCCGCCTTTCTTGAGGCGTTGCGACTATCATCGCGGCGACACGCAGCTCTTGATTTGTGTGCGACATCCTCAGCAGATCCATCGGGCTGAGCCGCTCAGCAATATCAACGAGAATGTCCAGCGGCAGATCAAGGATACTCAGAGGAGGAAACCCTTGATCTTGAGGCTCAGAGCGCGTCTGCTCCACTATAGAACAGGATGATTCACCGGGTCCTTCAACGCCAGCCGCCGGTCCGATGAGAGAATTGTCCCTGATATCACGCTCGATGGGGTTAAATGCCGAGATGGGCGCCTTGCCACGCTCCTCAATGCCCCTCATGATTCACCGCCTATAGCTACCAACTGAATGAATCATCGTGATTGTCGCGCAGCGGAATCCTCAAGGATCGGGCAGTTCGTAGGGGGCGCCGGTTTGACCAGGTTGAGCCCGCGAATTGCTCGATCGGACAAGATCCTAATTCTCGACCATGCGGTGAGGCTCGAAGGAGATCCTCGGGACGCACTCCAAGTTGTCGATCATGTTCGGCACACAAGGAAAGGGCGGCATTGCTGCCGCCCTTTCCGCTGTAGGTTGATAGGGGCTGGATTAGAAATCCATACCGCCCATGCCGCCCATGCCGCCGCCGCCCATGCCGCCAGGCATGCCGCCGCCAGCCGACTCCTTCTTCGGAGCCTCCGCGATCATGGCTTCGGTGGTGACCA
>NZ_JAMYMO010000067.1:0-15326 GCF_040318575.1 Mesorhizobium sp. M1088 | reverse complement strand
ATAGAAATTGACACTGCAAGCTCCTCGGCTCCTTGCTTCAGTGTCAGTATGTCTCGCTCATCACCTCAAGCCGCGCCAGATGGGGTCAGCTTGGCGCTTACGGATGAGTCGCGTTTGTGGGCCCTGATCTAACTTCTCGTTGCGCCTGACGCCCTCATGCCCGAACGCAAGCCCACACCCCGCGGCACGAAGGAACAATCGGCCATGCGCGAACCATCCCGGCTACGCACCTGACCACGGACCGCCGCCGCTCATGATCACGCGGTGATCGGCATGATCACAAGCACTGTAGTTAGGCAGCGTCAGCGACGCATGATCGGCATCATCATCATCGGCAACGTCGGCGCCGTCGGCATGATTCACGTGTTCGTCACGTTGATCATAATCATCGTCGCCGCCGATCAAGTTTCTGATTGCCTGCCAGTTTGACGCGGCTTTCGCCGGTAGAGCTTAGCCCGCGATGGCCTATCAATACGCTGTTAGTCGGCATGGCCGAAACCGAGAGTCAGGCGGCGCACGCCACAGAGCACGTTCAGCGACCGTTTCAGTCAGCGCCGGCTTTCTGGGGGTTCGTAACGGTCATCAGGATTCTCGGGGCATGAATGCACTATCACAAAAGCCTTGGTTCTCAGTGCTTCGTCCGTATTACTCAAACCCGATTCCCGCAGCGGAAGAACTAGGCGCGTGTTACGTTTTGTACAAGGCACAATAGCAGTGAGAAATGGAGATGATGCCTGCGCGTTTTCTAACAAGACAATCACCAAGCTGGCACCCGAATTACATCAGGAACTGTCTATAGCCGCCGCTCATCAGGTAGCGGCCACGTTGGATGGCGCGACGCACCTGATCGCGAAGATGGCTACCTGGATGAGACCAATCTTCTTCGACACGGCGTCTCCCGAACAGGGCAATGGCGATCTCCTGATGAGATGCTCCCGCAAGCGAGCCATCCAAAGCCTGGAGCACGATCCGCAGACGCGCTCCGCGGGGTTCCGGCGGAAAGCAAGCAGCTGCCAGGCGGCCGCAACCATTGATGTCGCTCAGGAACTGAAGGGCAGCGACATGGAACTTCAGGTGCTGCGGCTGCACGATCGCGTCGACATATAGCCGCAACGGGCGGAGAACGGATGCACCGGAAAGGGCGATCTGCAGACTCCGGCAGTCCTCCCTCAGCAGCACGTGCTGCACGCCGGCAGGCGTCAGCAGGATGTCCTTGCAGCATGAGAGCGAAAAAAGGTCAAGCGGTTCAAAACCGTGGTCGAGCCCAACCGGCTCCGCGGCCGCCCGTAGAATACGGGCGCAGTCGCGCGGATCCCAAAAGACCCTTGCCGACGTAGCGTCCGACTGTGGCGCGTCCGCGAAAAAGGAGGCTCCATTGTCTTAGGAAAGATGATCCTGTCGTCAACTCGATTATCTTCATGTCGGCCTGGGCTCCGACAATGCAGGCGGACGGTGCCATTTTGGCGTGGTCGCGCTGGAATTGTGGATTGCGCCGAAGAAACTCCCAGGCCCAGGCAGTGCGTGGCAATCGTCTGGCGTAATGGTAAGCTTCGTGACGACGCCAGTCCGGCCAGCATTCAAGACCGACCGTCGCTTCCTTGGGCAGACCAGCACGCTTCACGGCTCAGGTGTCCACAATGCCGACGGGCCTAGAACCGGTTGCCACAGCACCGGTCCGCTCAGACGTCCCCTGCTGCGGATGCGCAAAAGGCTCGCGTGGGAAATCTCGAGAAACCCGGCCACCCCCTCCGTTTTGCCGACGGACTTGGGTTGTCCGATGCGCGACAATGGCCACGTCGCGAGGCGAAGGATCCGTTCCATGCGCGTGTCCGTCACCGTTACTATCCGGGTCAGATCCTTGGCCAAGCCGAACTCGATCATGCCCGCGAAGAGCTCGTAGGTTGCCTGGGCCAGCCCGCCCGCTGCCTTGGGCGCCGACGGAGGGAGATCGAGCGCGAAACGACTGCTCTCCCATATGTCGGCAGTCGAGGGCACGACGTCAGCACCCAGCAGCACCGGGAACGTGTCGCGCAACATTGTGGGTCCGGTGCTGGGCAAAAGACGCACGCAACCGCGAATTCGCCAGTCGGATCCCTTGAGGAGCAGATAGACAGGCTTCAGACCATCAAACGGGTCTGTTTCCATCTGGTCTTCGGTATCAACTTCCCAATCGAGCCTTTCCTTGAACACCCGAAACCTGAGCCCGTGCATCTCTTTGAGCTCGCTTGCGAACTCGTCGTAAAGGTCTGGTGTTATCAGCTGCATCATGGTCGCCTCCGTGCGGGATGTGTTCCCGCCATCGAAGGGCAAAGCCGGCAGCGATGCAGCCTGTAGAGGTTTACAGCTATCGTGGCCGACGAATCAGGATCTCGCCTGGCCGGAGGCAGCCAGTCGTGCAACGGCCTGGTTGATCGTTCGAACGCCAAGCTTTGCCTTGGCGTTTTCCAGATGAAAGGTCACGGTGCGCTTTGAGACGCCGAGAAGCTGGCTGATAACCCAAGCCGACTTGCCGCGCGCCGCCCATTTCAGGCACTCGAACTCCCGCGGGGTGAGCGTTACACCGTCCACCACGCGATCGTCGGCGAGCCTGCGCCGGACATGGCTATGAAAGTTGATGGCCACCAGCTGCAATGCTTTTTCGTAACGTGTCAGTGACCGCAACAGAGGCGGGCGGGACTCGTCGGAAGCAAAGGTCAGGGCAGCAAACCGGCCGCGATGATCATGCATGGATATCGTCAGGCCGCCGCGGATGCCAAACTCAGCCGCACTCTCCAGAATTTGTTGCTGCGAATTCGGCAGACAGTGCCGAGCGCGATCCACACCCCAATCGAAGGTATCCCAGCCTTGCAGCCCGCGCAGGATGACCGGATCAAGACTGTGGTACCGCTGTTGCAGATAACGTGATGTCCAGGATGAAGGATAGTTTGAGATCAATTGCGGGGCGTCGCCGGGGGCCGACGGGTAAGTGAAGTAGGCGAATAGCGGAAAATCGAAGCCGGCTGCAGCGGATGCCATTGCCTCACGGAGATCGGCAGCATCAACACTCGCAGACAGTTGCTCGACGAAGTTCTCAAACACGCGATGCATTTGCGCTTTGCGTAACCTCCGTGATCGCTCGATGCCAGGCAGAGACCTTGTTTTAAACGATCCCCGGACGGATACAGCGCGTGCCGAGAACCCCGTTAATCTGTTGAAACCCGTGATATTCTGACGTTGTCTATGAGCCGTGTGCCGCCGAGCCAGGCCGCGACAAGCAAGCGTGCCGGTCGGTCAAGGCTTGTCATCGGTCGCAGATCTGCCTCGTCGCGAAGTTCCAGGTATTCGACCTCGCGATAGCCCGCAGCCAGAATTGCTGCGCGCGCATCGGCAAGCGTTGGCAGGACGGGCGAGCCGCGGGCAAGCCGCTCAGCCGTCTGGAGCAATACCGATGGGAGCTTGGGGGCAACAGCACGCTCTGCTGGCGAGAGCCGGACATTGCGCGATGATAGTGCAAGACCGTCGGCTTCGCGGACTGTCGGACAAGGAACAATGGTGATTGGAATATCCAGGTCCCGGGCCATACGCCTGACTAGCTGAAGCTGCTGAAAGTCCTTTTCGCCAAAGAAGCCGAAGTCAGCGCTGGTCTGCAGGAAGAGCTTGGCGACGACGGTCGCCACGCCATCGAAATGTCCCGGCCGGAAGGCACCGCACAGGCCCTCGCTGACACCGGACACCGAAACGGTCGTGGCGAAGGCCGCCGGATACATCTCCTCTGCATCCGGCGCATAAAGCAGGTGCGCGCCAAGCGGTGCCAGTTTGGCGGCATCCTCGTCCTCGGTGCTCGGATACGCGGCGAGATCGGCCTGGCTGTTGAATTGCTTCGGGTTGACGAAGAGCGTCACGATCACCCGGTCGGCCTTCACGAGTGCCGCGCGCACCAGGCTGAGATGGCCCTCATGCAGGACACCCATCGTTGGCACGACGGCAATCCTCACGCCCTCGCGGCGCCATGCGGCGACAATTTCGCGAAGCTGGGCAACGCTCCTGACAATCGGCACGCTCACGCTGCTTCTCCGCTCTTGGTGCCGTCCGCGTCGGTGGGCTTGGGCGCATCGGCAAACACGTGCTCGGCGGCCGGAAACTGGCGCTCCTTCACTTCCCGCGCATAGGCCGCGATCGCAGCCGCAGCGGCCTCCCCCAGTTCAGCATAGCGCTTGACGAATTTGGGCCGGAAGTCGCCGAAGAGGCCCAGCATGTCGTCGACGACGAGAATCTGGCCGTCACAGGCTGCCGAGGCACCGATGCCAATGGTCGGGGTCGCCACCTCCCCGGTGATCCGGCGGGCGAGCGCCTCGGGAACCTTCTCCAGCACGACCGCAAAGGCGCCCGCTTCGCTCACCGCAAGCGCGTCGCGCCTGATGCGCTCGGCATCCCCGCCTCTGCCCTGCACGCGGTAGCCACCGATGGTGTTGATCGCCTGCGGCGTCAAGCCGACATGGGCCATGACCGGCACGCCGCGCGCGGCGAGGAAGCCGATCGTCTCTGCCATCGTTTCGCCGCCTTCGAGCTTGACGGCCGCGCAGCCGGTCTCGGCCATGACGCGCGCGGCATTGCGGAAAGCCTGCTCGGGGCTTTCCTCGAAGGAACCGAACGGCAGGTCGACCACCATCAGCGCCTGCTCGAGGCCACGGCGCACGGCCTGGCCGTGCGTGATCATCATCTCCAGCGTCACACCGAGCGTCGAGGGCAGGCCGTGCAGAACCATGCCGACGCTGTCGCCGACCAGCACCACATCGCAATGGGGATCGACAAGCCGGGCGACTGGGGTCGTGTAGGCGGTGAGGCAGACGAGCGGCGTCCCACCTTTACGCGAACGAATATCCGGCGGTGTAATCGCCTTGGTGTCACCAAACGCACTCAATGGACCCTCCTTCCCCAACGTTACCAACCGCGGGTGTCGCGTTTGCCACATTTTTGTGCAAGTGCGAAGAGCTAAAAAATGGCCGTGCAGCTGTGCGGTGTTGACGTGCGGACAGGCGCGCTTACACTTAAATCGATTCAGGCGCCCCCGAGCTGGCCAACCACTTTCGCGAACATGGACGATCAGGCAATAGGACCCAGGAAAGACAGAGCCGCCGTCAAGGCCGACGAAGTCAAAGTGGACCTGATCGCCTTTGTCGTCGCCGTAAACGACAGTGAACCCTGTGTCCTCACCATCGGCCAGGCGGACACCCTGCCCTCCGGACCATTTGCGCTTGAGCACCGATCGCTGCAATCCGGTTTGAGGGGGTGGGTCGAGCAGCAGACCGGCCATCCGCTGGGGTATATTGAGCAACTCTACACCTTCGCGGATCGGGATCGCATCGGCGCCGAGCGCCAGCAACGCGTCATCTCCATCAGCTATCTCGCATTGACCCGCAAGGAACAGGCAGCTGGCTCGCCCAAGTGCGGCTGGCAGAGTTGGTATGAATATTTTCCATGGGAGGACCACCGCTCCGGCACGCCTCCGGTCGTGCTGGACGTTCTGCGACCGCGCCTGATTGAATGGGCAGACGGCGTCAGCGACGCGGCCGCGCGACGTGAACGCTGGCAGCGGGCGACGATAGCCTTCGGCTTCGACGACCGCCTTTGGAACGAGGAACTCACGCTTCAACGCTATGAGTTGGTCTACGAAGCAGGCCTGGTCCAAGAGGCCGGAAGCGGACGGGACGCGACGCCGCCTCCGCTGGTGCCCAGCAAGTCTATGGTCGCCGATCATCGCCGCATCGTGGCGACCGGCATTGCGCGGCTGCGCTCCAAGATCAAATACCGGCCGGTCGTCTTTGAGCTGATGCCGCCGGTCTTCACGCTTTTGCAGCTGCAGCGAACCGTGGAGGCGCTCGCCGGCAGGCTCATCCACAAGCCGAACTTTCGCCGCCTGATCGAGCAGCAGGAGCTGGTCGAAGAGACCGGAGAGGCCACCACGGAGACCGGCGGCCGGCCAGCGAAGCTTTACCGGTTCCGCCACGCCGCTCTCGACGAGAGGGTCATCGCCGGGACAAAATTGCCGCTGGCGCGGGGTTGACATCCCTTATACTCACAGCAAGTATATGCTGGTTATTTTCAACTAGAGTATAAGCTGGAGGGGTCGATGAGCGCCATGCTGCCTACGGCCGCGTTTCTCTACGAGCGCGTCCGACGAGTGATCCCGCCGATTGAATGGCCGGCTTTCGTCGAGGATATCGAGGCGATCCTTGCACTGAAGCGCGAGCGCAACGCCATCATCCTGGCGCACAACTATCAGACCCCCGAGATCTTCCATTGCGTGGCCGACATCGTCGGCGACAGCTTGGCACTGGCCCGCACGGCTGCGACGATCGAGGCGCAAGTCATCGTGCTGGCCGGCGTGCATTTCATGGCCGAAACGGCCAAGCTCCTTAATCCGGACAAGACCGTGCTCATTCCGGATCTCAGCGCCGGATGCTCGTTGGCGGAATCGATCACGGCAGAAGACGTGCGCTTGATGCGCCAGCGTTATCCCGGCGTGCCGATCATCACTTATGTCAACACGTCGGCCGAAGTGAAAGCCGAGTCGGATATCTGCTGTACATCCGGCAACGCCAAGGCGGTCGTCCAATCCCTTGGCGTTCCCCAGGTGATCATGTTGCCGGACGAATATCTGGCCCAGAATATCGCCGCCCAGACCGATGTGCAGATCATCGCCTGGAAAGGGCATTGCGAGGTGCATGAGCGCTTTACACCGGCCGACATCCGCGAGTTGCGCGAAAGCCATCCCGGCGTGATCGTGCTCGCGCATCCCGAATGCCCGCCCGACGTCGTGGCTGAAGCAGATTTTTCCGGCTCGACCGCTGCCATGTCCGACTATGTCGAAAGGCAAAGGCCGCCACGTGTCGTGCTGATGACGGAATGCTCGATGAGCGACAACGTCGCGTTAGCGCACCCAGAGGTCGAGTTCATCCGGCCCTGCAATTTGTGCCCGCACATGAAGCGGATCACGCTTGCCAACATCCGCACGGCGCTCGAGCAGAACCACCATGTCGTAACCATCGAACCCGGGATCGCCGGGCGCGCGCGGCTTGCGGTCGAACGGATGCTGGCAATTTGAGCGCCGATATCCGCAGCTTCTTCGGGCGGCCCATCATCATCGGCGGCGGCATCGCCGGACTGATGACGGCGCTTCAACTGGCGCCGGAGCCGGTGCTTCTTCTGTCCAGGACGCTACTGGGAGCTGACAATTCGAGCACCTGGGCACAGGGTGGTCTGGCTGCAAGTTTCGGCGAAGACGACGATCCGGAACTGCACCTGGCCGATACGCTTGCCGCCGGGGATGGTCTCTGCGACACAGACGTGGCGAGCCGCATCCTCCAAGCCGCGCCCAAGGCGATAGAGGGGCTTGCGGGCTTTGGGGTTCCCTTCGACCGTACGTCGAAAGGATCACTGTGCCTCGGATTGGAGGCCGCACACAGCCGACGTCGCATCGTTCATGCGCATGGTGACGGCACCGGGCGTGAAATCATGCGTGCCCTGATCGCGGCTGTGCGTTCCACTCCGTCGATTGTTGTCGTGGAGGGCATGGAAGCGCGCCGGCTGGCGGTGCGAGAGAACGCGATCCGAGGCGTCTGGGCGAGCGGTTCGATAGGACCTGTCTTCTTCGGCTCACGGCGGGTCGTCCTCGCCACCGGTGGGATCGGGGGACTGTTTCTCGACACCACCAATCCTTGGGGCAGTTGCGGACAGGGCCTGGCGCTTGCGGCCCGCGCTGGAGCTGTTCTTGCCGACCTCGAGTTCATCCAGTTCCACCCGACCGCGCTTGACGGCCCGGAACGCCCTATGGTGCTGGTCAGCGAGGCCGTCCGCGGCGAAGGTGCTGCCCTGATCGACGAAACCGGCCAGGCTTTTCTCCAGAGCGTGCCAGGGGCGGAACTTGCGCCTCGTGATGTCTTGGCGCGCGCCGTCTGGAACCATCTTGCCAACGGCCACCGTGTTTTTCTCGACGCGCGGCAACGGCCTGGCCCGGAATTTGCTCGACACTTCCCGACAATCGCATCAGCCTGTCGTGGAGCCGGCATCAATCCCGCGCGCGATCTCATCCCCATTCGTCCGGCCCAACACTACCACATGGGTGGCGTTGCCGTGGACGGCTCCGGTAGGACGTCCGTCAAGGGGCTGTGGGCCTGCGGCGAAGTCGCTTCGACAGGACTGCATGGCGCCAACAGGCTCGCCAGCAATTCCTTGACCGAGGCCGTCGTGTGCGCCCGCTGGGTCGCTGAAAGTGTCGCCGGAACGCCTGCTCGCAGAACAAAGCCTGCGTTTGCGGACGTTTACCCATCGCCCGCTCCGACACCCGTGCGTGTTTTCCTGTCGCGCGCACTCGGCATCGTCCGGGATGGTGAAGGTTTGAAAGCAGCCGCACGTGCCTTATTGCCGCTCGCCGAAAGCAAGGACGCGGCCTCGGATGCGGCGGCTGTCGGGCTAATGATCGCGGTTGCCGCCTTGTTGCGCCAAGAAAGCCGCGGCGCTCATTACCGGACAGATTTTCCTCATCATGCGACTGTCGCCCGACGGTCCGAAATCACCCTCGAAGCCGCCTTGGCCGCTGCGCGGGAACTCGGAAACTCGCCAAGCCTCGAAGGGGCAAAGTGATGACGCTCTCACCGCTTCCCACGGTCATGCTTGAGCCGCTTGTAAGGGCAGCTCTTCTTGAAGACCTTGGCAGAGCCGGCGACTTGACCACGGAGGCCATCGTCCCGAAGGAACACCAAGCGGGAACCGTGTTGGCGGCGCGCCAGTCCGGAGTTGTCGCCGGCCTCGATCTGGCGATGCTCGCTTTCCGCTTGATTGATCCTGATGTCGAAATTTCGGTGGAGCGGGCAGACGGCTGCAATGTCATGGATGGAGAGGTCATTGCATCAGTGGTTGGCCCTGCCCGGGCCATTCTCACAGCCGAACGGACGGCACTCAATTTTTTGTGCCATCTGAGCGGCATCGCTACAGCAACGGCATCGATCGTCGCTGCGGTTCGTGGATATGGCGCGAAGATCGTCTGCACGCGCAAGACGACGCCCGGATTGAGGGCAGTCGAAAAGTATGCGGTGCGCGCAGGTGGCGGATCCAATCACCGCTTCGGCCTCGACGACGCAATTCTGATCAAGGACAACCACATCGCCATCGCAGGCGGCGTTCGCCCGGCGCTCGAGCGAGCACGAAGACGGGCCGGTCATCTCGTCAAGATCGAAGTCGAGGTCGATACGCTGGCCCAGTTGGAGGAGGTACTTGGCTTCGCTCCCGATGCGGTTCTGCTCGACAACATGTGCCTCGCCGATCTTCGCCGCGCCGTCGCAATCGTTGGCGGCCGTGCTATCACCGAGGCTTCTGGCGGGATCGCATCCGATACAGCGCGAGCGATTGCCGCGACCGGCGTTGATCTGATTTCAGTCGGCCGACTGACCCACAGCGCGCCGATCCTGGATATCGGCCTCGACTATTGGGGCTCATGATTGCCTGAGGAACGAACAGGATCGAATCAACTGTCCTTTCCGATCGTCGTCAATCAGACAGCAAAGCAAGGCAGAACCGGAGGAACAGCATGGACATGCAAACAGCCAGTCCAACGCAGACATCGCCACAGGCTCAATCCCCTGACCCTGGAGCGTGGACCCTGGAGAAGGCTCAGGCACTTCACGATGCCCCCTTCAACAATCTCCTCTTCCTCGCGCAAACCGTGCACCGCCAGAATTTCGATCCCAACAAGGTCCAGCTCAGCCGGCTTCTCAGCATCAAGACGGGCGGATGCCCGGAGGATTGCGGCTATTGCAGCCAGTCGGCGCATCACGAGACCGGCCTGAAGGCGTCGAAGCTGATGGAGGTCCGGCGCGTCGTCGCCGAGGCGAAGAAAGCGCGTGACTCCGGCGCAACCCGCTATTGCATGGGCGCGGCCTGGCGAAACCCCAAGGCGCGCGACATGGATGCGGTCGTGGCGATGGTCGAAGGCGTCAAGGCGCTGGGCATGGAAACCTGCATGACGCTCGGCATGCTCGATCTTGAGCAGGCGGCTCGCCTCAAACAGGCTGGCCTCGACTATTACAACCACAACATCGATACGTCGGAACGCTACTACAGCGAGATCATCAGCACGCGGAGCTTTGCCGACCGGCTGGAGACGCTCGAGCACGTTCGCCAATCCGGCATCAAGGTCTGCTGCGGCGGTATTGTCGGCATGGGCGAGGAGCCGGTGGACCGGATCGACATGCTCGTGACGCTGGCCAACCTGCCGGAACATCCGCAAAGCGTTCCGATCAACATGCTGATCCCGATCGCCGGCACCCCGCTTGCCGACGCCAAGCCCATCGAGCCGATCGAATTCGTGCGCGTGATCGCGCTGGCGCGCATCATGATGCCGAAATCGCATATCCGTCTCTCCGCCGGCCGCACGGCCATGACCGACGAGATGCAGGCGCTGTGCTTTTTTGCCGGCGCCAACTCGATCTTCGTCGGCGACACGCTGCTGACGGCGGACAATCCCGGCGAGGACAAGGATACCCTGCTGTTCCGGCGCCTCGGCATCGAGCCGATGGAACTCGAGGCGCAATGAACGGGGCACCGCTTGCCCGCTATGAGGCGACCTTGCAGGGACTGGCGCGCAAGGACCGGCTGCGGACGCTGAAGCCGCGCGCCGGGCTCGACTTCTCGTCGAACGACTATCTCGGGCTTGCCGCCTCCAAAAGACTTGGCGAAGCGGTTGTGGCGGCGATTGCGCGGGGCACGCCGGTTGGCGCCACCGGGTCGCGGCTGTTGCGCGGCAATGCACCGGAACACGAGCAGCTCGAGGCAGACGCGGCAGCATTCTTTGGAGCCGACGGCGCGCTATTCTTCGGCAGCGGCTACATCGCCAACTTCGCTCTGCTGACTGCGCTGCCGCAGAAGGGCGACCTTTTGGTCCTCGATGAGCTCGCCCATGCCAGCATGCATGAGGGTGCGCAGGCCGGGCGCGCCGAGTTCAAGCTGGCCGCGCACAACGACGTCGATGCTGTCGAGGATGCGATCACGTGTTGGCGCGCCGAAGGCGGCATGGGATGCGTCTGGATCGCGGTGGAAAGCCTTTACAGCATGGATGGCGACTGCGCGCCTTTGGAGAGCCTGGTCGCGCTTGCCGATCGGCACGAGGCATTCCTCGTCGTCGACGAGGCGCACGCCACCGGCGTCTGGGGACCGGACGGCCGGGGGCTGGCCGCCGCTTTCGAGGGCCGCGACAACATCGTCGCGCTCCACACCTGCGGCAAGGCGCTCGGCGCATCTGGTGGGCTCGTGACCGGGCCGAGGACACTGTGCGAGTATCTGATCAACCGTTGCCGGCCATTCATCTACGCCACCGCGCCATCGCCGCTGATGGCGGTCGCGGCGCGCGAAGCGCTCGCAATGCTCGCCGACGAGCCTATGCGGCGTGTTCAGCTGCATGAACGCGTTGCCCTCGCAGGCCGCCAATTGGTCGATCGCTGCGGTGTGATGCCAAGTGGCTCTCAGATCCAGCCCTTGGTGATCGGCGATGTCAGGCGCACCATGGCAATGGCGGCGCGCCTGCAGGCCCGCGGCTTCGACATACGCGGCATTCGTCCGCCGACCGTGCCCGAGGGCACGTCGCGGCTGCGCATCTCACTGACGCTCAATATCGGCGAAGCCGACATTTCCGCCATGGTCGAGGCGCTCGTCGAGGTGTTGGCGCAGACATGACCGGAGGCGACATGACCAAGCGCATCGTCATCACCGGAACAGACACCGGAATTGGCAAGACGGTGTTTTCGGCCGGGCTTGCCGGCCTGCTTGACGGCTTCTACTGGAAGCCGGTGCAATCGGGCCTCGACGGCGAGACCGACAGCGAGGCGGTTGCGCGACTTGCCGGGCTGCCGTCGGGGCGCGTGCTGCCGGAAGCCTACCGCTTGAAGAGCCCGCTTTCGCCGCATCGTTCGGCCGAAATCGACGACGTTTCGATCGAGGCTGCCGATCTTTCGTTTCCGGTCCTGCCGACACCGCTCGTCATCGAAGGCGCCGGCGGGCTGATGGTGCCGCTGAACCGCCGGACAAGGTTCATCGACATATTCGAGCAATGGCAGTTGCCGGTCATTCTGTGCGCCCGCACCGCGCTCGGAACAATCAATCACACCCTGCTGTCGATCGAGGCCCTGCGGGCGCGCGCTATCCCGCTGGCTGGCATCGCCTTCATCGGCGATGAGATGACCGATACGCAACGGACGATCGTGGAATTCGGCGACGTGCCGCAACTCGGCAGGCTGCCGCACCTCGATCCGCTAACGGACAAAACGCTGAGACAAGCGATGATTGCCGGCTTCGACCTCGCTTTGATTGCCGGAGGCGAATGATGCCGCATTCCCGTGTGTGGCATCCCTTCACCCAGCACGCGCTCGAGCCGGCAATCCCTGAAATCGTCCTGACTGAAGGCGCCTATCTCCACAAAGCCAATGGCGTGCGCATTCTGGACGCCATTTCCTCCTGGTGGGTCGTCACACATGGCCACCGCCATCCCCGCATTATAAAGGCAATCGAGACGACCGCCTCGAGCCTCGACCAGATCATCTTCGCAGGTTTCACGCACGAGCCTGCCGAATGCTTGGCCAAGGCGCTTGTCGGACTCGCTCCCGCCGGACTCGACTGGGTGTTCTATTCCGACAGCGGCTCGACCAGCGTCGAAGTCGCGCTGAAGATGGCGCTCGGCTATTTCCGCAACATCGGCGCGCCGCGCTCGCGCATCGTCGTCATGGAGCACAGCTATCACGGCGACACGATCGGCACGATGAGCGTCGGTGCCCGTGGCGTGTTCAACGCCGCCTACGAACCCTTGCTGTTCGAGGTCGACACCATTCCCTTCCCGGCCGCCGGCCGCGAGCAGGAAACGCTGGATAGATTCGAGGCCGTCAGCCGCGACCGGCGCGCCGCCGCGCTGATCATCGAACCGCTGGTGCTTGGCGCCGGCGGCATGCGGATGTATCCGGCCTCGGTTCTGACCGGATTGAAGAAGATCGCCGAAGCCTCCGGCACGCTGCTGATCGCCGACGAGGTGATGACCGGCTGGGGCCGCACCGGGAGCATGTTCGCCTGCGAGCAGGCATCGATTTCTCCGGATATCCTGTGCACCTCGAAGGGCCTGACCGGTGGCACCATCCCGCTGGCGGCCACACTCGCCACCGATGCCATCTTCCAGGCTCACTATTCGACGGACAGGAAGAAGACCTTTTTCCACTCGAGTTCCTACACCGCCAATCCGATTGCCTGCGCGGCAGCACTCGCCAATGTCGAGATCTGGCAGGACGAGCCGGTGGCCGAGCGGATCGCGGCCCTGAGCGCGAAGCAGGCCGCCGGGCTTAGACGCTTTCGCGACAATCCCTACTTCACCGACAAGCGGACGACCGGCACGATTGCGGCGCTCGATCTTCGCGCCGGCTCAGCCGGTTATCTGGCCGAAATCGGCCCGAAACTGCGCGCTTTTTTCCTCAAGCGCGGGCTCCTTGTGCGCCCGCTCGGCAATGTCCTCTATCTTCTCCCGCCTTATTGCATCACCGGCGAGGAGCTGGACGGGCTCTATGACGCCATCGAGGAAGCCGGCGAACGCTTCGGTTCGAGGCCATGAGCAGGTCGTCGCGCCTTCTCGGGTTTGGCCATCATGCGCCTGGGCGAAAGGTGGCCAATGCCGAAATCGAGAACAATCTCGGCCTCGAACCGGGCTGGATCGAGCGGCGCACCGGAATTCGTTCGCGCTTCTGGGCAACGGACGAAGACACGCTGTCTGGCTTGGCCACGCAAGCCGGCGACATGGCTTTGGCGAACGCCGGCATTGCGCGCCACGACATCGGTCTGCTGTTACTTGCCACCTCGACGCCCGATCACCTCCTGCCGCCCAGCGCGCCCCTGGTCGCACATCGGTTGGGGCTGGGCCGCGCCGGCGCTGTCGATCTGACCGGCGCCTGCGCCGGCTTCATCTATGCGCTGATGTTCGCGGACGGATTTACCCGCCTGCACGGCAAAGCGAGCCTTGTTATCGCCGCCAACATCCTCAGCCGCCGCATCAATCCAGCCGAGCGCGCAAGCTCGGTCCTGTTTGCCGATGCCGCCGGCGCCCTGGTGATCGGTCAGTGCGATGATGCTGATCGGGGCATTCTCGGTGCCTCGGTGGATTCGGACGGCTCGCGATACGGGCTGATCCAGATTCCCGCAGGAGGAAGCAACAAGCCGTTCCACGGTGACCTCGATCTCGCGCAAACCCGAATGAGGATGACGGACGGCCGCGAAGTGTTCGCAATGGCCGTGGAGATGATGACCGATTGCTCGACAAGCGCTCTAGCCGCTGCCGGAGTGCGGCCACACGATCTCGGCCGGTTCGTGCCGCATCAGGCCAATACTCGGATTTTCGACGCGGTCGGGAGGAACCTCGGCATCGCGGACCAAGCAATTGTCAAGACGATTGCCGAATACGGCAACTCTTCGGCCGCGACGATCCCGCTGTCGCTCTCGCTCGCCAACCAGATGAAGCCATTCCAGCCTGGAGAGAAAATCCTTCTGTCGGCGGCGGGTGCGGGTCTCAGCGGCGGCGCTCTCGTGGTTGGAATCTAGCCGGCCGGCTCACGCGCGCAGGACTGGTCATGAATGGCGATAGGGCAACAGAACCAATGCCAAAATGGCCTTCTGAAGCTCGACATGACCGAGCTGACGCAGCACGACCCCGTGCGAGCCTCTGGATGAGATCAAATGCATCACCCGTTGCATCATTCGTGCCATCTGAATAAAGCTCAAATACAAAGGGTGAGCCGCCCCATATATGTCTGATACCCGACATTGTTCACATAAAAGGCTCGATGCTTACACGCTCTTTACTCTCTTCTCTTTGCTGTCTGCTCTTTTCTCTTTGCTCTTTGCTCTTCCGTCTTGACTAGCAGGAGCATGCGGCTTATCTCATTGCCGCGTTAGCACTCGCTTCGGCTGAGTGCTAAGCACGCTCCGGCAACGGAGAACCGTTCAACATCCGCACCAGGGAAATCCAAAAATGGCAAAGTCGAATTTCCGGCCGCTGCATGACCGCGTGGTCGTTCGCCGGGTCGAGTCCGAAGCGAAGACCGCCGGCGGGATCATCATCCCCGATACGGCGAAGGAAAAGCCGCAGGAAGGCGAGATCATCGCCGTCGGTTCCGGCGCCCGCGACGAAGCCGGCAAGCTCGTCCCGCTGGACGTCAAGTCCGGTGACCGCATCCTGTTCGGCAAGTGGTCGGGCACCGAAGTCAAGCTCAACGGCGAAGACCTTCTGATCATGAAGGAAGCCGATATCATGGGCGTCATCGGCTGAC